>NZ_AUDT01000003.1:0-309290 GCF_000425605.1 Thioalkalivibrio sp. ALE17
AACTGCGGCGCCATCAGCCGCACCTCGTGCCCCAGCGCCTGCAACTCACGCGCCCAGTAATGGGCACTCCCGCAGGCCTCCATGCCGATCCGGCAGGCCGGCAGCTGGGCGACGAAGTTGCGCAACTGGCTGCGCCGCAGCGCCTTCGAAAACACCTGCCGGCCCTGCGCATCCACACCGTGGACCTGGAACACGTTCTTCGCGAGATCAATACCGAGTGTTGTAACCTGCATGTGGACGCCTCCGTCTTCTTCGAGTGAGAGTGATCACCCCCACTCTGGCACATCGCGATGCCGTAATAGGGCGGGGGCGTCCATCCCATTGAGGCGTGCAGCGCCGTGACGATCTCCGTGGGTGGCCCCGGCGTTGGCCCGGGCGAGCGTCGGAGGTTTCGTTACGAGATGGCCACGGCCCCGGCGGGGCCTCACCATGACGGGAAAAGTACTGTCATGGTGAGGCGCACAGCGCCGTGGCGATCTCTGTGGGTGGCCCCGGCGCTGGCGCGCGATCAGGCGAACAGCTTGCGACGGAAGAACTCCGGGGTGGCACCAGCGGCGCGGTGGATCGCGGCGTTGTAGTAGTGCGTGATAAACGGCAGCTCTTCGGCGGCCTCTTCGCGCAGGAAGGACACCGGGCAGTCCTTCGCGGCGATGGTGCAGGTCCACCAGCCGGAGGGGTAGGTGGCCTGGGGGAAGTGCAGGGTCAGGGCGTCGATGAAGTTCGCCGCGCGCAGGCTGTCGTGCATCGGGCGGATGATGCTGTCGGTGTGCAGTAGCGGCGATTCGCTTTGCTGCACCAGCAGGCCGTCCGGGCCCAGGGCCTTCACGCAGTCCTTGTAGAACGCGGTGGAGAACAGGCCCTCGGCCGGGCCGACCGGATCGGTGGAGTCGACAATGATCACGTCGATGGAGCCGGGGGCGGCGTCCTTCAGGTACTGCACGCCGTCGTCGAACAGCAGTTCGGCGCGCGGGTCGTTGTTGGCGTCGCACAGCTCCGGGAAGTACTGCTCGGACAGGCGGGTGACGCGCTCGTCGATATCCACCTGTACGGCGTGCTCGACTTCGTCGTGCTTGAGCACCTCGCGCAGGGTGCCGCAGTCGCCGCCGCCGATGATGACCACGTTCTTCGGGGCGCTGTGCGAGTACAGCACCGGGTGCGACATCATCTCGTGGTAGATGAAGTTGTCGCGGCCGGTCAGCATCACGCAGTCGTCGATGACCATCAGGTTGCCGAAGGCCTTGGTCTCGTAGATCTCGATCTTCTGGTACGGGGTCTGTTCCTCGTGCAGCTTCTGCTTGATGCGCAGGGACAGCGCCATGTCTTCGTGCGGTTCGCTGAACCAGTTGTTGTCGAGTGCCATTGGACGGCTCCCCTTGCCGGTGCGGTGGACGGTATGATGCGCCGCTATGATAGTGCCCTGTATCCTGCGGGCAACTCTGTTCTTCTCGTCATTGCGAGGAGCCGTAGGCGACGAAGCAATCTCCTGAACGAGGGCAGTGCGCTTGGTTGCCCTGATCGCCCCTGGTGTTCGGGTGGAGATGAAGGCGATTGCCACGTCGCTTCGCTCCTCGCAATGACGGGACTTTCCTAGCTTTTGAAATCCGGGAACACCATGACCGTCACGCCCTGGAATCTGGACGAGGCCCGCGCCACCTACGGGATCGATCACTGGAACGGTGGCTTCTTCGAGGTGAACGCCGCGGGCAATGTGGCGATGCGCCGAGCGGACTGGCCGGATCACCCCGGCGTGGACCTGTACGAGCTGGCGGGCCGCCTGCGCGAGGAGCATGTGGGCCCGCCGGTGCTGGTGCGGTTCCAGGACGTGCTGGACGGCCGGGTGCGCCGCCTGGCGCGGGCCTTCGACACCGCCGCGCGCGAGCTGGAGTACGAAGGCGCGTTCACCGCCATCTACCCGATCAAGGTCAACCAGCAGCGCAGCGTGGTGGACCAGATCCTGGCGGCCGGCGATCAGCCGGATGCCGAGGGGCTGACCCCGCGTGTGGGGCTGGAGGCCGGCAGCAAGCCGGAGCTGATGGCCGTGCTGGCGCAGTCGCGCCCGGGTGCGGCGATCATCTGCAACGGTTACAAGGACCGCGAATACGTGCGCCTGGCCCTGATCGGGAGGCAACTCGGGCACCGCGTGTACATCGTGATCGAGAAGCCCTCCGAGCTGGAGGAGGTGATCCGCCAGGCCGAGGCCATGCAGGTCGAGCCGCTACTGGGCCTGCGCGTGCGCCTGGCCTCGATCGGCAAGGGCAAGTGGCAGAACACCGGCGGCGAGAAGGCCAAGTTCGGCCTGTCCGCGGCGGATGTGCTGGGCATCCTCGAGCGCCTGCGCGGCCTTGGCTGGCTGGACCGGCTGCAACTGCTGCACTTCCACATGGGCTCGCAGATCGCGAACATCCGCGACATTCAGAATGGCATGGGCGAGGCGGCCAGCTATTTCGCCGCGCTGACCGAGGCCGGTGCGGCCCTGCGGGTGGTGGATGTCGGCGGCGGGCTGGGCATCGACTACGAGGGCTCGCGCTCGCGCAACGAGTGCTCCATCAACTATTCGGTGGAGGAGTACGCCCTGAACATCCTGCGTCCGCTCCAGCGCATCTGCGAGGAGCGGGGGCTGGCCATGCCGGAGGTCTTCAGCGAGTCCGGCCGCGCCCTGACCGCGCACCACGCGGTGCTGATCACCAACGTGATCGACTGCGAGCCGGCCCCAGGGGATGGCGATGTCCCGCCCGCGGAGGATGGCGAGCTGCCCGAGATCGCCGCCATGCGCGCCTTGCTGGAGGACGGCGAGCGCCCGGCCTCCGAGATCTATCACGATGCCGCCTATGGTCTGGCCGAGGTGCAGACGCGCTTTGCCCGCGGGATGCTGTCGCTGGTGGACCGTGCCCGCGCCGAGGCGATCTACTTTGCCCTGTGCCAGCGCCTGCTGGCGCGGCCCGAGGCCCTGCCGGCGGAGGTGCACGCGGAGCTGATCGACAAGCTGGCGGACAAGGTGTTCTGCAACTTCTCGGTGTTCCAGTCGATCCCGGATACCTGGGCGATCAACCAGATCTTCCCGATCATGCCGCTGCATCGCCTGGACGAGCGGCCGACCCGGCGCGCGGTGCTGCAGGACCTGACCTGCGACTCCGATGGCCACATCGAGCACTACGTGGAGCGCGAGGGCACGCATACCACGCTCGCACTGCACCCGTGGAACGACCGCGAGCCGTACTACCTCGGCATCTTCCTGGTCGGCGCCTACCAGGAGATCCTGGGCGATCTGCACAACCTGTTCGGGGACACCGACACCGTGAACGTGGAACTGCTGCCCGAGGGTGGCTACCGTCTGGTGGACCCGGAGAGGGGCGACACCGTCGACGAACTGCTCTCCTATGTGCACTTTGCCCCGGATGACCTGCGCCGCACCTTTCGCGCCAAGATCGACGCCGCCGGCCTGCGTGGCGAGGCCGCGGGACGGCTGCTGGCCGAGCTGGAACAGGGCCTGACCGGCTACACCTATCTCGAGGACTGAACCCATGCAGTGCTACGTCTACCGCGCAACCCGTCGCGCCGATACCTATGTCTACTTCCCGGAGAAGGACGATTTCTCCGACCTGCCCGAAGGCGTGATGCGCGCCCTCGGCACCCTGGAGTTCGCACTGGAGTTCGATCTGACACCCGAGCGCACCCTGGCCCAGGAAGATCCACAAAAGGTCCTCGCTAACCTCAAGGAGCAGGGCTTCCACCTCCAGTTCCCGCCCCCGGAAGACGAACCCGAGTCCTGACTCTCCGCGCAGCCATGCGCCGCCGAGGTGCTTTGATTACCCCCTGACGGTCATCCCGGAAACCGCGAAGCGGTTATCCGGGATCTCATGCGGTGGGGGCTGCCCGGGCTTCGGGGGCTGTCCAGCCTCGGTCATCCCGGCTCTTCGCTGCGCTGCGGCCGGGATGACCGGGGCGGGGTGGCTGCAGGCGGGGTGCGTTGAGCCAGCAGCGGATGGTGGGCTTCAATCTGGCCTCCACGGCGCCCATGGTGATACATTGTTATAACTTCGGCCGGTTTGTGGGGAGGCCATGAAAACAACTTTGCGACAGATCGGAAACTCCCGCGGCGTTCTGTTACCTGCGACACTGTTGCGCCAATGCGGGATCCGCGACGAGATCGACCTGCGGCTCGAGGGTCACCGGATCGTGATCGAACCGATTACCGAGCCGCGCGCCGGCTGGTTCGACCACTACGACATCGATCAGGACGATGCACCCGAATGGTCCGACGCGCCCTGGGCCGAGGATGCCGAGGAGTGGGAATGGTAGGGCGTCGCGCACCGGTTCGCCGCGGCGACGTCTACTGGGTCAACCTGGACCCTACCGTTGGAACGGAGATCCGCAAGACCCGTCCTGCATTGATTGTCTCCCCCGACGACATGAACGCAGCCTTGCCACGGGTTCTGGTGGCCCCGATCACCAGCAAGGGGCAGCCCCTTGGATGCCGGCCGGAGGTCGAGCTCGCGGGCCGCCCGGCCCGTATTCTTCTGGACCAGATCCGCAGTGTGGACAAGCGGCGTCTGGGGTCCACGCTTGGCTCGATCGAACTCGCAAGCTGGCATCCGCAACTCCTGGAAATGTTCGTCTGACGTTTGTGAGCTGCCATCTGACCAGGCCCTGGGTCGTGCGCGTAGAACAGGACGTTGGTATAGACGAAGACCTTATCGCTCATGCAGCGCGTCCCGATCCGGGCGTTCGCCGCCGAAGTGGCAGCCCTTGTCCAGAGCGGCCAGCGCCGCGCGCTTGGAACGCTCATACCGTTCGGATCGTTCCACGATGTGCTCCAGTTCCTCCATCAGCAGCCGGCAGACCGAAGTCGAACGACGGGCTGCGATGACCTTCAGTTCGGTCAGTACCTGCTTGTCGAGGGACAGGGTAATGTTCTGTTTGATGTTGAATCCTCATGGCTCACGTAAAAATGCGTAGCACGAAAACTACGTGCATTCAACGGAGGCCAGTGTGCTGATCAGCGATCAGGTCGGGGGGTGCCGTACTGGCTTGGCCACAGGGCTCAGGTGGCCGGTAGTTCCGGGGCGGAATCGCTTTGGCTGGGGGCCGCGGGGAGGCGCGAGGGCGGAGCCTGCGCATAAAACGCGGGAGTCGCAGCGCGGTCACGCATAAGTCTGTATAGTGTCCGCCCTTTTGCCAGTATCCAGAGTTTGTATTCCATGACCGAGAAGCTTCGCAACATCGCCATCATCGCCCACGTTGATCATGGCAAGACCACGCTGGTCGACCAGCTCCTGCGCCAGTCCGGCACCCTCGACAAGCGTGGCGATCACGGCGAGCGGATCATGGACTCCAACGCCATCGAGAAGGAACGCGGGATCACCATCCTGGCCAAGAACACGGCCATCGAATGGCAGGACTACCGCATCAACATCGTGGACACCCCCGGACACGCCGACTTCGGTGGCGAGGTCGAGCGCGTGCTGTCGATGGTCGACTCGGTGCTGCTGCTGGTGGACGCGGTGGATGGCCCGATGCCGCAGACCCGCTTCGTGACGCAGAAGGCCTTCGCGATGGGCTTCAAGCCGATCGTCGTGGTCAACAAGGTCGACCGCCCCGGCGCGCGCCCCGACTGGGCCGTGGATCAGGTGTTCGATCTGTTCGACCGCCTTGGTGCCACCGACGAGCAGCTCGACTTCCCCATTGTGTTCGCCTCCGCGCTGAACGGCTTTGCCGGGCTGGACTCCAGTGTCACCGAGGGCGACATGACCTGCCTGCTGGAGACCATCGTCAAGCATGTCGCGCCGCCGAACGTGGACGCGGATGGCCCGTTCCAGATGCAGGTCTCCTCGCTGGACTACAACTCCTACCAGGGCCTGATCGGCATCGGCCGCGTGAAACGCGGGCGCATCAAGCCGAACACCCCGGTCAAGGTGGTGGACCGCGAAGGCGGCGTGCGCAACGGCCGCATGCTGCAGATCATGGGCTTCCACGGCCTGGAGCGGGTGGAGGTTCAGGAGGCCCGGGCGGGCGACATCATCACCTTCACCGGGATGGACAAGCTGTTTATCTCCGACACCCTGTGCGATCCGAACCACGTGGAGGCGATGGAGCCGCTGACCGTCGACGAGCCGACCGTCAGCATGACCTTCCAGGTGAATACCTCGCCGTTCGCCGGGCGCGAGGGCAAGTACGTCACCTCGCGCGTGCTGCGCGACCGCCTGCAGGAAGAACTCAAGCACAACGTCGCCCTGCGCGTGGAAGAGGGCGAGGACCCGGACAAGTTCAAGGTCTCCGGCCGTGGCGAACTGCACCTGGGCATCCTGATCGAGAACATGCGTCGCGAGGGCTACGAGCTGGCCGTCGCGCGCCCCGAGGTGGTCATCAAGGAAGTCGACGGCGTGAAGCAGGAGCCGTACGAGTCGGTCACCGTGGACGTCGAGGAGCAGCACCAGGGCACGGTCATGGAGAAGCTCGGCGAGCGCCGAGGCGAGATGACCAACATGGTTCCGGACGGCAAGGGCCGCGTGCGCCTGGACTTCATCGTCCCGTCGCGCGGCCTGATCGGCTTCCAGACCGAGTTCATGACCGCCACTTCCGGTACCGGCATCCTGCACCATATCTTCGACCACTACGGCCCGTATCAGTCCGGGGCGGTGGCCTCGCGCCAGAATGGCGTGCTGATCGCCAACGCCGCCGGCAAGGCCCTGGGCTTTGCCCTGTTCAACCTGCAGGACCGTGGCAAGCTGTTCATCGGCCCCGGTGAAGAAGTCTACGAAGGCATGGTGATCGGCCTGCACTCGCGCGAGAACGACCTGGTCGTCAACGCGCTCAAGGCCAAGCAGCTCACCAACATCCGTGCTGCCGGGACCGACGAGAACATCCAGCTGACCCCGCCGATCCGCATGACGCTGGAGCAGGCCATCGAGTTCATCGACGACGACGAACTGGTCGAGGTGACCCCGGAAAACCTGCGTATCCGCAAGAAGTTCCTGCTGGAGCACGAACGCAAGAAGGCCTCCCGCGCCGCCTCGGCGTAAGGCCGCCGCCAACGCCCCGCCAGTGGGCAAGGCAAAGAGAAGCGCCCGGTCGGATCATCCGCCGGGCGTTTTTTTGTGTCTTGTCCGCTGGAACCAGGTCCTTCTTCAACCAGGGAGTTGCAAAGCGTTTGGTCGGGATCGGTATGTGTACTTCGCCGAGGGGGTAAAACAGGCAAAGTTTGCGCCTGCAGCTCGCGCTTGAACCTGACAGCCGCCATTGCAGGCATCACCCATCCAGTTGCTGCAGTAAACCGTCCAGTTCCCGGACCATAACCGGGACGTCAGTCGTGGCAGTGTTCCAGACAATGCGGCTGTCGATCTTGGCATAACCATGGATCAGCAGGTTTCGCAGATCCACAGCCGCCCTCAATTGTGGAATCTGTCGGGCCATGTTGGGATCCGCCTTTTCGAGCTGGCCCAGAGCCTCGCCCAGAATCTCCAGCTGCCGCTCAACGGCGGAGCGCATCAGATCGCTGGCTATGTAGTCCTCTTCGTCTGTGTCCTTCACGAATTCCGCCACGCGTCGCGCGGCCTCACGTGCGTCCCAAAGGTACGCCCGCGGATCACGCCGCATGGACTGCTTCCCGGGTTCGCTCGATATCCGCGAGGACATACGGGTTGGTCACACTTTGCGGCGTCACCAAGTCCACGGGCCGTCCAAGAATGTCGCTCAACTCTCTGCGCAGACCGAGGAATTGCTCGAGGGACAATCCGGTCTGATCCGGCCCGAATTCCACGAGGAAATCCACGTCCGAACGTTCAGGGTCGAAATCTTCCCCGCGAGCCGCAGACCCGAAAACGTCCAGCCGTGACACACCGAAGTGACGGCATACCGATTCGAGCGCGTTGCGATGTTGTTGAATCAAAGGATGCATGCCTGGGCCTCCTGCCAACATACGATACGACAGTCACGCCGGGAGCGCAGCCAGAAGGCTATGCATCGATTGATGCTCCGGCTGGCCCGCTGAGAGGGGGTACACCCTCCGGAGCGGTACGGGCAGGGGTGCGCCGTTCGAGGGTCCAGAACACCAGCAGGAATGTAGACGGAAAACAAACCTTTCCCCGGTTCCTGTATTACCAGATGCAGCGTATCGGGAAGTCGCGCAAGGCCGGGTCGGTGGTCAGCAAAGGGATCTGCTCGAGTTCCGCCTGGGCAGCCAGGATGCGATCGAACGGGTCGCGATGGTCGACAGAATACGTCCCAGCGTGGATCGCTTGCGAGTAGTTCACGGCCAGATGCGTAAAGCCATCTGCGGTGACCAGTTCATCAAAGCGCTGGATGACCACACCGCCAATCTGCAGTTTGCCCAGGCGATGCTTGGTCGCGATCTCCCATGCGCTGGCAGCGCTTACCAGGGCGGTGCACTCCGGGTCTCCAATGACTTCTCGTGCGCGTGCTGAAAGCCGAACATCGTCAGTGAACCACCATAGCAGCGCATGAGTGTCGAGCAGGATTCGCACGCTATTGCTCCCAGCCGGCGAGTTCATCCTCCGGCAAGGGATCAAAGAATGCGTCTTCGACCTGGCCCTTTACACGCCCGGGTTGGCGCTGCACCGGAGGGGACTCCAGCGGCACCAGCCGCGCATACGGCCGCCCGGACTTCGCCAGGATGATCTCCTCGCCGTCATGCGCGCGCTTCAGCAGTCGCGACAGGTGCGTCTTTGCTTCGTGTACGTTGACTGTCGTGCTCATGAGTTCGCCTAATCTGACTAAGTCCTATGACTAAGCCTATATGCCGGCGTTGCATCAATCAATCGTTTCAGCGGGTCATTCCGTCGATTGGGTCTCCGCCAGGCCCGGCGCAAAAGGCAAGGTTTGACCCCGAAGGCTTTCCACGTATCCGCAAGAAGTTCCTGCTGGAGCACGAACGCAAAAAGGCCTCCCGCGCCGCCGCAACCGCCTGAAGCTAGACCCAAGGCGGAACCAAAAAGCGCCCGGCCGGATCGCATCCGCCGGGCGCTTTTTTTACGTCCTGCCCTCTGCCGCCATCCCCGAGCCCGCGCAACGGTTATCCGGGTTCCCCTGCGCCGGGGATTGCGCGGATCCCGGGGTATGTCCAGCGCCGGAGATCCCGGCTCATCGCTGCGCTGCAGCCGGGAGGACGGTGCGGCGTCTGGAAGCAGATGGGCGTCCCTTCCGTTCCCCGCCAGCTGTAGGAGGCGAGCCCTCTCGCCGATCAGGTGCGTCCAGCGCCCCATCGCCCAGAGGGCCGGGCTCCTGCGGGAGACGAGGGCTGCAGCGGCATGTGACCAGGAGGGCTGTTCGAGGAGACGGGTGTCCTCTTTCTTCCAGTTATCCGGGGTCTCCTTCGGCTGGATCGTGCTGCACGAGGTGATCTGGCCTCCGCTCTCATCCGGTGCTATGGTGTTTTGGTGTGCACGATTCAGCCCGTCTGGAGGGCTTCGATGAGCCGATTAACCATCACCCTGGACGACCAGCTGCATCAGGCCCTGAAAGAGGCGGCGGCGCGGCAGCACCGTTCCATCGCCTCGATTATCGAGGAGAGCCTGGTCTATCGCGGGATTCGTACCCGTAGCGAAGCGCGGAACTTAGTGGCCTCGGCTCGGAAGCGCGCAGCGCTAAGCGAAGAAGATGCCATGGCTCGAGCGTTGGAGGAGACCCGTTCCGAGCGCGGCCGATGAAGCCGTGGACGCTGGTGGTTGACACCAACGTTGTGGTGGCGGGGCTTCTGTCCAGTGTGCCACGCTCACCCGTGTGCCGTGTCTTGGACGGGATGCTGGCGGGACATTTTCCTTTCCTGACTTCGCCTGACCTGATATCCGAATATCGCAGGGTTCTCTTGCGGCCGTCGCTGGTTCGGCTGCATGGCCTTTCGGACTCGCATATCGATGATTTGGTGACCGAGCTGGTCGCCAATGCGATCTGGCGTGAGCCGAGCCCCACATCGATTTCGGCCCCGGATGCCGGAGATGCTCACCTGTGGGATCTGCTGGCTTGCCACCCGCGCAGCACCCTGGTGACGGGCGACAAGCTGCTGGTCCAACAGCCATTTGCGCTGGGGCGTGTCGTTACGCCCGAGGCGGGCCTTGAGCTGTTTGAAACGAGCTGATTAGGTGCGCGGGCGGAGTTTGTTATTTTGGGTTCGTGATCTCGGATCCCCGGGCCACGCGATTCTAAACGGCGTCATCCTGGAAACAGCGAAGCGATTATCCGGGGCCTCCATGGGTTATCGGCGCGTGCGCGGAAGGCGCGGCTGTAGAGAGGCTCCGAACAAGGCTTGAGCGCCAGCTACCAGACGCAACGTATCGGAAAGCCGCGCAAGGCCGAGGAAAACAGCAGGGATGGAGACGGAAAATAAATCTGTCCCCGTTTCCGGTCCCGAAAATAAATCTGTCCCCGTTTCCGGTCCCGAGACGGAAAGTTAATCTGTCCCCGTTTCCGCGGATGGGTAAGTGACGGCCTGCTACCAGCACCGATCCACGTCGCCGTCGGCATCCCGGACGCCACGATGATCTAACTCGAGGTCCCCGCAATTGTAGTTATCGCCGGTGTCCTGCACACCTTGTGGTTGGGCGATGAGTGTAAATTCGGTGGCGTTCGGTATAGGGTCCGGCCCAAAGGAATAGCGATTGGCCATATCGCCTTCGGTCATGCAGCCTCGGTTCGGTAAGGCGCCTGCGTAACTCATGGTGCTCGTGAACCGCCGCTCCAGAGTTTGCGCGATCTCCGTGAGACAGCCTCCTGCTGTTGCCCGGTACGAGTTAATGACATATTGCTGATATGCGGGATAGGCGATCGCCGCGAGTATGGCGATAACCGCCACGACGATCATCAATTCGATCAGGGTAAAGCCCTTTGGCTGGGTGATTCGCATCTCTTAGCTACTCCTGCGGGGAGGAAAACAGCGTGGGGTTCTCGATCCGGGGCAAACCCGATGCTGCCTCCACAGGTTGGAAGCGAATCCAGAGCCCCTCCTGGACATCCTGCAACCCGCTCCTCCCGTCATCTTTGTAGAAGGCTGTGGTGTGCGGTACACGGTACGTGGTTCTATCAATGGTGATGGTGTATGCGGTCGGGTTCACGGCCGTGACCTGGCCGACCAAGAAACCTTGGTAGTCATCCGCAGCATTGCTAGCTGAGAAGGCCAGGAAAAAAAGGGAGCCCAGCAGAAGCGGCTTTTTGCGAATACGGGTCATGTTCGGCATGGAGCTTGGTCCCTTCCGGTTAGCGCAACTGCAGCCAGCTGCGCGGTTGAAGCTGAACGGCCAGCGGGGCTTCTTCGATCCCCTCGCCCTCGGTCCCGCTAATGACGCGGTACAGGCGGCCATCGGCTGGGTTTCGAATCAGGGTTGGACGGCCGATGATGCCAAGCCCCGGATCAATCGAGCTGGGCGCGACTTCTTCGCCATTAATGGTGATCGTATCGCCCGAGTCGAAATCGCCGTCTCGATTGAGGTCAAATACCGGGTTGCTTGGTCGGCCTCCCGTCGCTGCGTTCAAGGAGAACAGGGCCGATGTGCCGCCGCCTGCGCAGGGATCGTCGAATGGGATGAGCGTGACGAACTCTACCCGCCCGTCAATCAGAACCGGTTGCGTCACGACGCGTTCACCGCGCGGCTCAGGGAAATCCAGGTCCAGCCGCCAGCCGTCGGCGTCTTCGTCCAGTTCTTCGTCGCTGGTAGCGCGGACGACGGTTCCCGCGATTACGCCCTGTCCGATGAAGCTCTGAGGTACGAGATCGTCTCGCCCCAAGGGGGCGTCCGTCTCGCTGTGATCGCGGACACCGTAGACGGTCTGGATTTGCGGGTCGCTCTCGATTTGGTTGTCCTGTGTCTCGAAGAACTTGCCAGTCCCAAACAGGACAATTGAGCCCCCATTGGGGTGGGATCCGATAGCGGGCTTCGCGGTGATCGGTTGAGCCGAGCCATTGGGGCTGGTTGCCTCGAAAAGAGGAAACTTGTTGTTGCCTTGTTTGAAGGCGACATCCCACTGGCCTGTGTTGTTCGTACTCGTTAGGTCAAATTTCCAGAGGTTGCCTTGAAGGTCACCGGCAAAGCCTTCCTGGATGATGCGATCGCCACTGGCGCGGAACACAGGGCTGGACAGACCGTTTCCGCCCGCCGTTTCGGTACTGATCTTTCGGGTTATGCTCCCATCCTCAAGGTCAACTACGAAGAGCACTGCGTCCTCGTTGTTGCTGCCGTACCCGTTCGCAAACAGCACGGCCCATTCGTCGTTAGCGGTGCGCCCAATGGTTGCGTCACCAAAGGTGAAGCCCAGGTCGGCATCGTCGTCGCCGCTGAGCTCCCAGAGCACATTGTCTGGACCGAAGTTCTCTGGGTCGGTCACATCCAGGGCATATACCCCACGGCCGCCTGCGCCCAGAGTCCCAATGAGTACGGTCCTCCAGGATCCGTCGATTTGGGCATGCGCGATTCGTTGCTGACCATCCACGAAGAACTTATGGGTGTAGTTCGGGTCGGCTAGTTGCGGAAGCTTGTCGAACAGCATGCTCGGCACATAGGCAAACAGCTCTTCCCCGGTTTCGGCATCGAACGCGTGCAACATTCCCCCGTTGCTGCCCACATACACGACCTCCGAACGGTTCTGATTCGCTTGGCGGAACGCCATGTAGTCGTCCTCGAAGCCGTACCCAAAGTTGAGGCTGGCCCCCTGATACACGGGATTCGAGTTGACGATGTCACCAAGCGGTGTGGACCGATTCCGGAAGGATCCACCATTTTGTAATTCATTACTGGGATCACCACGGAGATAGGCGACCAATTCCTCCGTCAACGGAGATCCGAGCGTGCTGATCGCGTTCCAGTCGAATTCGATGCCATCACTGCCATCATAGGTCACAATATTGCGGGATGCGTGGCCGGGAAGCTGACTTGCGGCGGACCAGGACTCCACGAGATCAAGGCTTACGACATCGATCTCCAGTGCCTGGATGTCGCCCGACCAGTCGGCGGAGTTGAACCGAGCCTGGTACACGACGTTGGTGCCATCGGGCTGAAGTTCTGTCGAGTTGGTCGCCACTGATGTTACGGATGCACCGCTGCGTGAAGTGATAGCGCCCAGCACTCCGGACAGTTCCTCGGCAAAGATGTCGGGATTGTTCGTGGAGAAGAACCCCCCTCGGCTGTTGACTGCGGCATGCAGCATGTCGTCAATCTTGGCAGCATCACTGCTGGTGGGATTGGGCCAGTCAATTTCATCTTCGGTCGCGATCGCTGCGAAGGCCCCGTCCGGGTCGATGTCTCCCGAGACACCTAGCCCCACAGTAAATGTGACCATGTGCTGCCAGAAGGCTGGGTTTGTGGACGTGGTTGGCACACGGTTTTCGAGGTCGGTGCGCAGATCCCTTTTCCAATAATGCATGGCCACATCGGCCAAGGTGTTGGAATAAGAATCTTCGAATGGCGGCTCGGGCTGATACTGGAAGGTCTCGCCGCTTGGTGACTCGATCGTTGGTCCGGGTGATCCATCGACGTTGCCGACACCCGGCGATGCTCCATTCCAGTATCCATCCGACATCAGAATGGTATAGCTCTGGCGGCACTCGAGATCCTCGCCCCCTGAATCGCCCGGCGTGGTACTCCAGGGGCCTTGGCTATCATTGCGACTGAAGTATTCCCCGGCGCTTTGCAGCGCAGTCCGAAGGGGGGTTCCAGCAGCCGGGATTGGGCGTTCGTACAGGAGGTCGAACCACGCTGCGCGGTCATCGCCGGTGAATGCCCGGACACCCCGTATAATGCGGTTGGTGTTTACCCCGTCGACCTCGCTGGTACCGGCATTGATCGTGCCGTAGCCGACACGGAACGTTTCCCCTTGATCCGCGAAGGCCCGGCCAATAGCTCCCCGGGAAGTTAGAACGCGGGACCGATGGTAGGTGTACCAGTTCGCAAAGTTCTGAATCTCCTCGGCATAGCTACATGAGCCCGCAGTGGCGTTGGCGCAGTCAGTTCGATCTTCTCGTCCCTCCCCTGAGTAGACCCCGGTAGAAGAACGGATTTCGACACGTTCGTAGTTGCTTAGGTCGCCGACGCTGCCGCCCAAGTGGCGGTAATACACTGCGGGAAAGAAAGTCCTGGATTCGCTGTCAAATGAACACCCTGAAAATTCTCCGGCGTCGGAGACGGAACAATCGTCCCACCCAGCACTCTCGGTATTGTCGCTGGTCAGATCCCGGCTTCCCAGTCCCGGCAACATGGGGTTGTGGGGCGCGGCATCAATTGGCGAGGGGTCCATGATGGAGCCATCCGAGTTGGACCATGGCCGATATGTGACAGAGGGGTCGTAGTATTGAGGGTTGGTAGATGGGCTCCGCAAGAAAGCAGCGTAAATCGTATCTTCGAACGTTACGACGTAATTCGGGTAGTCCGAGCTTCCGTAGACTCCGGACGGGCGTGGGAATGTGAAGTACGAATAAATACTTTCGTCCGGCAAAATGTCCCAGTGCATTGACCCAGAGTCGTCCAAGATGAACATTAAGTTAGGGTCGACCGGGCTGGAAAGAAACAGCGGCGCGTCCGCGATGTTGAGACCATGCGCCGTCCCGGAGAATGCCAGGGCCGCGCAGCCGAACATGGTCGCCAGGGGGGCTACTCGGCGAGTCCCCGTGACGGTCACTCGCGACTGATTTGAGGTCACATTGTTCATGGCGCTTCTCGCGGTTTCTTGAATAGGTTCGAGTGGTTCTACTGTGCGGATCGGACGGTCGCCTGAAGGATGACGACAGCGTCTGGCGAGCCGCCCACACCCAGGGACGTGATTCGGAATACGTTGATATTGGTCATCGCTCCGAATTCGTCGTCACAAACTTCGCCCTCCGGGCAGTCGCTCTCGGCGGGAACCGCAAGCTGCTCGACGTAGGTCTGATAGGACTGAGGGGTCCGGTCGGTGAGCTGCTGATCCGCCCAATACGTGGGGTCGCGTGGCGAGACATCACTGGGAAGCGCCTGACCGACGTTGCCAGGAATTTGCGCCTGAGCATTTCGGAGGCCCGCTTCCGCTTGCTGAAAGGCAATGTTGCGATCATGCACGTTGCCCGCCATGCGCTCCTGCAGAACGGTGTTCTGCATGCCGGCTACTGCCAATAAGGTAATCACGAGCAGCAGGACCAGCGCGACAATGAGTGCTGAGCCCTGCTGGTGCGATGGTGGCTGGCTGGGGAAGCGGTTCGAATAGGCCATGTGCAGGTCCCCTTCGGGTTATTCCAGTCGGTTGCGCGCCGCGATGGTGGTTGTGAACGTCTGGTAGAGGCGACGATCGGGCGCGTCGAAGAGTCCCCCTGCGAAGTAGAGGTTCTGGCGCGCTTGGTCGACAACGTTCTGCTCGGTGCCGTTATGTACCAGCAGGTGAATGCGGACGGCGACGAACTCGGACCAGTCGTCTGCAGCCGAAGTGTCTTGGTGTCGTACGTAGTCGTCGACCTGGCCGTCGTTGTTGGTGTCGCGGCCGTACTCGATGCGCATATCGTAGACGCCCTCGACAATTTCCACGGGAACGTTGTTATTTGATTCCCTCATCTGGTAGAGGCTGGGTGTTCCCGGGCTGAAGGTGGACTCGCCGATGTAGAAAATGGAACGGTCCGCTTGGGAGACTTCGATGGGACCGGTGAACACGGAATACCTAACCTGACTCGACGACAGGTTGCCGGGGCTTTGGCCGCCTGCGGCCCGTTGAAGATTGGAGGCACTGGCGGTGGTGGTTTGCTGGAAGAGGTCGCAAGCCGATCCGTCGGGCGCCGACACCATTAGAATGGTGCCCTGTTCGATGCCAGATGCGTTTTGAACCAGGCCAATCGGCGGGACGTTTCCGCCGCCACCACCAGCGGAGCCAGAGGCTTCAAGCTCTGTTGTGAGCAGTCGCATCTGATTCACTACAAGGACATCGCCTCGAATGTGCCCGTTGGGCGGATCGAGATACGAAAATGCATCCTCTGAGGCGTGAAGGGCCGGGTCGTATGCCGGATCTGACTGGTTCAGTATGTTGTGGACTCGTATGCCCGCACATGCGCCATACCCGGCCATCCGCGCCTCACGAGCGATCATTTCGATCGCATATCGGCCACTTTCCTGGACCCGGGACATCGCTTCCTGGGTCCGATTTGTTTGTTGGGTGCTGATAAATACGCTGATGGTCGCGCCGATCAGTAAAAGTCCGATGATCATGGCCACCATGAGTTCGACCAGGGTGAAGCCATGGCCGCGAATATTACGAACTGGGGCGGCTACAAGAGTGTTAGGGTGCTTCATATCTCGGTCCTGGTGACAAACACTTCCGTTTGCTCGGAGGCATCTTCGGCAAGCCGTTCATTGTTCCAGCGGATGGTGATCACGAATTCGTCGCCGCTGCGGCTGATCTCGCCGCGACCCGCCGGAAGGCCGCAGGCCAGAGCTACTTGCCACTCCGTCAAGTCGCGGTTGGCCAGCGAGCCAGTCGGGTTGGGGATCTCGGCGGAAGAGCTTGGGCAGGTGGCAGCATTGAACTGGCCCACGTAATCGCCATTAAGCGCGGCTTGCCGGTTGGTGCGCATGCGGTCGCTGATGTCGTACGCGAGGTTGGTTGCCTGTGAGCGCAGTTGCGACCCATGGTTGGCCTGCAGCGCGTTAGCCTGCAACGCAGCTACGCCAATCAACCCGATGGACAACACAAGAAGGGCGACCAACACCTCAATCAGCGTGACGCCGCTTTGGTGGCGTCCTGACGATCCCTCCTTGTCCGCTGGGGCATTCATGCGTTCAATCTCCGAGATAGGTATTGCTGAGCGGATCATGGGCAGGCCGCGCGCGTAACGCTGATTCGACCGCCGGGACTGATATTCAGTGCGCGTGCGCGGTCGCCCTGGCAGCCTTCCGCCGCGACGACGAACATCGGGTCGTCGGCGGTGCCTGGGCCTGCACTCGTGCGTTCCCCGAGAGGGCCGAAGGTGATGCGGTTGTCGCCGTCGATATCCTCGTCAATGCCAGTGCGGGGCGGAAGATTCGACCAAATTCTTAGAAGATCATTTTGGGCGCTACTGCAGTCACCGGACACATCGACACTCCAGCCGCCATTCGTTCCATCCCACCACGTTCCGCCTGTGGGACAGACCGACACTTCTACGCCCCGCTTGACGGCCTCGCTGCGGGCCAGGTTGATGGCAGTAGTGAGTTCGTTGGCCATAGTCGTGGCCCGATTGTTCTGGATAATGCTTTGGAAACCGGGCACCGCGATGCTCGCGAGAATCGCGAGAACCGCGATGGTGACCATCAGTTCGACGAGCGTGAATCCGTGGGGTCGGGTCATTGGGCGTCAGCCGTTCGGGGTTTCCGAGACTTTAGTGATAAGCACGCGGCGGTGGTACTGCAAGCCCCGACCGGTTCAGTGGTCGAATCGCGGCCACGAGCGGTGTTCGCGGCCCTGGCGGCGCCGCGATGCTCAACCGGAAGTCCGCCGGGTGGAGCCCGGGCTCAGGTGCAGTCGGCGGTTGCGACGCGGGGGCGGCCGGCACTGCTGATGACGATGGCTCGGCCTTCGTCTCCGGTGGAGCAGATCGAGACAGTGCCCATCAGGAGCGCACCCGACAGGCGTTCGGACTGGCCGAGGGCGTTGTAGGAGATGTGCTGGCTGACGGGCTGATTGCCGGACACGGTGACATCCGCTCCGGTCCAGGCATTGCCCACGCGCAGGATATGGTCCGGCGCGGTTGGCTGGTCGGTTCGTCCTGGATTGGCGAAGAGGATCCAGCCGGCGTCCCAGGGGGTGCCTGTGCAGGTGGCGCCATCCGTGGAGGTGCACAGCGTGACCAGGCTGCCGCGGCGGATGGCCTCGCTGCGGGTCATGTGCAGGGTGGTCAGGAACTGGTTGGTTGTGGTGGTGAGCCGGGTCTGTTCGACGAGGTTGCCGAAGGCGGGTGCCCCGATACCGAGCAGGATCGAAGCCACCAGCAGGGTGACCATCAGCTCCGCCAGCGTGAAGCCACGCGAGCAGGACATGTTCGACTCCTCCCTGAGTCCAAACAAGGGGTGGAGCGTAAAATGCCTGTTTAACCGGTGCAAGCGGCACTGCGCGAGGGCGAACCTCGGGCGTTGGCGCTTGCCTACAGGATGACGGCAGCGGTGGCGAGTGATTCAGGCTGCCGGCTGATGAGGGGGGGGCGTAGTGCCCGGGTACGGGTGGGAGATTACTTCGCTTCGCTTGCAATGACGGGTTTTGTTGGTGTGAGCGGGGCGCAGAAAGATCAGGAGGTCAGCAGGCTCATGGTGAAGGACGTGCAGCGGATGGATCAGGCGGATCTGCTGGATCTGCAGCAGCAGGCGGCGCGTGCGGCAAGGCTGGACGTCACGTTTCGCGACGAGGCCCGTTCCGGGGCGCCGACGCCGGAGCTGCAGGTGATCCCGCCCGGCGAGTTCGAGATGGGTTCGGATGTCTCGGAGTACGGCCATCAGCCGCACGAGGGGCCGCGCCGCTACGTGGCGCTGGAGCGGCCCTTCGCTCTGGGGCGCTACGCGATTACGCGCGAGGAGTGGGAGGCGTTCCAGGCGGCGACGGGCTGGGAGCCCTGGGAGTGGCTGGTGTGGCCGAGTACGCCGCGCATGCCGATCTTCAATATCAAGCCGGATAGCATCCAGCAGTATCTGGACTGGCTGAGCGAGGAGACGGGCAAGCGTTATCGCCTGCCGACCGAGGCGGAGTGGGAATACGCCTGCCGGGCCGGTACTCGCACGCCGTTTGCCTTTGGCGAAGTGGTGGGGTGTCGCGACGTGCACTTCAATTCGCTGTTCCCATACGAGGAGCGACGCCAGCGGCGCAAGTGGTACATCCCGGCGTGTTTCCCGCTGTCGCGGCCGCTGGATGTGGGCAGTTTCCAGCCCAACCTCTGGGGGCTGTACGACATGCACGGCAATGTGCAGGAGTTTACCTCCACGCCTTGGCACGACAGCCACGCGAACTGCCCCCGCGACGGTGTCTATCGCGCCGACCCGGACAACGAGTGGGTGGTCACCAAGGGCGGTTCCTGGTTCGATGCCGCCGTGAATACCCGCAGCGCCGCCCGGCGCCGCCGCAACATCGACGAGATGGATACCAACCTGGGCTTCCGCGTCTTGCGCGAGCTGGAGGCGTAGGCCCCGGGCTGGCGGTGGCAGGGGCTTCGCGCGTAAGGCGCGCCCCCTGCGGGGAACGGTTCGGCGCTGCGGCGAGGCTTGGGTCTTGTGTAGGAGCCCAGCCCTCTGGGCGATGGGGCGTAGGCCGGGCCCGATCGGCCAGAGGGCTGGCCTCCTACAGTGGGGCGCTGCCCTGTTCCGGTCGGAACAGGTGGATCTCCAGGCCCTCGATGTGCCGATAGTGCCGATCGTTGGCCGTGACGAGTGGCAGGCCCAGCTGTGTGGCGGTCGCCGCAATCAGCGCATCGGCCATCTGCATGTTGTGGCTGAGGGCGTAGGTCTCGACAAGGAAGGTTGCGCGGTTCGAGATGGCTTCGCTTACCGGTTGGATGCGGGCATCCCAGTACTGGACGGCTTGGCGCAGCGCGCGGAATTCGGACTGGTCGCGCAGCCCCTGGACGAGTTCCATGTAGGTTACTGCGGACACTGTGAATCCCGGAGAGCTGTCGAGCCATTCGCTGGCTCGCTGATTCCCGCGCAGATTCCAGATCAGGACATCCGTGTCCACTAGCATTACTTGAAGTTCCTGGGTTGCCGGATCCGGCGGATGTGTTCGTCGACCGGGTCGGTTTGGTCGCGCCAGAGCCCGAACAGCGGGTTATGTGCGGAGCGCGCCTGGGTCGCTTCACTGCGAGCCCGGTAGGGGACAAGTCGGGCGCGCAACTGGCCCCGGTAGGTGATCTCGATCTCCTCCCCTCGGTCCACGGCGGCAAGCAACTCGCGGCTGTGCAGGCGCATGTCCTTGGTGGTAGCTTCCATGACGGCCTCCGTTGGTTACACTTTGAAGTGTAACGAAAGTGCGTTGGTGGTCAAGAAGCTGGGTTGCCGGCCACGATCATTTTGATGCGTTTCGCTGCGCTCAGCCGCATCCTACGAGGGGCTTCCTGGGTGTAGGGTGCACTGAGCGAAGCGAGCTGCGCCATTGGTTTGCTGGTTACCGTTAAGCGTTATATTCTGTATCACATGATCAGGAGCTTTCGGTGTAGGGAAACCCGGGCGCTGTTCGAAACCGGAAGGAGTCGGCGTTGGTCCGGTATCAGAGCGATTGCGGAGCGCAAGTTGGTCCAGCTTCAAGCGGCGGAGACGCTGCAGGATTTGCGTTCGCCGCCGGGTAATCGGCTGGAGGTCCTGTCTGGAGATCGCGAGGGACAGCACAGCATTCGCATCAACGCCCAATGGCGTGTCTGTTTCCGGTGGACTGACGAAGGGGTCGAGGATGTGGAGATCGTCGATTACCACTGAGCACGAGTCTTCGGGAGGATTACTAGCATGAGCACAAACGGAATGCGGCCCGTCCATCCGGGCGAGATCCTGCGCGAAGAATATCTGGTACCGCTCGGGATGAGCGTGAACGCTCTCGCCGGTGCCCTGCATGTGCCGACGACACGCATGAATGACATCGTGCGCGAGCGGCGGGGAGTCTCTGCCGACACGGCCATGAGGCTGGCACGCTACTTCGGCACATCCGAGCGTTTCTGGCTGAACCTGCAGGTTGAATACGAATTGCGGCGCGCCCAGATCGAACTCTCGGACCGTGTGCGTGGCGAGATCGACCCCCGCGCTGCGTGACCGCGATTGAATGTAGGGAGTGCTGAGCGCGGCGAGACGCGCCGTTGGGCGATGGGGTGGCTTACAGCCAGCGGGCGAGCCAGAGGCGCAGGCGCAGCTCCAGAGGCGGGGCGTAGCCCTGCTTGCGGAAGACGATCTCGCCGTCGGGGTTGATGATGAAGGTGGCCGGGACGCCGCGAACGTTGTAGCGCGCGGCCAGGGCGCCGTCCGGATCGTTGATCACGGCTAGTTCCCGCTCGCGTTCGTTCAGGTGGTCCAGCACCTCTTCTTCCACGCCCGATTGCATAGCGACCGTCAGCACCGGGTGGCTTTGGGACAGGCGCACGATCTCGCCTTCTTCCAGGCGGCAGATCGGGCACCAGGTGGCCCAGAAGTGGAGCAGCATGGGCTCGTCCGCGTAATCCGCGAGCGTTACCGGCGTGCCATCCAGTAGCTGGGCCTCGAACTCGGGTGCCGGGCCCTCGACCATGTCGCGCGCCATCCAGGCGCGTACGGCCAGGAAGATCACCAGCGCCAGGCCGATCTGAATACCCCAGGACAGCGCGCGTCGGCGTCCGGAGGGCTTCCGGCGTTTCGGCTTCTCGGGCTTGGTCTCGGTCAACGGATCATCTCGGCTTGTCCGGGGCGGGCGCGGGTGCCACGTTTTTTCGGGCCCTTGCGCACCGCGATGCGTACCAGTTCGTCCTCGTCGTCCATCAGGCGTTCCCGCTGGGCCTCGGTCAGCAGAGGGTTACGCGCGACGAAGTAGCGCAGGTTGGGGTCGCGATCGTTCACGCAGGCCTCGACCTGGTCCGGGGTCAGGTCCGGACGCTTGGCGCAGTTCAGGCGTACGGTCTGGTTGGGGTCGGCCAGGAGCAGCGCGACTTCCTCCGGCGTCAGGTCCATACGCCGGGAGAAGTACGCCTTCACCTGGGCGTGCTGGTCGCGGACCAGCAACGGTCGCCAGCGCTCGTCAAGCGCTCCGGAGAGGGCCAGGTCCATGCGCTCTTCGAATGACAGCGCCTTGTATTGGCGGGTGAGCTCGTCCATCGGGAGGGCATTATAGGCGCGCTGCTTGGGTTACGCGGGCACGCCCCCACAATTTGCAGGAACGACAGCACGCCGGGGCCTGTCGTACCATAAGCAGACGATAATCTTCTCCGACTGCTTCGGAGAGCGAGGGATCATGAACGCACCCGTAGCCGACAAGCCGCTTTACCACGTGCCGAGCACGGCCCACGTGACGGCTTCGCTGCACGCGTTGACCGATGCCCAGCGCGACGAGCTGGTGCGCCGCATCAAGCGCCTGCTGATCGAACGCAACGCGGTGCTGGTGGCCCATTACTACGTGGACGAGTCGCTGCAGCGCCTGGCGGACGAGACCGGCGGCTGCGTGGCCGACTCCCTGGAGATGGCACGCTTCGGCAAGGAGCACCCGGCCGAGACGCTGGTGGTGGCCGGGGTGCGCTTCATGGGCGAGACGGCCAAGATCCTGAGCCCGGAGAAGCGCGTGCTGATGCCGACACTGGAGGCCGAGTGCTCGCTGGATCTCGGCTGTCCGGCGGACGAGTTCGCGAAGTTCCGCGCCCAGTATCCGGACCACACGGTGGTGGTGTACTCCAACACCTCGGTGGACGTGAAGGCGCAGGCCGACTACGTCGTCACCTCCAGCATTGCCGTGCCGCTTGTCGAGCACCTGCGCGACCAGGGCAAGAAGGTCCTGTGGGCCCCGGACAAGCACCTGGGCGACTACATCCGCCGCACCACCGGTGCCGACATGGTGCTGTGGGACGGCTCCTGCGTGGTGCACGACGAGTTCCGCTCCTGGGCACTGGAAGACCTGCGCGGCCGTCATCCCGGCGCTGCGGTGCTGGTGCATCCGGAATCCCCGCGCGAGGTGATCCATCAGGCCGATGTGGTCGGCTCCACCAGCCAGCTGATCGCGGCGGTGAAGGAGCGCCCGGAACAGGAATTCATCGTGGCGACCGACAAGGGCATCTTCTACAAGATGCAGCAGGCGGCGCCGGGCAAGACCCTGATCGAGGCCCCCACCGGCGGCCACAGCGCCACCTGCACCAGTTGCGCCCATTGCCCGTGGATGGCCATGAACGACCTGGTCTCGCTGGCCGAGACGCTGGAAGACACCGGGGAGCCGGCGAAGAACGAGATCTTCGTCGACGAGGCCGCGCGCCAGAAGGCCCTGGTGGCCACGCAGCGCATGCTCGATTTCGCCGCCGAACACCGCAAGGCCACCGAAGGCGACGCCTGACGAGGTGTCTTGTAGGAGCCTGCTTGCAGGCGAAGCCCCTGCCCGCGCCCGACTCTGGCGAACATGACATTCGCGGACCCGTTTGCTCCAGCATTGGTCCGATAACGATACACTTCGTCGATACATTCTCTGGTCGTCTGCGCAGGAGGCCATCATGAGCGAGTTGCAACGCATCACCTTTGATCCGGAAATCTGCGGTGGACGCCCTTGCATCCGCGGCACCCGGATGCGGGTGCGGGATGTCCTTGACCTTCTGGCGGCAGGGGCCTCGCGGGAGGAAATTCTGGAGGACTACCCCTACCTGACGGGCGAAGACATTACCGAGGCGTTGCGGTTTGCCGCGCGTCAAACGGATCACCCTGTTCTTCACGTCGCCTGAATGCGCTTCCTGGTCGACGCTCAGCTGCCGCCGGCCCTTGCGCGTTGGCTCGTTGACCAGGGTGTTGCGGCCGAGCATGTTGCGGATGTCGGACTTCTTGAGGCTTCCGATAAAGAAATCTGGACGGAAGCTCTCCGAACGGGGGCCGTCATCGTGACCAAGGATGAGGATTTCGCCGTGTGGCGCTCCGCGGACTCGGGGGCCTATCCAGCCGTCGTCTGGCTTCGAATCGGAAATACCCGGAAAGCGGCCTTGCTCGAATGGTTCAAGCCGCTTCTACCTCGCGTGCTCCGGGCGCTGGAGAACGGCGAATCGCTGATTGAAGTCGACTGAGCGAGCGGCCCCTCGCTGAGCGAGTCCTGACACCACGTCTACTCAGGTGGAGTTGAAGTTAGCGGTCGTTCAGCCAGGCGGCCCACTGGGAGTGGGTGGAGACGTCCACGCCGTCGGCCTTCGCGGCCTGTTGCAGGTGGGTCTGCAGGTCGGCCATCAGTTCGGAATCCATCAGATCGGGCTCCAGGGTGAGCTGCGCATGCAGCGTGCTGTAGACGAGCTTGAGTTCAATTATCGGGTACTGCGACCAGTCGAGGTGGGCCATGGCGTCCGTTCTCCGTTTCCATCAGTTGAGTTATAGCCTGAGGGTGGCCTGTGATGCCATTCAAAAGCACCTGCGTGGTGGCGGAGATGTTTAAGCGCCGTGCACGTCTGCTGGTGGCGTCGGAACGCCCGGACGGGCGTGCCGCGCGCGTGGCGGAGCTGGCCGCGGCGGCCGAGTTCGAGGACTGGATCGAGGTACGTCCGGCGCGCGCGATGGGCGCGCTGACGGATGATCACCTGGCCTGGGCCGATTTGCTGGTGGCGGTCGACACCGCCGCCGCCCGCGCCATGCCCGAACATCGGCCCGCGACCTGCCGCCCGAAATACTGGCGCTTGCCCGCCGAGACCGGCGCGGAGCTGGATCTACAGGCCCTGGAGGCCTTGCGTTGCATGGTTGGCGGGATGCGTATGCTGGCGCGGGTGGATGCCGAAGACGCCTGAGGGGCATGTCGGCGCGTCCCGTCCAGTGTTCTTCAAGACGCGAGGCATTGCCTTGCGAATCCCGAGTCATCCCGGCCGCAGCAAAGCGGAGAGCCGGGATCTGCGGTGGTTACTTTGACCGGGCGTGTCAGATCCCGGATAACCGCTGCGCGGTTTCCGGGATGACGTCGAGAGGGGTGATCGGGGATACCCGGGCGTGATCGCGAGGGGCGCGCCCGGGTTGGTTCCGACCGATCGCCACGGCGCTGCGCGTCTCGCGATGACGATGCTTCTCGCAGTTCGCGTCATGGCGAGGCTCCGTCAGGGGCCGTGGCCATCTGCGGACGCAACCGCTGAGGGTTGCCTGGCTCGGCGTCGGGGCTGTCCACGCGGCTCGCTGCTGCACGTCACGCGATGACGGGTCAGTTTTCCCTGTGGCCTCCTAGTCGGGGGTGTAGGGCGTCGGTGCGCGAGCGTGCAGCTGGGCCAGGTGGTCTTCGTAGAGGGTCCAGATGCGCGGCGCGATGGCGCCGCGTGTACCGGGGTAGGTGAGGCGGTCGGGGTTGAAGCTGATCAGGCGTTCGATCTCGGTGCAGCGCAGTTCGTCGTTGATCACGTTGAAGATCAGGATCTGCGTGCCCTGGTCGGCGATGGGCAACAGGGCGCCGATGATGCCGGTGTCGTTCAGTCCGGGCTCGCCGCGGGCGTCGCCGAGCTCGGCGGGGGGGCGCACCAGCGTCCCCAGCAGTTCCTGGTAGGCCTGATCACAGGCGTAGCAGATCTCGGGCGCACGCAGCCCCTGCACCCGGGCGCAGGCCTGCTGCACGGTGGTGTCGGGCAGGGCCATGCGCTCCGGTGGAATCGGGATGCGGTTCGATTCGCCATTCGGCAGCAGGCGCGGTACCGCCTCCTGACAGGACGGGCATCGCCAGGTGGCGATGCGGGGGCCGTCGATTACGTTGCTGGGAGGCATCTGGCGACCCTCATCCGGGGGTTCGGGGCGGCATGCGGCGGGCGGTAGCGAACGCCTGGGTTGCTGGCTGATGAGGGCGGGGCCATTCGCGGGCAGGCTCGCTCCCACAGGGGCGGGCCCACCGGTCCTGCCCCCTGGGTCGTCCTCGTTTCAAGCGAGCCTCCTGTTCAGCCGAAGTAGTCCGGTTCGTTACCGGGGCGCCACTTGATATTGCAACCGAGGCTGGGGTGCTGCGGCTCCGGTGCCGGCTGGCCGGCGAGCAGGGCATCGCTGGCGGCGCGCAGGTCGCGGCCGGTGACCGGGGTGTCGGAACCGGGGCGGGTCTCGTCGAACTGGCCGCGGTAGAAGAGTTTGCGGTCGGCGTCGAACAGGTACAGGTCCGGGGTGCAGGCCGCGTGGTAGGCCTTGGCGACGGACTGGTTCTCGTCGAGGCAGTAGGGAAAGTTGTAGCCGAAGCGACGGGCGTCGTCCTTCATCTTGTCCGGGGCATCGTCCGGCACCGCCTGGATGTCGTTCGAGTTGATCGCGATTACCGCGATGCCCTTGTTCGAGTATTCGCGACCGTAGCGCGCGAATTCGTGGCGGATCAGCTGCACGAACGGGCAGTGATTGCAGATGAAGGCGATCATGTAGCCTTTCGCGTCGGGGAAGCTGTCGAGGCTGACGTTTTCGCCGGAGACGACGTCCGGCAGGGAGAAGTTGGGTGCCTCGGTACCGAGTTCGATCATCTGCGAGGGGGTGCGGGCCATGACTGCTCCAGTGGTCGGATTTGCGACAATTATACGGCGTTGGCCGGGGATGCTTGAAACCTTCCGACTGCGACCGCAATCTTTGAACAATACCTGAGTAATGGAGTAGGGAATATGGGCTGGGTGACCGGTGTCGTACGGGAGCGCAAGCAGTGGACGGACCGCCTGTTCTCGCTGCGCGTGGATGCCGAGGTCGAGCCGTTCAAGGCGGGGCAGTTCAATCGCCTGCGCCTGGAGATCGACGGGGAGATGGTGGGACGGCCGTATTCGTACGTGAACGCCCCGGGCGAGACCCCGCTGGATTTTTATCTGATCACCGTGCCGGACGGCCCATTGTCCAACCGCCTGGTGCAGCTGGAGCCGGGTGATCAGGTGGAGTTGATGCCGCGCGCGACCGGCTTCTTTACCCTGGACGAGCTCCCCGACAGTCGCGACCTTTGGCTGTTGTCCACCGGTACCGCGCTGGGACCCTTCCTGTCCATCCTGAAGACAGACACCCCGTGGGAGCGCTTCGAGAATATCCGTCTGGTCCACGCGGTGCGCAAGGCGGAGGAACTTACCTACCAGGACACCATTCGGGAGTTTCAGGAGCGCGACGCGAAGCGGTTTCAGTACATCCCGTTCGTCAGTCGCGAGCCGTTCCCCGGGGGGCTCGAAGGGCGGGTGCCGGCCGCGATCGCCGAGGGCCGGCTGGAACACCACGCGGGCCTGAAGATTACCCCGGAGCATTCGCAGGTGATGCTGTGCGGCAACCCGGCCATGGTGCAGGACACGACCGCGATCCTGAAGGAGCGCGGCCTGGCGAAGAATCGCCGGCGCAAGCCGGGGCATATCACCACCGAGAACTATTGGTAGGCCCGGGGCTTTTTGGATTCGGGCCGGCCCTCTCGCCCTGCGCTCGCGAAGATCGCCCAAACTCGACAGGCTCCCGGGGCCATGTTGTAGGAGGCCAGCCCTCTGGCCGATGGGGTTTTGCCGGCGCCTGATCGGCCAGGGGGCTGGCCTCCTACGGGCTGTGGCTTGCGCTGGGGCTAGTCCAGCAGGTTCGCCGACCAGGCGCGGATCAGGCCCGCCACGTAGCGGGTGTGTTCCGGTCGCGAGAGCAGGTGGTCGGCCTGGTGCAGGGCGACGAAGCTCTTGGGGTGCTGCGCCTGCTGGAAGATCTTGCGGGCGTGATCGACGCTGACCACGGTGTCGCCCGGTGCGTGCAGCAGCAACAGCGGCCGCTGCAGGGTGTCGAGTGCGTGGTCCAGGGTCGGCTCCTCGATCGACTCGATGAAGGCGCGGCCGATCTCCACGGGGCGTCCGCCGATGTTGATCCGGGCGGAGCCCTCACGCCGGATCTCGTCGGCCGTGTCCCCGAACAGGTGGGCGACGTGGCCGGGCCGGCTGGGGGCGGCAATGGTGACGACGCCGTCCAGCGTCTCGCGCTGCGCGCTGACATGGATCGCCATGGCCCCGCCGAAGCTGTGACCGACCAGCAGGTTGGTGTGCCGCCCGGTGAAGGTCTCCAGCGCCTCGAGCGCCGAGTGGAGGTCCTCGCAGTAGGTCTCCTGCGTGCTGTCGCGGAACTCGCCCTCCGAGTCACCCAGGCCCATGAAGTCGAAACGCAGGGTGGCGATGCCTTCCTCGGCAAGGGCGCGCGCCAGCCGTACCGTCGCCGGGAAGTCCTTGGAGCAGGCGAAGCAGTGCGCGATGCAGGCCTGACCGCGAACGGCATCCGCCTCGGGTGCGACCAGTACGCCGCCCAGACGGGGGCCGCGCGGGGTCTGGATGGTGAGCGGGGTGTTGTGGATCGCCATCGAGCAGGCTCCTGAAGGGCGGCTATGGTCCCGCCGGGGACGGTCTGCGATCATACGGGTTTGAGGATCCGAATGGCCATGCGGGATTCTTCCGCCATGCGGCCACCACTTCACGGGACCACTGGGGGCCGGCTTGGAAACCGAAAGTCAGATTCGCGCACGCTTGGCCGAGCTGGAGGCCGAACACCGCGCCCTGGATTCCGCCATCGGCGTGATGCACGAGCAGGCCGCACCCGACATCTTCGCCATCCAGCGCCTGAAGAAGCGCAAGCTGCAACTGAAGGACGCGATCCAGCGCCTGCGCAGCCGGCTGATCCCCGACCTCAACGCCTGACCCGGGATATTCACCACGAAGCGGACGGGGGCGCGCATGAGAGCAAAGCGCGTGACAGGAAGATTAGAAGACAGGAAGAAAGGCAAGGCTATAGGCCTTGGGCCCAGATCGTTCTGTTAAGCGTTTACCCGTCGGTCAGATCAGGGGCTCACGACACATAAAGTAATCTGTTTTTCTTCCCGCTCTTCCAGCCTTCCTGTGAATCGCCCTTGACCTTGACCTTCTTCGTGCCTTCGTGGGCTTCGTGGTGAGCAAAAAAACGGCGCCCGGAGGCGCCGTTCGAGTGCGTTCCGTGATGGAACGGCTGGGGTCAGCCCCAGATGTCCTGAGTGATCCCGGCATACCAGGCCCGGGTGTACTGCGCCTCGCGGCTTCGGAAGCTGGAGCTGGCGCCCGACGGGCTGACGCCACCGGCACCATCGACCCCTGCTTGCGCGCCATCCTTGTACTGGTAGACCGCGGCCACGCTGATCGCGTAGTCCGGGGTGACCAGGCTGTAGCAGGTGTTGGCGGAGGAGGGGTTGATCGGCTCCTGGCCGGACAGTTCGCGCACGACCGCGGCCGCGACGATCTTGCCCTGGTTGTTGGCCGAGTGGCCGGACTTCGGCATGGCGCCCGCCACGCTGGCATCCCCCAGGACGTAGATGTTGTCGTCCATCTCCGACTTGAAGGTGAGCTGATCCACCGGGACCCAGCCCTCGTCATTGGTCAGGCCCACGTCGTGGGCGATCTGGCCGGCGCGCTGGGCGGGGATGAAGTTCAGCACGTCGGCACGGACGCGTTCGAAGCCGCTGTCGGCCAGCACGGTCATGTTGTCGACATCGATTTCCTCGGCGCGACCGCCCTCCGAGCCGGCGCGCCATTCAATCATGTCGCCGTAGTGCTCGGCCCAGCCTTCCTCGAACAGGCCCTGCTTGGAGAAGCCATCCTTCGGATCCAGGATGATGATCTTGGAGCGCGGCTTCTCCTGCTTGAAGTAGTTCGCGACCAGTGACACCCGCTCGTACGGCCCCGGCGGGCAGCGGAACGGGTTCGGCGGGGCGACCATGACGAACACGCCGCCGTTCGGCATGTTTTGGAGCTGGGAACGCAGCAGCTCGGTCTGCGAACCGGCCTTCCAGGCGTGCGGGACACGGTCGGCGTCGGCCTCGGAGATGCCGGGCATGTCGTCGTAGCGGAAATCGATCCCCGGGGACATCACCAGCTTGTCGTAGCTCATGCTGTCGCCGCCGGCCAGGCGCACGCTGCGCGCGGAGGCGTCCACCGCGGTCACCCGGTCCTGGACGATCTCGATGCCGTAGTCATCCCGCAGGGTGTCGTAGCCGTGGGCGATGAAGTCCATGTCCGCGAAGCCGCCGATCACCCAGTTGCTGCCATAGCAGGTGTGGTAGGTGGCGTTCGGCTCGATCAGCGTCACGCGCATGTCGGGCGAGAACTGCTTGATGTATTTCGCGGCGGTCGCGCCGCCGGAGCCGCCGCCCACGACCACGACGTGAGCCTTGTCGGCCCCGCGCATGCCGTTGGCTGCACAGCCAATGCCAGCGAAGGCCGCGGCACTGCTGATGCCGGCGACCTTCAGGAAATTGCGTCGAGTAAAGTCATGCATGATGTGATTCCCCCTGATCAGAAGCGGCTGAAGTAGCCGGCCATCGCTTCGATTTCCTCGTCGGTGTAGCCCTTGGCGTGACGATCCATGATCGTCGCGTCACGGTCACCGTCGCGGAATGCCCTCATCTGGCTCTCGATGACTGCAGCGGGAATACGGTTCAGCTCCGGGACACCCTCCTCGGCGCCGGCCGCGTTGTGGCAGGCCTTGCAGGAGGCGGCCATCAGCTGGCCCCGGGTGATTTCGTCGTCGGCAAGGGCCTGGGTAGCAGTGCCCGCCATCGCTAGCGAGGCGGCAAGCCCCACCAGGTACAAATGCGATTTCTTCATTGGAACGGACTCCTCCGTTAGAAGTGGCTTTTTGCGAGCGACAGCTGTGGAGTACTGCCTTCATCCTCGGGCCCGGTGTGGTGATCCGGGTTGTGATTTGCGCCACCGGGTTCGAGCCCGGTAGTTGCGCCTGATCGCGAAAACCAACGATCATGGAGACCGTATAGCACACAAAAAGCGCCTTTTCGATACATCGCAGAGGCATCTGCCACCAGGAGGAGTGCCATGACAGGGGAACGGCGTCGTCATCCACGGATCCCGATGACGGTCGAGGTCGTGGCCGAGTGCGAAAGCGGGGACACGGTGACCCTGACCACCAACGACATCTCCGGCGGCGGAGCCTTCCTGCAGTGGGACGATCCGGAAAACGCCTGTGTGGGGCACCTGATGAAGCTCGCATCGGATGACGAGTTGATGCTCCAGGTATTCGGCATGCTCGGGGATGGCGGCGAGGCGCCGCGCGTGAAGGCCCAGGTGGTGCGGGTGATGGACGGCGGCATCGCCGTGCGCTTCGATCCCGAGGAGCTCGAATAGGGGTTGCCCCGATACCCGAGGCGGACGCGCTAGTCCTCGCGCTCGATCTGTTCCAGGCCCGCGGCCCACTCGTCGGCGATCATCGGGTTCGTCAGCAGCCAGTGCACGGTGTCCGCGCTCCAGTCGTCGCGGGCCTCCTGCAGTGCGGTATCCCAGTCCGTGACTGCGTAATCCCCGCGCCCGACGCCGCTGAGCGCCTGCAGTTCCGCCTGTTGCTCCGGGCCCAGGTCGCGCAGCGTGCCCTCCAGCTCCTGCAGGGTCAGGTCGCTGGCGTGGTCGGCCAGCACCTGCAGGGCCCAGTCGTCGTCACTGCCCTCGGAGCCGGTATCCGGGAAGACCACGTCCTCCTTGGCGTGGAACTCGCGGGCGGCCTGGATCAGCCGTTCCAGGGTCTCGCCGGGGATGCCAAGGGAGACGGCCATCGTCTAGTGGGACGGGGTCCGCTCCTGGGCGAGGACCCAGGGCGCAGCCACGATGGCGGTGAAGATCGGATCGTTCGCGGCCCAGCGCCGGGCATCGTCATCCGAGGCGCGGGCGACCTGGTCATTGGCCAGCCATTCGCTGACCTGATGCGTGGCGTCATCGCGGAAGGCGCGGGCCACCTCGATCAGGTCCAGTTCCGGTGCCACGCGGATCACCACGCCGCGGGCGAAATGCGGCATGAGCTCCTTCCACGGCAGCGGACCGGCCTCTTCTTCCAGGGGGATCTCGGGTTGTTCGGCAGGGGCGTCTTGCATGACGGTTCCGGTCGGTTTCAGATAGGGTTCAGGCTAGGCCGATACCCTTGCATCTTCAAGACCTTTCCACGCAAATCCCCGGAGGATGCGCCACCATGCGACCCACGCCGGATCTCCAGCCCGGACACCGCGAGCGGCACCCGATGCGGCGTCGCTCGGGCCCGGTGCGGGCGCTGGCCATGCTGTTCCTGGTCGCGCTTCCGGCACAGGCGCAGTTCAATACCGACGACCCCGAGGCCGCGGTCTGGGACCTGGACGAGGCTGTTGCCCAGATCGAGGCACATTACCCGGGGCGGGTCCTGCATGCCCGCGAGGATGTCAGCCGCTACGGGGCGCGCCTGTTCGTGATCCGGATCCTGACCAACGACCAGCAAGTGCGTACCCTGCGCATCGAGGAAGGTACGGAAGTGGAGCTCCCGGAATGAATCTGCGCGTGGTACTGATCGAGGATGACGTTGCCCTGCGCAACCAGATCGGCGAGGAACTGGACCGCAGCGGCTGTCGCGTGGATACCGCCTCGGATGGCGAGACCGGATTGTACCTGCTGACCGAGTACCACTGCGATATCGCCGTGGTCGACCTTGGCCTGCCCGGCATGGATGGCCTCGACGTGATCCGCAAGGCGCGCGAGTCGAAGCCGCGCCTGCCGATACTGATCCTGACCGCGCGCGACCGCTGGCAGGACAAGGTCGAGGGTCTGGAGGCCGGCGCCGATGACTACCTGGCCAAGCCCTTCCATATCCAGGAACTGCTGGCGCGCCTGCGCGCCCTGGCGCGCCGCAGCCTGCAGTCTGGCCAGGAGCGGCTGCACTTCGGCCCGCTGGTGATCGATACCGCCGGCGACGAGGTCTGGTTGAATGGCGAATCGGTGACCCTGACCACATTCGAGTACCGCCTGCTGATGACCCTGGTGCGCCAGCCCGGCCGGGTGCTGAGCAAGGACGCGCTGGCGGACTACCTGTACGACCACGACGAGGACCGCGAGAGCAACGTGATCGAGGTCCTCATCGGTCGCCTGCGTCGCAAGCTGGATGCCGATGGCAGCCTGGGGCTGATCGAGACCCTGCGCGGGCGCGGCTACCGCTTTGCCCGCGAACCCGACCCCGCCCCGGAAAACGAGTCGGACAGCGCCCGATGATCCACCCCGAGGCCGCCCGGTCCGCATGAAGGCGGCCCTGCGCAAGCTGCGCGGCAGCCTGGTCCTGCGCCTGGCGGGGGTCACGGCCGTCACCGTGCTGATCTTCTCGCTGCTGACGGCCTGGGTGCTGGAGGCGGCCTTTCGCGACAATGCGGCGGACGCGGTGGAGACCCGGCTGGAGGCGCAGGTGCTGCTGCTGATGGGGCTGGCCGAGGTGATCGGGCCCGCGGATGTACGGGTCCCCGAGATGCTCCCCGAAAGCCGGCTGCAACTGCCGGTCAGTGGTCTTTATGCGCGCATCCTCGGCGAGGAGGGCCAGACCCTCTGGCGGTCGCCCTCGACGGTGGGCGTCTCGCTGCGTGGCTGGTCGGAGGACGAGTACTTCAGCTTCAGCCTGCCCGTGCAGTGGGAGCTGGAGGGCGACCAGGTGGGACTGACCTTCCAGATGCTGGAGGACCGCGAGGCCTTCAATGAACAGGTCGAACAGTACCGCGTAAGCCTGTGGCAGGGGCTGGGCGCGATGACCCTGTCCATGATCCTGGTGCTGTCGCTGGCGCTGTGGTTCTGGGGGCTGCGCCCGCTGCGCCAGGTGCGGCGCGACCTGGACGCCCTGCGCCATGGCGACCACGCCCGTCTGGGCGGGTACTATCCCACCGAGGTCCGCGCCCTGACCGGCAGCATCAACGACCTGGTCGAGTTCGAGCGGGCCCGCCTGGCGCGCCAGCAGAATGCCCTGGCGGACCTGGCCCACAGCCTGAAGACCCCGATCTCCGCATTGCGCCTGAACCTCGAGAGCGCGCGACCGGACCCGGACGACATGCAGCACCAGGTCGACCGGTTGCAGGGGATCGTCCAGCACCAGCTGAATCAGGCGCAGCGGCTGGGGCCGGCCCCGTTCCAGGCTGCCGAGCCGCTGGCGCCGATCATCGAGCGAACCGGCCAGGCGCTGGGGCGGCTCGCCGCGCAGGAGGGGGTGACGCTGGAGACCGACCTGGCCCCGGGCTGTGCCCTGCGCATGGACGGTGGCGCCATCTTCGAGTTGTTGGGCAATACCCTGGACAACGCCATTCGCCATGCCACCAGCCGGGTGCGGGTCACGACGCGCTGCCAGCCCGGCGAGGTGATGCTGATCATCGACGATGACGGTCCGGGTATCCCGCCGGCCGACCGGGCCCGGGTGCTGGAGCGCGGCCAGCGCGCGGACACACGCGGCGGGCAGGATGCCGACCGGGATACCGGTCAGGGGCTCGGGCTCAGCATCATCCATACCCTGGTCACCGACCACCGCGGGACGCTGTTCATCGAACAGGCCCCGGATCTGCACGGGGCCCGCATCCGCATGGTGTTCCCGGGGGGCTGAATCGACTTACCGGGGTGCTATCCCGCAACAGCCGGTTCGCGCGGATCAGAGCCCCAGGCCTTCCATCGGCAGGCTCGGTGTTTCGCCCAGCACTCCGGCCCGCACCAGTGCCGCCGCCCCGCAGGCAAAGGTCCAGCCCAGGTGTCCGGATCCGGTGTTCAGGTGCAGGCCCGTGATGGCGGTGGGGCCGAGGATCGGTGTGCCGCGGGCGCTCATCGGGCGCAGGCCGGTCCAGGGGGCCATCGTCTCCGGGTCGAAGTTCGCGGGCAGGCCGGTCAGGGTGCGCCGGCACTGATCGAGAACATTGGCCGCGCGCTCGATGTTCAGGTGGCGGTCGCGGCCGGCAAATTCGGCGGTACCGGCCAGACGCAGGCGCGCCCCCAGCGGGGTCATCACCACCTTGTTGGCGTCATCGATCAGCGGCAGGTTCAGCCGGCAGTCGGCGTCCATCGGCAGGGTCAGCGAATAGCCCTTTACCGGGGCGACGGGCAGATGCAGCCCCAGCGGGCGCAGGAGGTCCGGGGCGTGGTAGCCGTTGGCGACCACGCAGGCCTCCGCCGCGATCGGCCCTTCGGAGGTCTCCACCGCGTCGATCCGGCCACGGTGGGTGCGCAGGCGCCGTACGGTGACGTTCGGGTAATAGCGGATGCCCCGGCGCTGGCCGATCGCGAGCAGCTGCTCGGTGAACCGTGCCGCGTCGCCGATGGCATCCCCGGGGAAGAACAGCCCGCCGCACAGGCGGTCGCGCACCGGCGCCAGTGCCGGCTCCTCCGCGATGATCCGCTCCACGTCCCAGTCCTCGAAGCGCACATCCTCATCACGCATCGCCTCGCTGGCGGCGCGATTGTGGGCCTGGCTGGCCGGGTCCTGGAACAGCTTCAGGATGCCGCAGCGGCGAAAGTCGAAGTCCAGCCCCTCGCTCGCCAGTTCCCGCTGCAGGCGGTCGATCTCCCGGAGCGAGAACGCGGCCAGGCGGGCATTCAGGCGGGTGTGCCGCTCGAACAGTGAGCGGCGGCTGTGCCACAGAAAGCGCAGGCCCCATCCGGCCAGCCCCGGCAGGGCGCGGGGGCGCAACAGCAGCGGCGACTCCGTGCGGCCGAGAAAGCGCAGCAGGTCCAGCCCGACGCCGGGAGTGTTCCAGGGTTCGGCGTGGCTCGCATGCAGCATGCCGCCGTTGGCCTGGCTGGAGCCGGTGGCGGGGGCGGGGGCAGCGTCCACGAGCACGACCTCGGCCCCGGCCTCCCGCAGGTACCAGGCGGTGGTCACGCCGATCACGCCGGCCCCGATCACGACTACGCGCATCCGTTGCTTCCTCTGTCCAGATTGCTTATTGGCCGCTTGCCAGTCGTTGGATCACGTCGGTGTATTCGCGTTCCAGCCGTTTCGGCGACACCTTCTCGCGCGTGCCCAGTTCCTGGGCGAACTGCGAGACGCGAAACTCCTCGATGCGGTAGCGAAACGCGAGCACGTCGGGGTGGTCCGGCGCTCGCGCGATCAGCTCCTGTGCCTGCTGCCACAGCGGCTCGACCGCCACACGCCGGGCGCGGTCCTTGTCCGGCGCCTGGGTCAGGCGTTCCAGGCGCTTGTCGATCGCCTGCAGGTAGCGCGGCAGCTCGGGCAGCGTGTCGTGCGGGGTGCGCAGCAGGAAATCGGCCGGGACCAGCGCCTCGAGCTGGCTGCGGATGTCGCGCGCGGCCTCGATCCAGGACAGCGGCAGATCGCCCTGCAGCCGGGTGCGCAGGTCGTGCCAGTGGCGCAGGATCTCGGCGGCCAGGCGCGAGAGTTCCATCACCGTGGGCGAGAACTCGGGCTGGCTGGCCTCCAGGCGCCCTCGAAAGGCCTCGGCATCGCGTGGCCAGGGATCGACCAGGAATACGCGGTCGGCCGCGGCCTCCAGGATCTGGTCGCGCAGGGCCTCGCAGCTGCCCAGCGTCGAGTAGTTCAGGCAGGCGCGTTCGATCTCCGGGAGCTGGCGGCGCAGATCGCGGGCGGTCTTGCGCGCGCCCAGCAGGAACAGCCGGCGCAGGCCCGCGCGGTGGGTGCGCGTGGCTTGGGCCGGGTCCGGTTCCAGCTCCAGCGAGACCGCGTCGCCGCGATCGACCAGGATCGGGAAGGCGCGCAGCTGCGCCCCCTGGTGATCGAACTCGACGCTCTCCGGCAGTGCGCCGAAGTCCCATTCGGTGATCCCCTCGCGGGTGATCTCGTCCGGGCGGCTGGCGTCGAAGTGGGCCTCGGCGCTGTCGCCCAGCCGGCGCTTCAGCGCGGCCAGGTCGCGGCCGCTGGCCTGCTCATTGCCTTCCGGGTCGAGGATGCGAAAGCGCATCACCAGGTGTGGCTCCAGGTTCTCCGGGCGCCAGGCATCCAGCGGGATATCGGTGCCGGTCATCGCCCGCAGGGCCTCGGCCAGCGCCGGGATCAGTGGGCCCTGGCGGTGCTCGATGCGCGCGAGCGCGGCCTGCGCGAAGTCCGGCGCGGGCACGAACTGGCGGCGCAGGCCCTTGGGCAGGCTCTTCAACAGGGCGGTCACGCGCTCCTCCAAAAGCCCCGGCACCAGCCAGTCGCCCAGCCAGTCGGGTACCGCGTTCAGCGCGGCGATCGGGATGGTCACGGTCACGCCGTCGTCTGGCTGACCGGGCTCGAAGCGGTAGGCCAGCGGCAGGCGCAGGCCCTCGAGCTCCAGGTGGTCGGGGTAGGCCCCGGCCGGGAGTGCCGCCTCCGGCTCGTTCAGGAGTTCGGCCTGATCGATCTTCAGGGCCTGCGGGTCCTGTTTCTCGGCTTGGCGCGCCCAGGTCTCGAAGCTCGTGCCGTCGGTGATCTCCGCCGGCAGGCGGGCGTCGTAGAAGTCGAACAGCCGATCCTCTTCCACCAGCAGGTCGCGCCGGCGCCCGCGCGCCTCCTGCTCGGCGATCTCGGCCACGGCCTCGCGGTTGGCCTGTACCCCCTTCGAGCGGGTGCGCAGCTCGCCGCCGACCAGGCCCTCGCGGATCAGGATGCGCCGCGCCTCGGCCGGGTCGTGTCTTGCGAAGTCCACCGGCTTTTTCGGGGCGACGACCAGGCCGTACAGGGTGATGCGGTCGAAGGCCCCGACGCGTCCGCTGCGACGCTGGAAGTGCGGCTCGAAGATATGGTGCTTGAGCAGGTGCGCCGCCGCGGCCAGGATCCAGTCGGGCTCGATGCGGGCATTGTCGCGGGCGTAGACACGGGTGGTCTCGGCGATCTCCGCGCTCATCACCCAGGCGGGTTTCTTCTTTGCCAGGACCGAGCCGGGATGGATCTGGAAGCGGCGGTTGCGCGCGCCGAGATAGTCGCCGCGCTCGGTTTTCTGTCCGATCTGGCTGACCAGTCCGGTCAGCAGCGCGCGGTGCACGGGCTCGGCGTCGGCGGGCTGGTGGTTCGGCTTCAGGTCCATCTCGCGGGCCTGGCGCAGCAGCTGCACGCGCAGCTCCTGCCACTCGCGCATGCGCAGGAAGTTCAGGAAATGTTCGCGGCACCAGCGCTTGAGGGCATTCGAGCCAAGGTCCTCGCGCGCGGTGTGCCAGGCCTCCCACAGCCGCAGCATGCCCATGAAGTCGGAGCCCTCGACCTGAAACTCGCGGTGCGCCTGGTCCGCGGCCTGCGTGGCCTCGGCCGGGCGTTCGCGCGGGTCCTGCAGCGACAGGAAGGCGGCGATAGTCGCGGTCTCGGTCACGCAGCCGTGGTCGGCCCCGGCCAGCAGCATCGCGCCGTGGCGCGGGTCGATGGGCATGCGCGCCAGCTGGCGGCCGCGCGGGGTGATGCGCCCGCGCGCATCCACCGCGCCCAGCTCCTCCAGCAGGCGGTAGCCGTCCTTGACCAGGCGCGGGTCGGGCGGGTCCACGAACGGGAACTGGCGCGGCTGGCCGAGCTTCAGCGCGGCCATCTGCAGGATCACCGAGGCGAGGTTGGAGCGCTGGATCTCCGGGTCGGTGAAGGGCGGGCGCAGGTGGTAGTCGTCCTCCGCGAACAGCCGGATGCAGATGCCGGGGCCCAGTCGTCCGCAGCGCCCGGCGCGCTGGTCGCAGGCGGCCTGCGAGATCGGCTCCAGGCTCAGGCGTTGGACCCGCGAGCGCCAGGAGTAGCGCGAGACGCGGGCCAGACCCGAGTCGATCACGAAGCGGATGCCGGGGACGGTCAGCGCGGTCTCGGCGACGTTGGTGGCCAGCACGATGCGCCGGCCGGCGTGCGACTGGAATACCCGCGACTGCTCGCGCGCGGACAGGCGCGCGTACAGTGCCAGGACCTCGGTGTCGGCGCGCACCTGGCCGCGCAGGGCCTTGTGGGCGTCGCGGATCTCGCGCTCGCCGGGCAGGAATACCAGGATGTCGCCGGGGCCGGCGCGCTCGCATTCGGCCACCGCCTCGCGGATGCCGTCGAACAGGTCGCGCTCGCCGCGACCGGCGTCTTCGTCCTCGTCGGCCGCGTCTTCCGGCTCGATCGGGCGGTAGCGCAGCTCCACCGGGTAGGTGCGTCCGGCCACGGTCAGGATCGGGGCGTCGTCGAAGAACGCCGACAGCCGCTCCGGGTCCAGCGTCGCGGAGGTGATGATGATGCGCAGCTCCGGGCGTTTCTTCGATAGGCGCTTGAGCACGCCCATCAGGAAGTCGATGTTCAGGCTGCGCTCGTGCGCCTCGTCGACGATCAGGGTGTCGTAGGCGCGCAGCTCCGGGTCATGCGCCAGCTCGGCAAGCAGCATGCCGTCGGTCATCAGCTTGACCCAGTTGTTCGGCCCGGTCTGGTCGGAAAAGCGCACCTTGAAGCCGACGGTGGAGGTCTTCTCACCCCCCAGCGTGGTGCCCAGTTCCTCGGCGATGCGGCTGGCGACCGAGCGCGCGGCGATCCGACGTGGCTGGGTGTGGCCGATCAGCCCGGTCTCGCCGCGCCCGGCCTCCAGGCACAGCTTGGGCAGCTGGGTGGTCTTGCCGGAGCCGGTCTCGCCGCACAGCACCAGTACCGGGTGTTCGCGGATCGCGGCGACAATGCGCTCGCGCTCGGCGTGGATCGGCAGGTCGCCGGTGTAGACGGGCTGCGGGCGCAGACGGGCGCGCTCTTCAGTGCTTCCTTCGGCGTGGTCCAGGCGGTCGGCCAGGGTGCGAGCCAAGCGGTCGCAGGCCTGCCCGCGCTTCTGGCGCTGGCGGGCCCGGCGCAGCAGGTCCGCGAGGTGCTTGCGTTCGGGGCCGGCGGGCAGCGCCTCGATACGGGCGGCGAGGGCGTCGAGTTCCGGTGCGGGGGCCGGTTCCACGGTCAGCCCTGGTAGCGCAGACGCAGGGCCTCGATGTTCTCGGTGCGCAGGCGCTCCAGCGCCTGGCGCACGCGGTCCTCGTCACTGAACGGGCCGAGGTACACGCGGTACCAGGTATCACCCTGGATCTCGACCTCGTGCACCTGCGGGTCGAGGCCCAGCAGGGTCAGGCGGGCCTTCATCTCGTCGGCCTGGGCGAAGCGGCGGAACGACCCGGTTTGCAGGACCACCGGCTCCCCCTCGCTGGGGGATGCGGCGGGCGGCAGGGTCGGGGCAGGGGTGTCGCGCTCGGACTCTGGTACGCGGATCTCGTCCTCGGGCAGCAGCTCGTAGTAGCGAAACCGCGGTTCGTCGTCCGACGGTACGGTGTCGCGCTCCACGGGGGCCGGGGTCGGGGCCGGAGCGGCGGTCTCGGCTCCCGGGTCGCCGAACAGCGCGCCCAGGTCCGGTGAGCGGTCGGCCCCCTGCAGGTACAGCACGGCGGCAATGCCCAGCCCGATCAGCAGGCCGATCAGCATCCACACCCAGCCGGGGATCGGGCGCGCGGCCTTGCGCGGGGTGGACTTGCGACGGGTCTTGCGGGCCTGGGCCATGGTCTACATCCGTTCCGGGGCGGTCACGCCCAGCAGGCGCAGGCCATTGTGCAGCACCTGCTTGGCCCCGGTCAGCAGGGCCAGGCGTGCGCCGATCACGGCGGCATCCTCCGCGTTCAGGAATGGCACCGCGTTGTAGTAGGCGTGAAAGCCGGCAGCCAGCTCGCGCAGGTACTGGGCGATCTGGTGCGGCTCGCAGGCCTCGGCGGCCGCCGCGATCACCTCGGGGAAGCGGTCGAGCCGGTCCAGCAGGTCGTCTTCCTGCGGCTCGGTCAGGCGCTCGGACAGCCCGGCGTCGTCCAGCGCGCTGGCGGCATGGCCGCGCTCGGCCGCAGTGCGCAGCACGCTGGCGATGCGCGCGTGGGCGTACTGGATGTAGTACATCGGGTTGTCGTTGGACTGCGACTTGGCCAGGTCCAGGTCGAAGTCCAGGTGCTGGTCGCAGCGGCGCTGCACATAGAAGAAGCGCGCGGCATCCGAGCCGACCTCGTCGCGCAGCTCGCGCAGGGTCACGAACTGCCCGGCGCGGGTGGACATCGGCAGGCGTTTGCCCCCGCGGTAGAGGATCGCGAACTGCACCAGCAGCACGTCCAGGCGGTCGGCCTCCAGGCCCAGGGCCTGCAGGGCGGCACGCACGCGCGGGACGTAGCCATGGTGGTCGGCGCCCCAGATGTTGATCACGCGCTCGAAGCCGCGCTGGAACTTCTCGCGGTGGTAGGCGATGTCGGAGGCGAAGTAGGTGTAGTCGCCGTTCTCGCGGCGCACCACGCGGTCCTTGTCGTCGCCGTAGTCGGTGGAGCGGAACCACAGGGCCCCGTCCTTCTCGTACAGCGCGCCGTGCGCCTCGAGATCCTGCACCGCGGCATCGATCGCGCCGGAGTCGGCCAGGCTGCGCTCGGAGAACCAGCACTGATACTCGACCCCGAACTCGCGCAGGTCGTCGCGGATGTCTTCGAGGATGGCGTTCAGGCCGCAGTCGAACACCGTGCGGTACAGCTCCGGGCCCAGCAGCTCGCGGGCGCGGGCGATCACCGCGTCGATGTAGATCTCCTTGTCGCCACCGGCCGGCTCGTCCGGCGGGAGGTCGCGGGTGACGGCCTCGGTCGCGTGCACGGCCTGTTCGCCGATCTGTGCGGTCAGGGCCTCGGCGACCGGGTAGATGTAGTCACCCTGATAGCCGTTGGCCGGGAACGGGACCTGCACCCCGTGCTGTTCCAGATAGCGCAGCCAGACGCTGGCGGCGAGGATGTTCATCTGCCGCCCGGCGTCGTTTACGTAGTACTCGCGGGTGACATCGAAGCCGCAGAAATCCAGCAGGTCGGCGACGGTGGCGCCGAACGCCGCGCCGCGGCCGTGGCCGACATGCAGCGGGCCGGTGGGGTTGGCGGAGACGAACTCCACCTGCACCGGGCGACCGCCGCCCACGCTGGAGCGGCCAAAGTCGGCGCCCTGGGTGGCGATGCGGCCGAGCACCAGCGTGCGGGCATCCGCGGCCAGGCGGAAGTTGATGAAGCCGGGGCCGGCGATCTCGGTGGCGGCGAGACCGGGTACCTCGGGCATTGCGGCGCTGAGGGCCTCGGCGAGGTCACGCGGTTTGCTCTTGGCCGGGCGCGCGAGCTGCATCGCGAGGTTGCTGGCAAAGTCGCCGTGTTCGCGGTCGCGGGCGCGCGTGACCTGCACCTCGACACCGTGATCGGCGGGTACACGGCCATCGGCCACCAGGGTCTCCAGGGCGGCCGCGAGGGCCTCGGTGAGGGTGTCTTTCAAGAGGGGCTCGATCCGTCGTGTAAAAAGGGCCGCATTCTAACCCGGAAGCGGCGCACGTGCCGCCCCGGCGCCTGCCGCGGGAACGGGTCAGGCGAGCGAGACGGGGTCGATGTCGATGGCGATGCGGGTGCCGCGCGGCAGGTCGTCGGCCTGCCAGGCGTGGCGCGCCTGTGCGAGGCCCTCGTGCAGGGGGTTGCGGCGCGTGGACTGCAGCAGGATCTGTTCGCGGAAGCGGCGGTTGACGCGATGACGCGGCGCGGGGGCCGGGCCCAGTACCCGCAGGCCCTCGGTCGCGGCGCTGCGCAGGTGGGTGGCGACGCGCTCGGCATGGCGGCGGGTGGTCTCGGCATCGCCGGCCTCGACCCGGACCAGGGCCAGGTGGCCGTGGGGCGGCAGCTCGGCGGCGGCGCGTTCTTCCAGCAGGGGCGCGACCATTGCCGGGTAGTCGGCGGCATCCAGGCCGCGAATCAGGGGGTGGTCGGGATGCCCGGTCTGGAGCAGCACGCGACCGCCGCCGGAACCACGCCCGGCGCGGCCGGCGGCCTGCACGATGAGCTGGAGGGTGTTTTCCGTGGCGCGCAGGTCGACGCTGAACAGGCCCTGGTCCACGTCGATCACACCGACCAGTCCGACCTGGGGGAAGTCGTGGCCCTTCGCCAGCATCTGGGTGCCGACCACGATCGCGGCATCCAGCTGGCGGATACGGTCCAGTGCCGCCTCCAGCGCGCCCTTGTGACGGATGCTGTCGCGGTCCAGGCGGATCAGGGGGGTGGTCGGGAAGTGCCGCGCCAGGGCCTGTTCCAGCCGCTGGGTGCCGAGGCCGCGCTGCGCCAGAGGCTCGCCGCATTCCGGGCAGCGCTGGGGGCGCGGTTCCTGGTGGCCGCAGAGGTGACAGACAGCGCGCGGGTTGTGCGCGTGAATGGTCAGTCGCGCATCGCAATCCGGGCACTCGGCCACCCAGCCGCAGGCGTCGCAGGCCAGTACGCGGGCGAAGCCGCGGCGGTTGAGCAGGAGAAAACACTGGTGGCCGGCCGCCAGGGTCTGCTGCATGGCGTCGAGCAGCGGGGCGGTCAGACCCTCGTCCGGGAGGTGTACGCGCGTGTCCACGGTCTCGACGGCGGGTGGCCGGGTCCCGTCCGGGCGTGTGGTCAGCCGGGCGTGGGCGTAGCGGCCCGTGGTGGCCGCGTGCAGGCTCTCCAGGGTCGGGGTGGCGGAGCCCAGAACCACCGCGGCCTGCTCCAGCTGGCCGCGCTTGATCGCCAGGTCGCGGGCGTTGTAGCGGAACCCGTCCTGCTGCTTGAAGGCGCTGTCGTGTTCCTCGTCGACGATGATCAGGCCGAGGTCGGGCAGCGGGGTGAAGAGGGCCGAGCGGGTGCCGACGACGATGCGGCGCTGACCCTGGCGGGCGGCCTCCCAGGCGCGCAGGCGTTCGCCCTCGGCCAGGCCGGAGTGGAGCAGGGCGACCTGCCCGGGAAACCGCTGCTGGATGCGCGCGCTCAATTGCGGGGTCAGGGCGATCTCGGGGATGAGGAACAGCACGGCGCGCCCGCCTGCCAGCACGCGTTCGGCCATCTGCAGGTAGACCTCGGTCTTGCCGCTCCCGGTCACGCCCTCCAGCAGCAGCGGTGCGCCGGTCCCGGGTGTCAGGGCCTCAACGGCCGTGCGCTGGTCGGGGGTCAGATCGTGGTCGCTGGTGGTCGGCGGTGGCGGCTGTGTCGGGTCGGGCGTGATCGTCTCCAGCCAGCCACGCGCCTCATAGTCGCGCAGTTCTCGCGGGGCCAGCTGCAGGCCGGTCGCGGCGGCCAGGGTGGCGCGATCCAGGGCCGTGGCCGCGTGTCCCGGCTCCAGGGCGCGGAGGACCGCCTGCTGGCGCCGACCGCGCGCGAGGCCGTCGGCCAGGGCGCGGGTGCCCTCGGGGGTGATCCGCCACAGGGTTTCGGGGGTGAGGGCCGGCAACGGGTCGCCGTGGCGCAGGGCCGGTGGAAGTGCCCCCAGCAGGGCCTCGCCCAGCGGGTGATGGTAGTAGCGGGCCCCGAATCGCAGGAGCTCCAGCAGGCGGGGCGAGAGGAGCGGTTCGCTCTCCGGGGCCTCGTTCACCGCCCGCAGGCGTGCGGGCGGCACGTCACTGGTGGTCGCCAGCTCGACCACCAGGCCGACCGTGGAGCCTCGGCCGAAGGGCACGCGAACCCGCTGTCCGGGCGTGAGCGACAGGCCTTCGGGGATGCGGTAGTCAAACAGCCGATCCAGGGGGCGATCCAGCGCGATGCGGGCGATTCGGGGCGCGACGGGCATGGGCCCAGTTTACTGCGTCGGGGCCCGGGAAGGGGGAGTCGGTTGTCTCAGGGCGGGTCGGGTTGTTATCCACAAAAGCTGTGGATAACTCTGTGGGTGAAACGGGGGGAAGGGCCCTAAATGCTTGTTACTGCTGGGGGCGTCTTGGATTGGCCAAAAATCGACCAGAAGTCAAAAGAATCGAAGAAACAGAGAGTTACGATCTTTATGTGAAACGGAGTGCGCGCTCTGTGTGCTAAGCGGCCGTTGGTTTCATCGCTTGTGGGTAGTCTGTACAGGGTGTGTACAATTGTGACGCCGTCCCGGGGGTTCATCGGGTCTTGAGGAAACAGTGATTCATGCGCACGCAAAAGCGACTCGAGCGCCAGTGTGTACATTGAGCAGTGTTTCCCGAGCCAACAAAAAACCCGGCACCGCGAGGCGGTTGGCCGGGTTTCGGTGGCGGGACCCGTATCCGGATCTCGCATTTGGGGCGGGCTACTAGCCGAGGGCCTTGACCGATGCCACGAGCTCGGCGGCCACCTTCTGGCCGTCGCCGTAGAGCATCTGGTTGTTGTCGGCGTAGAACAGGTGGTTCTCGATGCCCGAGAAACCGGAACCCTTGCCGCGCTTCACGCAGATGACGTTGTGGGCCTGGTCGGCGTTCAGGATCGGCATGCCGTAGATCGGCGATTCCGGGTTGGTCCGGGCCACCGGGTTCACGACGTCGTTCGCGCCGATCACCATCGCGACATCCGCGGTCTTGAACTCCTCGTTGATCTCGTCGAGGTCGAAGATGATGTCGTAGGGCACGCCGGCCTCGGCCAGCAGCACGTTCATGTGCCCGGGCATGCGGCCCGCGACCGGGTGGATCGCGAACTTCACGTCCACGCCGCGCTTCTGCAGCAGCTGGGTGAATTCCCAGATCTTGTGCTGCGCCTGCGCGACGGCCATGCCGTAGCCCGGCACGATGATGACCTTCTCGGCGTAGGCCATCATGATCCCGGCATCGTTGGCCTGGATCTCCTTCATCGTGCCTTCGATCTCTTCCTCGGCACCGCCGGCGGAGCCGCCGAACTGGCTGAACAGGATGTTCTTGATCGGGCGGTTCATCGCCTTGGCCATCAGCTGCGTGAGCAGCGTACCGGCCGCGCCGACCACGATACCGGCGATCATCAGCGCCGGGTTGTCGAGCACGATGCCCTTCAGGCCGACCGCCAGGCCGGTCAGGGCGTTGTACAGCGAGATGACCACCGGCATGTCGGCGCCGCCGATCGGCAGCGTCATCAGGATGCCGAAGGCCAGCGCCAGGACGAAGAACAGCAGCAGCGTCGCCGAACCGATCTCGCCGCCGCCGGTGGCCATCAGGAAGCCGAGGATCACGGTGATGGCAAAGATCGCGATGTTCACGACCTGCTGGCCAGCGAAGGTGAAGGTCTTCTTCATCAGGCCCTGCAGCTTGGCGTAGGCCACCAGCGAGCCGGAGAAGGCCACCGAGCCGATCAGCGAGCCGGTCACGGCGATCGCCAGGCCGGTGTTGCTGACGGTTTCCGGGGTCGCCTGCAGCAGGTAGATCGCGCCGATGCCGGCCGCGGCGCCGCCGCCCATGCCGTTGTACAGCGCGATCATCTGCGGCATGTCGGTCATCGCGACCTTCTTGCCGCTCCACCAGGCCAGCGCGCCGCCGATGGCGATACCCAGGATGATCAGGGTGTAGTTCACGCCGCCGGAGATCTCCGGATGCACGAAGGTCACGAGCGTGGCGATCACCATGCCCACGCCGGCCCAGATGATGCCCGGCCGCGCGGTGGTCGGCGAGGACATCTGCTTGAGGCCGACGATGAACAGTACCGCCGCCGCAAAATAGGCGAGGTTGATGATCATGCTCATGCGTTATCTCCCTTCTTGTCGTCCTTCTTGCTGGTCTTGAACATCTCCAGCATGCGTTCGGTGACGACGTAGCCACCCACGGCGTTGCCCGCGGCCAGGATCACGGCGACAAAGCCGATGGCCTGTTCCAGCGGGGTCGTGGCATGGCCCAGCGCGACCATGGTCCCGACCAGCACGATGCCGTGGACGAAGTTGGAACCGGACATCAGCGGGGTGTGCAGGATGACCGGCACCTTGGAGATGATCTCGTAGCCGGTGAAGGCCGCGAGCATGAAGATGTACAGCGCGATAAAGCCTTCGATGATCATGAGTTCGCTCCCTTCAGGGCCTCGCGGGTGGCCTCGTGCACGATCTCGCCGTCGCGGGTCAGCACGCTCTTGGCGATGACCTCGTCATCCCAGTCCGGCTGGAACTCGCCGCCCTCGGCGATCATCGGCGTGAGGAAATTGAGCAGGTTCTTGGCGTACATCTCGGAGGCATGCAGCGGTACCTGCGAGGGCACGTTCAGCGGGGCATGAATGGTCACGCCCTTGTGCTTGCTGGTCTTGCCCGGCTTGGACAGTTCGCAGTTGCCACCACCCTCGGCCGCCAGGTCGATGATGACCGCGCCGGGCTTCATGCCCTCGACCATGTCCTTCGGGACCAGTTTCGGCGCGTCGCGACCGGGGATCGCGGCGGTGGTGATCAGCACGTCGGCCTTGGAGATGAACTCGCCCAGGGCATCCTGCTGCTGTTGCTTCTCTTCCGCGGTCAGTTCTCGGGCGTAGCCGCCTTCGCCCTCGGCGGAGACGCCCAGATCGAGGAACTTCGCACCCAGCGACTCGACCTGCTCCTTGGTGGCGGAGCGCACGTCATAGGCCTCGACCATCGCGCCCAGGCGCTTGGCCGTGGCGATCGCCTGCAGCCCGGCCACGCCGGCGCCGATCACGATGACCTTGGCCGGGCGGATGGTGCCGGCGGCGGTGGTCAGCATCGGGAAGAACCGGCAGGACAGATCCGAGCCCATGATCGCGCCCTTGTAGCCGACCACGGCCGCCTGCGAGGACAGCACGTCCATGCTCTGGGCGCGCGAGATGCGCGGGATCAGCTCCATCGCGAAGCTCAGGATCTTGCGCTCCTGCATCGCCTTGACCACGTCTGGATTGCGGTGGGCATGGAACAGGCTGACGACGGTGGAGCCCTCCGGCAGCTGGTTGACCTCTTCCACCGTCGGTGGGGCCACGCGGACCATCAGGTCCGACTGGCCGTAGGCCGTCTCGGTATCGACCACGGTGGCCTTCTCGTAGGCCGTGTCCGGGAAATGGGCATTGGAGCCGGCACCCTTCTCCAGCTGCACGGTGACGCCCAGATCGCTGAACTTGGCCGCCACCGTCGGATCCAGGGCCACGCGACGTTCGCCGCTGGCGGACTCCTTGGGAACGGATAATTTGATTGCCATGCGCTCTCTCCCCGGGCCAAACGTCCCGGTACTCCCCTGGGACGATCAGCCGCGCTCGCGGGTGGTGAAATCGGATGCGGCACGCCTGAAGCGGGCATGCCGCACAAAAAACGACCCGCGAGTGTAGCGGAATCGCCCCCGTGCTTAAACCGTGTCCTGCGCTTGCAGGGTCTTGTTCCGGGTCGCGGAGCGTACGATACCTCGGGTCATGGCGTTGTAATTGCTTTGTTCTCGAAGGCTGTTTATTGTTTTTCCGGTCAGTGTTGCCCTGAGGGAGACGCGGGCGTGCGATTCAATCAGCGTCTCCCAAAGGGGGCATGGATTTGTTCACTCGACCCCGCGTGAGCAAATCCGTGTTTCCTTGAGACGGGACGGGTCATGTTGCCGAACGAGCATCAGGTCCTGCGCACGGACGCCGCGGGCATGCCGCTGGAGTGGATCGGCCTGGAGCAGGCCGTGCGCCTCTACTACACCGAGCAGGTGGCCTACACCTGTGGCAGCCCGCTTTATCGCATGCGCGGCGGCATCAACGCCCGCACCGGGCTGCAGTCGCGGGTCGAGGTCAACTCGATCATCGCGACCCATGGCACCCGCCAGTCCCGTTTCAACAACTACATCCCTCCGCTCAACAACACCACCCTGTTCCGCCGCGATGCCCATCTTTGTCTGTACTGCGGCCAGCATTTCTACGAACGCGACCTGTCGCGCGACCATGTGACCCCCATCAGCCAGAACGGCGAGGACACGTGGACCAACGTGGTCACCGCCTGCAAGCGCTGCAACAACCACAAGGCCGGGTTCACGCCGGAAGAGGCCGGGATGCAACTGCTGGCCATCCCGTTCACGCCGACCCATGCGGAATACATCTTCCTCAAGGGCAAGCGCGTGCTGGCCGACCAGATGGAATTCCTGCAGGCGCACTTCCCGCGCACCAGCCCCCTGCGCGGCCGTCTGGGCTGAACCGGCGCTGGCTGCCCCCGGGTCGCCGGCGCGCTATCCTTCACCGCTGAACCAAATGGCGCTGCGCCACTCCGACAGGGAGTCAGCGTCCCCTCATGTCGGCAAGGAGCACCATGAAGTATTTCGGAGAAGCGGATTATCGTCACGGCCAGGCGCGCGACGTCGGCGTATTGCTGACCAACCTCGGCACGCCGGACGAACCCACCGCGCCCGCCCTGCGCCGCTACCTGAAGGAGTTTCTCTGGGATCCGCGCGTGGTCGAGGTCCCGCGCCCGATCTGGTGGCTGATCCTTAACGGCGTCATCCTCAACATCCGTCCGAAGCGCTCGGCCGCCAAGTACGCCACCGTCTGGACCGACGAAGGTTCGCCGCTGCTGGCGATCTCGAAGCGCCAGGCCGAGGGCGTGCGCCGCCGCCTCGCCGAACAGACAGGGGAGGCGATCCCGGTTGCGCTGGGTATGCGCTATGGCAACCCGTCGATTGCCGCAGGGCTGGACGAGCTACGCCGCCAGGGCGTGCGCCGCGTGGTGGTGCTGCCGCTGTACCCGCAGTACTCGGCCAGCACCAACGGTTCCACCTTCGATGCCGTGGCCGATGTGCTCAAGGGCTGGCGCTGGGTGCCGGACCTGCAGTTCATCGCCGCCTACGACGCCCAGCCCGGCTACATCGAGGCCCTGGCCAGCAGTGTGCGCGAGCACTGGCAGGAGCACGGCCAGGCCGACCGCCTGGTGATGTCCTTCCACGGCATCCCCAAGCGCTACCTGCTGCAGGGCGACCCCTACCACTGCCTGTGCCATGCCACCGGGCAAAAGCTGGCGCAGGCGCTGGGTCTGAATGACGACCAGTGGCAGGTCACCTTCCAGTCGCGCTTCGGGCGCGAGGAGTGGCTGCAGCCCTACACCGACAAGACCATGGAGGCCCTGCCGGGGCAGGGCGTGCGCTCGGTGGACGTAATCTGCCCCGGCTTCTCCGCCGACTGCCTGGAGACGATCGAGGAGATCGGCGACGAGAATCGCGAGATCTTCCAGGAGGCCGGTGGCGAACGCTTCCACTACATCCCGGCCCTGAACGACCGCGCCGACCACCTCGACTTCCTGGCCGGGCTGCTGCATCAGCATCTGGCGCCGTGGCTCAACGATCCGGACAACGCCCCCGAGGCGCGTGCCGCGGCTCGCGAGCGCGCGCTCGCGCTGGGCGCCAAACAGTAACGTGGCGAAGGCCGGGGCGATGGACGGACCCGTGATGGCTGAACGGGAGCCGGGCGAGATCGAGATCGGCGCCGTGATCATTGGCGACGAACTCCTCAGCGGCAAGCGCCGGGACCGGCACCAGGCGCACCTGACCGAGGCGCTCGCCGAGAAGGGCCTGGAGCTATCGTGGATTCGGATCGTGGGTGACAACGCTCGCCTGTTGGTGCAGACGTTCCGCGAAACCCTGGCAAGCGGAGCCGAGGTGTTCAGCTTTGGCGGTATCGGAGCGACCCCGGATGATCGCACCCGCGCCTGCCTGGCCGAGGCGCTGGGTCGCCCGCTGGTGCCACACCCCGAGTTCATGGCGATCCTCGAGGAGCGCTTCGGCGTCGAGGCCTGGCCGCACCGCGTGCGCATGGCCGAGCTACCGGAGGGCGCTAGCCTGATCCCGAACCCGGTCAACGGCATCCCCGGCTTCAGCTGCGAACGCCACCACTGCGTGCCCGGCTTCCCGGTGATGGCCGAGCCGATGGTGCGCTGGGTGCTGGATCAGCGTTTCCCCGACCGTAACGCCGAGGCGGGCGCGGTAGAGGAGGTGCTGCGGCTGGAGAACGTGACCGAGAGCCGACTGGTCCCCATCCTCGAGGCGATGGAGGCGGCCTTCCCCGATCTGCGCATCTCCTGCCTGCCGCGCATGGACCGCAATGCCCCGCAGGTCGAACTGGGCCTGCGCGGCCCGCGCACCCGTGTGATCGAGGGTCAGGCCGCACTGCGGCAGCACCTGATCGCCGGCGGTTTCCTGAGCCACTGACGCCGTTCGAGCAGACTCCGTCGAAAGTGCTTGCGCGCCGGGCCGGGCGCGGTATATTGCTGCCTTGCAGGCACCCGCCTGTGTGCCGCTTTGGCGGCCCGAATGGAAGACCCCGCCCGTGAATCTGCCCGTTCCCGGCCCCGAGTGGTCGGACCTTGCCGACACGCTCCCGTCCCGCGCGCCAGCGGTCATCGAATCCCCGGTTCCCGAGGGCCGTGAGCCGGCAGGCTGGCTGGATGCGCTGATGCGCGATCAGCGGTGTGTCTGGCCCGACTTCCTGCCCGAGGACACGGTCGATGCGCTGCATGACGAGATCTACGCCCTGCGTGATGCCGCGCAGCTGGCGCAGGCGCGGATCGGTCGGGGTGGCGAGTGCCATCGCGATCGGGCCACCCGCGGTGACTGGATCCACTGGCTGGATGGTGCCAGCCCGGCCCAGCAGGCGTTCATGGAGCGCCTGGATGCGATACGGCTGGAGGTGGGCCGGTCGCTGATCCCGGGCCTGTTCGAGACCGAATCGCACTTTGCCCTGTACCCGCCCGGGACCCACTACGAGCGCCATGTGGATGCTTTTCAGGCCGGCAACTGCCGCCGGCTGTCGCTGGTGTTCTACCTCAACCGCGACTGGCACGAGCAGGACGGCGGCCAGCTCGCCATCTATGACGATGCGGGCCGCGAATGCCAGCGCATCCAGCCGACGGCTGGCACGCTGGTGATGTTCCTGAGCCAGACCGTGCCGCACGCGGTCCTGCCCACGCGGCGCTGGCGCGCCAGCATCGCCTCCTGGATGCGCGTGCGCGAGCTTGCCAACCCGCTCGCGGGTCTCGACCGCTTCTGACACCGGCCCCTGCGCGTTCTTGCAGCCTGCGGTGCCGGCGCCCATGATCGGGAGAGGGCCTCAGCGCCCTTCGGTCGAGCGCAACGCGGCGGGCCAATATGGGCAAGAGCCGGCAAAGGCAGGGCAACAATCGCCTCCCCCGAGACACGTCGCCTGACGTGCCCCTGCAGCCCTCTTCGGCTTCGATCTGGGCCGAGCGCTATCAGTTGCGTGACGCCCGGGGCGAGCCGGTGGATGCCTCGGTCGAGGCGATGTTCGACCGTGTCGCCCTGGCCCTCGCGGCGGTCGAGGCGCCGGAGAAGCGCGCGCCGATCGAGCGCGAGTTCCGCTGGGCGCTGGATAACGGCGCCATCCCGGCCGGGCGGATACTGGCCAATGCCGGGGCCGAGGCGCACAAGCCGCAGACCACACTGATCAACTGCACCGTCTCGCGCACGATCCGCGATTCGCTGCAGGCCATCCTCGATGCCAATACGGCTGCCGGGCTGACGCTCAAGGCCGGGGCCGGCATCGGCTACGACTTCAGCACCCTGCGCCCGAAGGGCGCGCTGGTCGCGGGCGCCGGCGCGCCGACCAACGGCCCGGTCGCCTTCATGCAGATCTTCGACCAGACCTGCCGCACCATCGGCGCGGCCGGTGGCCGCCGCGGGGCGCAGATGGCGACGCTGGATATCGGCCACCCGGACATTGAGCGTTTCATCCTCGCCAAGCGCCGCAAGGGGCGGCTGACCCAGTTCAATCTGTCCGTGCTGGTGCGCGATGCCTTCCTGGAGGCCGTGGAGCGCGACGACGAATGGGCGCTCGCCTTCCCGCTGTTGCCCGTGGAACAGGACGCGGTGGCCGCCTCCGATCTCGTCTATCGCGACTGGCCGGTGGTCGAGGACGGCTACCGCGTGGACGACCAGGGCCGGGTCGCCTGCCGTATCTACCGCCGCGTGCGCGCCCGCGAGCTGTGGGACACCCTGATGCGCAGCACCTATGACGTCGGCGAACCCGGCGTCATCCTGATCGATCAGGTCAACCGCCAGAACAACGCCTGGTTCGACGAGGTGATCCGCGCGACCAACCCCTGCGGCGAGGAGCCGCTGCCGCCGGACGGGGCCTGCCTGCTGGGGTCGGTGAATCTGACTCGGTTCGTGTCCGCGCCGTTCAGTGCCGACGCCGCCTTCGACTGGGCGCGCTTCGAGCGGGTGGTGCGCGTGTTCACGCGCATGCTGGACAACGTCGCGGACATCTCCGGGCTTCCGCTGCCGGAGCAGCGCGCCGAGATGCTGCGCAAGCGCCGCCACGGCATGGGCATCCTCGGGCTCGGGTCGGCCCTGGCGATGCTGGGGGAGACCTACGGCTCGGCGTCGGCCGCCGACTTCACCGCAGAGGTCTGTCGTCGCCTGGCGCTGGAGAGCTGGCGCGCCGGGCTGGAGCTCGCGCGCGAGAAGGGCCCGGCGCCGATCATGGACGAGGACTTCACGCTGACCGCGGACATGCTCCGGCGTCAGCCGGCGCTGGCCGAGGCCGGCTATCAGGTCGGTGACGTGCTGAAGGGTCGGGAGCTGCATGCCCGCTTCAGCCCCTACATGCATCGCATCGCCGAGGAGGACCCGGCGCTGGTCGCGGCGCTGGCCGAGGAGGGTGCGCGCTTTACCCACGCGACCTCCATCGCGCCCACCGGCACCATCAGCTTCTCGGTCGCCAACAACGCGAGCAACGGCATCGAGCCGACCTTTCTCCACCACACCACGCGCAACATCCGTCGCCCCGGGCGGCGCACCCGCGAGGCCGTGGACTGCTACTCGTACGAGCTGCTGGCCTACCGCGCCCTGGTCGATGCCGAGGCGGGGCCGGGGGATCTTCCCGCCCACGCGATCACCGCGGACCGGGTCAGTGTGGACGCCCACATCCGCATGCAGGCCGCCGCGCAGCCGTGGGTGGACTCGGCCATCTCCAAGACGCTCAACGTCCCGAGCGATATCCCGTTCGAGGACTTCCAGCAGGTCTATCTGCAGGCCTGGCGCGCGGGTCTCAAGGGCTGCACCACCTACCGGCCCAACCCGCAGGCGCAGATGGGCGTGCTGGTGGACCCCGAGCGCCTGCGCAGCACCTGGTACACCTTCACCCTGGCGGACGGCCGGGAGCTGACCCTGCGCGGCGACGAACAGGTCGAATACGAAGGCCAGGTCCACACCGCCGCGAATCTCTTCGCCGCGCTGGACGAGGGCTACTACGACGACGTCTGACGCCGTCGGGGAGGACACGATGCACCGGATCGACCAGCCCATCATCGCCTTTCGCCGCTCGGACACCCCGCAGGGCGAGGGCGCGTCCGGCAGCGACGATCACCCGCTGGGCAAACGCATTCCATCGCGCCCCGAGGGCGAACTCGAGTCGGTCACCGAGAAGGTGCGCTACTGGACCCAGGACGGGCCGCAGACCGTCTACCTGGTGGTCAGCTTCGTCGCCGTCTCCGGCACGGTGGACGGCGAGACTGTGACCATCGAGCGACCCATCGAATTCTTCCTGCCCACCGGGCAGCACTCCGAGTCCTACCAGTGGATCTCCGCGACCATGCGCAGCCTGTCCCTGGCGGCCCGTGGCGGCTATGCCGCCCGCGCCCTGCGCGACCTGCGCAAGGTCACCTGGGACCGCGGCCCGGTCCGCTGCGGTGAAAACGAGTACGGCAAGCCGCTGTATCACCCCTCCGAGGTCGCCGCGATCGCCCACGCCCTGCAACGCATCCTCCAGCGCCGCGGCTTCCTCGACCCCGACGGCCACCCCCGCCCGCTACGCGAACTGGTCGCCGCCTGTCGCGACAGGGGAACCCCGAAGGCCTCCGCCACCCTGGAAGCACCGAATTTGGGGGCCACAGACATGGCCCGCTGCCCGCAGTGCGATGGCCACCTCGAGATCATCGACGGCTGCCCCACCTGCCGTGACTGCGGCTATTCGAAGTGCTAGTGCCTTCGGGCGAAGGCGGGCGGGACCCGAACGGCTGGCGACTCTGAAACCAAGAAAACGAACCGGGTACCAGGCGCCGACACGCGATCGACCAAAGGCTTCCCCAGTCCTGAAGCCGCATAGATAACCCCTTGGCTTGCGGGGCCGCCGTGGAATTCTCGAAGGGGGTCTCGTAGTCTCCTCGGCCCGTCCATTCCGCTTTGGAGACATCGTGGCCAACATCCTGAACCCGTACGCCGACGATCAGCCCGAGCCGAAGCACATCGTGCTGCGCGCCCGCAGTGGCCAGGCGGTTTCGGCCAATTTCACCCTGCAGGATCGGCGAGGACGCCAGAGCGCGGCGGAATATCTGTTTCATCTCTATTCCACCATCAAGCAGAAGCTGGACGAGCCGGTCCTGGATACCGCGGCCCCATCGCCGGACGACCAGGCCGCCATGCAGCGACTGATTCTCTACTCGGCCGGCGCCCACGACACCATGTTCGGCACCTTCAATGGTTCCAATACCTCCTCGGAGATGCCGGAGGAGGAGCGCAACGAGTTCGTGGAGATCTTCCTGCTGGCCTGCGCCACGGTCATCGAGGGCCAGCGGATCACCGTCGACCTCCAGCGCGGCCTCATCACCACCGAGACTGCCTGATCGTGAGTCGGGACAGGCCTTGCCTTTCGACCCGCCTTCACCAGAGAGGCAAAAAGCAAGGTCTGACCCTCCGGGCTTGCCTCGCCTTCACCAGAGAGGCAAAAAGCAAGGTCTGACCCTCCGGGCTTGCTCCCGGCGGCCGGGGAGAGTGCCCCGGCGGGCGACGACAACCCGCTGGGCAAGCGTATCCCGTCGCGCCCCGAGGGCGAGCTCGAGTCGGTCACCGAGAAGGTGCGCTACTGGACCCAGGACGGGCCGCAGACGGTTTATCTGGTGGTCAGCTTCGTCGCTGTCTCCGGCACGGTGGACGGCGAGACCGTGACCATCGAGCGCCCGATTGAGTTTTTCCTGCCCACCGGCCAGCACTCCGAGTCCTACCAGTGGATCTCCGCCACGATGCGCAGCCTGTCGCTGGCGGCCCGAGGAGGCTATGCCGCCCGCGCCCTGCGCGACCTGCGCAAGGTCACCTGGGACCGCGGCCCGGTCCGCAGCGGCACCAGCGACTACGGGAAACCCCTCTATCACCCCTCCGAGGTCGCCGCCATCGCCTTTGCCCTGCAGAACATCCTCCAGCGCCGCGGCTTCCTCGACCCGGACGGCCATCCCCGCCCGCTACGCGACCTGGCCGCCTACCACGACAAGGCTCGTAATACTCGGCCTGCGGACGTTCCTGTTTTGGACTCCCCGCAGTCTGGGCCAATGGGTTCGTCGCTGTGCCCGCAGTGCGGCGGACACCTGGATATCATCGATGGCTGTCCCACCTGCCGCGACTGCGGCTACTCGAAGTGCTAGGTCCCTCTTCGGAGGAAGGCCCTAAGTGTTACCCGCGACCGCACCGGGCCATTCGACTCCTGCATGTGATGGATGATCGATCGAAGCGTCACTTGGCCGTCATCGCGTATCAACCAGCATGGATAACCCCTCGGCGGACGGGGCCGCCGTGGAAATCTCCAAGGGGGTCTCGTAGTCTCCCCGGCTCGTCCATTCCGCTCTGGAGACATCGTGGCCCACATCCTGAACCCGTACGCCGACGATCAGCCTGAACCCAAGCACATCGTGCTGCGCGCCCGCAGTGGCCAGGCGGTCTCGGCCGACTTCACCCTGCAGGATCGGCGGGGGCGCCAGAGCGCGGCGGAATACCTGTTTCATCTCTATTCCACCATCAAGCAGAAGCTGGGCGAACCGATGCTGGATACTGCCGCGCCATCGCCGGACGACCAGGCCGCCATGCAGCGATTGATCCTCTACTCGGCCGGCGCCCACGACACCATGTTCGGCACCTTCAATGCCTCCAATACCTCCTCGGAGATGCCGGAGGAAGAGCGCAACGAGTTCGTCGAGATCTTCCTGCTGGCCTGCGCCACGGTCATCGAAGGCCAGCGGATCACCGTCGACCTCCAGCGCGGCCTCATCACCGCCGAGGCGCCCTGAGCGCGATTTCCGCGGGAGTGCTGCTGAGGGGGTGGGGCAGCCTTGGCTGGATCCAGGCTCAGTTCAGGCCAGCTTTGCGCCGCAAATATCGGCTTGGCCGCTGGGCCTGATTGGGTGGAGACCTTCGTGTACTGGCGCGAAGCAGGATTTCGCAGGGCCGAAGCAGAGCAAAAGGCAAGGTTTGACCCCGGTCCCTCTGGGAGTGCTGCTGAGGGGGTGGGGCAGCCTTGGCTGGATCCAGGCTCAGTTCAGGCCAGCTTTGCGCCGCAAATATCGGCTTGGCCGCTGGGCCTGATTGGGTGGAGACCTTCGTGTACTGGCGCGAAGCAGGATTTCGCAGGGCCGAAGCAGAGCAAAAGGCAAGGTTTGACCCCGGTCCCTCTGGGAAGCAGAGGACATTCTCGTGCTGGCGGAAGGGCTGGACGAAATGCGATTGGAGGATTTGCGGGCAGACGAAAGTGACTCGGACGACTCGCCGCAGCCCTGGAACCCATCAGAGACAGTGGAAGAGTTCGCCTGCCTGGGGCTGGACTTCATGATTCGTGCCGATGACTACGAGCGGTTGGTGCTGCCCAAACTCCCGGAAACGACGTTGCTTGACGCGATCGCTGTCCACGCGCTCGGGGTGTCGGCCCAGGCGAATGCGTTGGCCCACGACTTGGCGAAAAGCTGGTGGCCTAAGCAACTAAGGGCGTATGAGCGTATGGCGGAATTGGCGATTGAAGGGCAGCAACTGGTCGAGGCCGCAGAGCGCCATCGCCACGGCCTCAACTCGATCAAGCGCACCCAAGGCCGTTCCGGCAAGAAAGGCGCAGAGGTTCGGCACAGCCCCAACCGAGCTCTTAAGCACCAGTTCTTCGCGTTCTACCGTGAAGGTGAGTTTCGTTCGCAGCGGGAGGCGGCACGGCAGTTTTTTGAAGGATTGACCGAGCAAGAGCAACGCCTCATCACCAATAATCGGGATCTGGAACCCGCGATTCGCAATCTGACGAATGCCCTTCGTAGGCACCTCCGCCCCGAGTCGCAGTAGCAGCGGGGCGCGGGCGGGGGAGCGGCTTGTCCGCCCCGCCCGCCCGCGCTGCCCGGTCCATCACGCATACACCTAGCGGCTAGATGTAGTACGTCTGGCGGCCACTGGGAATTCCGGGGGCTGCATCCCGGCGTTTGAATGATCGCGTCAATCCACGACGGAGCGCGATCATGCCTGACCATCTTTTGAACACCTCTCAAGCTGCCCAATTCCTGGGTGTGAGCAAAGCCTTTCTGGAACGTGACCGCTGGGCGGGTGCGCGTATCCCCTTCATTCGGGTCGGTAGCCGGACTGTGCGCTATCGCTTGAACGACCTGAATGACTACCTCGAACGGCAAGTCCGTCGTTCGACGGCCGAAGGCTAAGCCCCATGGTCGAGCACACCGGGCAGATAAGCCGACCACGCCAGAACACGCCACCTCTGGAGACTGGTTTTGATATCGAAGGCTTTGAGTGCGGATGGCGTTTGGAGGTCCGCCCCAGACGCTGGCCGGATGGAAAGACCACTATTCACCGCTGGCCAGTCTGGGCCCCGAAGGGCTGGGATTACCCGCTCGACGATCTTCCGCATCTGGAGCAGTGCCTGCGAGTGCTGCCCAAAGCGTGGCGGCCCCTGTGTGAACTTCGCTACCGCGAACTTCTAGAAACCAAGGGCCGGAGGAACGCAAACCTTTGGCTTCTGGATCTAGGCAAGCAAGCCAGGCGAGCGCCAGTGAACCTGTCGGCCAGTGACGATGCGCTGCGGAATAAGGGAGATGAGTTCGCACGGCGTTGCGAGAAGCTTACGTTGGCAGGCGCCCGGACGGTCGCCACCGATGCGGGTCTTTGTTGCTCCAGTGCGAAGTCGGAAGAAGGGGAGCTTATGCGCTATCGCTGTGACCGGTGGTGGCGCCGTCAGCTCCGCAGCCTGCAACTGGTCGCGGTGGAGGCCATCGCTCGCGAGTTGGCGCTGGTGTCTCGGCGCAAGCAGATTTATGTCAGCGATGTGGGCCTCCAGCTCGTACGCCAGCGCAATCAACGCAACCGCGCAACCTTGGCCACGATGGAGGCTGTCAACGACCTGGGCGATGCGTTCTCACTGGCCGAATTGGCCGAGCGATCGGTGTCGAACCCCAAGTTAAGACGAAACGAACTCATGGCGCGGATCGCCGGGACGGAGGCACACGCGCGCTCCCAAGGCTACCGCGCGCTGTTCGTGACGATCACTTGCCCATCTCGGTTTCACGCCACGGCCTCGCAGACCGGAGAGGCCAATCCGAGCTTCGACCGTTCGACGCCAAAAGACGGCGCGACCTACCTCAATAAGGTGTGGGCTAACGTACGTCGCTGGTTCAAGGATGCGGATATTGCCTTCTACGGCATTCGGGTCCGTGAGCCCCAGCACGACGAAACGCCCCACGATCACTACCTTCTGTTCACTCCGCCGGATCAAGAGCCTCGGGTGGTGGAGATCATGCAAGAGTGGGCGTTGAAGGATTCGCCCACCGAACGAGGGGCCCGGCGCCATCGGTTCACCGTCGAGTACATCGACTACGACCGCGGAACCGCTACGGGCTACGTCGCCAAGTACGTCAGCAAGAATATCGACGGTTATGGGCTCACGGAGGACAGCGTCGGACACATGTCGGACACGGCGGCACAGAGGGTCCAGGCATGGTCGGCGGTCTGGCGAATTCGTCAGTTCGCGTTCTACGGAACCCAGCCGGTCGGTATCTGGCGAGAGTTACGCCGCACCCGTGGCGACGCAGATGATCCGATTCGGGACGCAGCCTTGGCGGCCGACGTTGGCGATTGGGAGCGTTTCACGGAAGCGCTTTTCCGCCATCCCTTGCGCTTGCTGAAGGTCTGGAGCGACGAGCTGGGTGCGTACGGGGAAGAGAAAGGCGACCAGGTGCTAGGCGTCGAAACGCCGGACGCTTCAGTTGCCGTCCAGACCCGCAATCACACCTGGGAGTTGCGTCCGGTAGCGGGGCGCCCGTAGGGCGTTCCGCCTTGGAGTCCTGTCAATAAGTGTACGGTCGCTGAATGATCGAGCGCGGCTCGAAACTGAATTGGGTGAGCAAATGCGTAGGCTAGTTAAACAAAAAGGGGCGGCGACTGATGCCGCCACCCCACTCTGCGCTTCGAATAGCGCTACGCTCTCACAAGAAAGCAGAAGCACTTCGCTTGCTTCGGATATACCCGCTTACCGGTGATATGGTGGGTGTAATAAGGACAGTACACCCAACGGTATCCCGGAGGAGCGGGCTTCGAGCTTAAGTCGCTCATAGCTTTATCCTCCGGCAGCCTGTTGACACCGTCCGCGATGTGCGTAACTCTGAAGTTGCAAGCCACAGTCGATCGCACTCAATGCGGTACGGCCCCCCGTTGGGCAGCTGCCTTTCACCCATGGGGGATATAGAGGACCGGAAGTGTTCCTAGCACTTCGGGTCCTTTTTATTTCATGCGAGAAGGTCTTCGTCTTCGTTCGCTCCCTCTGATCCGCGTTGGGCCTGGATTTGCGTCTGCCGCTCGATCCGTCCCCGGATCCTCTTAATAGCGACATCAACCATGTCGAAATCGTCTGGCTCCCTTACTACCACCCGAGTGTTGAGGTCAGGCCCCACGATCGTTATTTCATACTGTTCGCGTGTAGAAGCCCCGCCTGGCTGTTGAGCGGCTCCGCCTCCCTGCATGAGGTGAGCTGGTCTGGGGGTGTCTGGCTCTCTAGCTACTTCAAGAGTGGGATCGGGGTTCTCTTCCTCGTCCTGAGACCCTGAGGTTACCCGGTAGTCATCATCTATTAGTCCAGCGAAGGAAAAAGCCTCAAGCAGGTATCCTCTAACTCGTGAGGCCTCCGGCTCCGATACTTGGTATTCACGTACAAGCAGGTTATCTAGATAGTCGTGTGGTAGCTGTTGACCCGTGAACCGGTCGTGGATAGCCGCGAATACAGGGGGGCCTAAGGCGGCTTTTTGGAGGACTTCCCGTCGTTCGTCGTCTGAGTATGCGAGCTTGTATTGGCGGTATAGGGACGAAGTCACCAGCTGGCGCCCCCCGCCCGACGACTTGCCGTCAGACTCGACCAAGCCGTATTTGGCGGCGCTGGAAACAAGGGAGTTGAATGCGCCGCTGACCTTCACCCCTAGTTTTTCTGCGGCCGATTCGATCGTCGCTTTTCCGCCGTAAGCGTTGATCGCTTGGGCAAGCTCCAATGCCCGTGATAGCGGGGCGCGGGGGTAGTCAATTTTCTTTGGCATCTTGGCTTCTCTCTGAAGGTTTACGTATCACGATAGACTCTCCAATAGCCGTAATAGGGAAAGAGTAACGCACTCCTTCTTGGTCTGTCAAAGAGTAACAAAGTTCGAGGCCCGAACGCGGTCCCCCGCTTTCGGTGACTGTTTTTGGGGCGCGACGGGCGAACCTGGGGGCGACAGCTAGCGGAGCCCTAGTGAAATGCGGCGTTGCCGGACGCTTCCTGGGCTTTTGCGCGGGGCCGAGCTTTAGAATCAGGCGAGGACTGGTAGGTCGAAGGAAGAATGGAGAATGGCTGCATATCGAGTTCGACTGCCAGCAATTCGCAAGGTGTCTCGTGGTGCTGGCGGCGCGCGACGTGTCGGCCGTCTGTGAGGACACCGAGGTGGTGGTAGCGGATGGGTTCGTGAGGCCTGGTTGGGTCTAGGCCCGGGCGGAGAGGATAGGGCGTAAAATTATCGGGCGGTGCGCCTACACGCGGCCTACACAGCTTTTAGATTTAGAGCGGCGAGATTGTAAGCGATTGAAAATATGGTGGGCCCGGTCGGACTCGAACCGACGACCAAGGGATTATGAGTCCCCTGCTCTAACCAACTGAGCTACAGGCCCGTATTCGGGGAGGGTACAAACGACTGCGGCGCCATTCTACCCGGAAAGGGAGCGATGGCGCCGCAGCGGCAGGGCAGGTTCCGGCCGTTCGGCCGGGACGCCGGTTACTCGGCGTCGGTGTAGGTGCGCAGCAGTTCGGCGCGAGTCGGGTGGCGCAGCTTGCGCAGGGCCTTGGCCTCGATCTGACGGATGCGTTCGCGGGTGACGTCGAACTGCTTGCCGACCTCTTCGAGGGTGTGGTCGGTGTTCATGTCGATGCCGAAGCGCATGCGCAGGACCTTGGCCTCGCGCGGGGTCAGCGTGGAGAGGATCTCGCGGGTGGCCTCGGTGAGGCTTTCCTGCGCGGCGGAGTCCGACGGCGAGGCGACCTTTTCGTCCTCGATGAAGTCGCCCAGGTGGGAGTCTTCATCGTCGCCGATCGGGGTCTCCATGGAGATCGGTTCCTTGGAGATCTTCAGCACCTTGCGGATCTTGTCCTCGGGCATCTCCATGCGCTCGGCCAGCTCTTCCGGCGTGGCCTCGCGGCCCATCTCCTGCAGCATCTGGCGGGAGACGCGGTTGAGCTTGTTGATGGTCTCGATCATGTGCACCGGGATGCGGATGGTCCGGGCCTGGTCCGCGATGGAGCGGGTGATGGCTTGGCGAATCCACCAGGTGGCGTAGGTCGAGAACTTGTAGCCGCGGCGGTATTCGAACTTGTCCACCGCCTTCATCAGGCCGATGTTGCCTTCCTGGATGAGGTCGAGGAACTGCAGGCCGCGGTTGGTGTACTTCTTGGCGATGGAGATCACCAGGCGCAGGTTGGCCTCGACCATCTCCTTCTTGGCGCGGCGGGCCTTGGCCTCGCCGATGGACATGCGGCGGTTGATCTCCTTGATCTCGGAGATGTTCAGGCTGGCCTCGTGCTCGATCTCGGCGAGCTTTTTCTGCAGGCGCACGATCTCGTCCTCGTGCTCGGCGAGGGCGGTGGTGTACTTGCCCTTGGCCTTGCAGGCTTCCTTGATCCAGTCGAGGTTGGTCTCGTTCTTGGGAAAGCTGTCGATGAAGGTCTTGCGCGGCATCTGCGCCTGTTCCACGGCCAGCGCCATGATGCGGCGCTCGTGGCGGCGGATCTGGTCGATGCTGCCGTGCAGCTGGGTGGTCAGCTGGTCGACCATGCGCGGGACCAGCTTGAACTCCATGAAGTACTTGGCGGTGGCCTCGCGCGCGACGGCGTAGGCCTCGCGGTTGCCCTTCTCGAAGGCCTTGTGGGCCTTGGCGTGCAGCTTGCGCAGCTTCTCGAAGCGTTCGCGGGCCTCTTCCGGGTCCGGGCCGGTGTCGACTGGTTCGGCGGCTTCTTCGTCTTCCTCGGCGTCCTCCACCTCGTCGACGATGGCATCCAGCTCGGCGCTGGCCTGTTGTTCGGCAGCCGCCGCGGCCGCGGCCTTCTGCTCGTCCTGGGCCTTCTGCGCCTGTTCCGGCGTCACCAGGCCGCGGGCCACGGCCTCGCCGTTGGCGTGGTCGTTCGGGTCGATGAAGGAGACCACCAGGTCGGTCAGACGGCCGTTGTTTTCGACAATCTGGTCGTACTCGTGGATCAGTCGTTCGATCGCGCCCGGGTGGTGAGCCAGCGCGAACAGGACCTGCATCAGGCCTTCCTCGATGCGCTTGGCGATGCGGATCTCGCCTTCGCGGGTCAGCAGCTCGACCGTGCCCATCTCGCGCATGTACATGCGCACGGGGTCGGTGGTGCGACCGAAATCGGAATCGGCCGAGGCGAGCGCGGCCACGGCGTCCTCGGCGTCCTCGTCGGCGGAGACGGAGCCGTCGGACAACAGCAGGCTGTCGGCGTCCGGGGCCTGCTCGTGCACCGCGATGCCCATGTCGTTGATCATCGCGATGATGTCCTCGACCTGGTCGGAGTCGATGATCGAGTCGGGCAGGTGGTCGTTCACCTCGGTATACGTGAGGTATCCCTGCTCCTTGCCCTTGGCAATCAGTTCCTTGAGCTGGGATTGCTGCTCTTCACGATTCATTGCGGTCGTACTCCGAGGTGCTTGGTCGAGCCGCTACAGGACGGCTCTAGGAAATTGGGGCGCAGAAAAATCAATCCTGTATTGTAGCAGAAGATTCTTATATTGCCGGTTGCCGGACGCTGATTGCGGTCAAGGCCCTGCGCGGCGCGCCGTGTGGCGCCCTCCGGCTGTCTGAACAATGCGGGCAATCGCGTCCGCTTCAAGGCCCGGGCTGGCTATTGCGGCCGGTCGAATCGCTGCAGCTGCTCGGTAAGACGGGCGAGCTCGGCGCGTTGTTCCGTCCCCAGCTCGGTGCCGGGGCGAGTCAGTTCACGAATTCGCGAGCGGTAGTGCTGGCGCAGGAGCTGGCGGGCGCAGTCCAGCGCCGTCTGCCGGGTGACGGCCACCTCGCCGTCGTCCAGGGCCTGGTGGGCCAGGGCCATCAGGCGCTGGAAGTGGCGTTCCTCGCGGAAGCGTTCCAGCAGCCCGGCGGTATGCCGTTCGGGGTTTTCGTCCAGGGCGGCGAGGAGCTCGCGCAGGGTGGCCGCGGCCACGCCGGGCAGTTCGACGAGCTGGCGGATTTCCGGTTGCGACCAGTCGAGTTCCGGGTGTTGCAGGACACGCGCCAGGAGGGCGCCCCACAGGGCCGGCGGGCTTTCGCCGCCGGGTGCCCGGCTGGCGGTGGGGTTGGCCGGAAGATCGCCCCCCGAACCCGAGGCCGTCGCGCGGGCGGGTTCGGGGGGCTGCTCGGACAAGACCTGTTCCAGGCGCTCGTGGCTCAGATGGGTCTCCTCGGCGATGCGTTCGACCAACTGGTCGCGGAACAGGGGATCGCGCGTGGTGGCGACCAGCTTCATCGCGGCATGCGCGAAGCGGGTGCGGCCTTCGGCGGTGTCGGTCGGGTGCTCCTCGCGCAGCAGCCGGACCAGCGTCTCGGACAGGGGCAGGGCACCGGCCAGCCGTTCCTCCCAGCCGGCGAGGCCGTCACGCAGCACCAGGCTGTCGGGGTCGTCCCCCTCGGGCAGAAACAGCACGCGCACCTCGCGCAGGCCCTGGATCGCGGGCAGGGCCTCGGCCAGTGAGCGCCAGGCCGCGCGGCGCCCGGCGGCGTCGCCGTCGAAGCACAGGGTGATGCGCGAGACCTGGCGGAACAGGCTGTCCAGGTGGGCGCGGGTCAGGGCGGTGCCCATGCAGGCCACCGCTCGGCGAAAACCGGCGCGGGCCAGTCCGACCACGTCCATATAGCCCTCGACCACCACGATGTCATCCAGCCGGGTGCCGGCCTTGCGAGCCTCGAACAGGCCGTAGATGGTCTGTCCCTTGTGGAAGACCTCGCTCTCCGGGCTGTTCAGGTACTTCGGCTCGCCGTCTTCGATCAGGCGCCCGCCGAAGCCGGTAATGCGCCCGCGCCGGTCGCGGATCGGGAACATGATGCGCCCGCGGAAGCGCTCGCGGATGCCGCCGTCGTCGCGGCGCGCGGCGAGCCCGGCATCCACCAGTTGCTGCGGGGTGAAGCGGGGCTTGAGGGCCTCAAGCAGGCCCGAGGGCGGGGCCCAGCCGATCTGGTAGTCGCGGGCGGTCGTGCCGTCGATGCCACGGTTTTTCAGGTATTCGACCGCCTTCGGCGTCTGGCGCAGCTGCTGCACGTAGTAGTCGGCGGCCGCGTTGAGGGCCTCGTACAGCGGGGCGTGGGCCTCGCGTTTGTCGTCCCCTCCGGCCTCGCGCGGGACCTCCAGTCCGGCCTGTTCGGCCAGCTGCTCCACCGCCTCGGGGAAGCTCAGGTTCTCGTACTCCATCAGGAAGCTGATGGCCGTGCCGTGCGCCCCGCAGCCGAAGCAGTGATAGAACTGTTTTTGCGGCGAGACATAGAACGACGGCGTCTTCTCGCCGTGGAACGGACAGCAGGCGGCGAACTCGCGCCCGGCCTTCTTCAGGCTCACGCGGCGCTGGATCACCTCGACGATGTCGCTGCGCTCGAGCAGCTCGTCGATAAATGCCTGTGGAATGAGGCCTGCCATGGGGGTCTGCTGGGGTGCCTGAGCCGTGGGGGTATCCGGATGATACCGGCTGCCGCGGCTTGTGGGTCAGATGTGGTCGGAAACCACGCGTGCGAAGGCCCGAAAATCATCCAGATGCCGGGAGCAGACCGAGTGGGTGATGTCCCAGTTGATGCGTTCGTAGTTGTGCACGGCGATGTTGCGGAAGCCGACCGCCTTCTTGAGTCGCTCGGCCAGGGTCTGCTCGATCACGCCGCCTTCGACGAGGCGGTCGAACGTCTCGCCCATGGTGTTGGGCGGCGGGAGGTCGAGCGAGGTGACCAGGTGTGCCCCGATGTCTACGCATTGCTGCACGGCGCGCGACAAGTTCAGGGCAATGATGTCCTGAGTGTCCGGGTCCCGGGCCAGTTCCTCGGCCGTGGCGGGGCAACGCTGGCTGACCCGGTTAACGCAGTACCGTAGGGTCTCGAGTTTCTGCTCGACTACGCGCGGGTCCACGCGTCTCTCCGCTCGGCCAGGATGCGATTACGGTAGGGCAGGAAATCGGCCTGTTCGATCAGGTGACGGGTCAGGTAGCGCGCGTGGGCCTCATCGCTGCCGAGCATGCGGATACCCCGGGTCATGATCTCGCCCAGCAGGGGCTCGCCTGCCTGCGTCAGGTCCACGAGGTCCACCGGACGCCCGGTGGCCGCGGCCAGCGCATCGACCAGCTCGATGCGTGCCTGTGTGCCCAGCGGCGATCCGGCGCTGACGGCGAGGTCGAGGTCGCTGTCGAACCGTGCGCCGCTGCGAGCCAGCGATCCGAACAGGATGGCCAGCTCCAGTTCCGGATGTTGTTCCAGCGTGCGCCGGATATCCGCAATTTCGGCTCTCGTTTCCATGGCCTCGAGTCTAGCAGGAGTATCGGCTTGCCCGACGGTTCTCCAAACGCCTCGGTTCCGCACTGAGACGGGCCAAAACAAAACGGGCCCCGTGAGGGGCCCGCGTCGTCGTGCCGCCGGGTGGCGGGTCAGGCGGCCTGGCGCAGGTTGGCCAGCAGGCCCCGGAGTTCGGAGGCCTTGGGCTTCACCAGCCAGAACGAGCCCTGGTAGTCGTCGAAACGTTCCAGGATCTCGCGGCCCCAGGCGCTGTCCGTCTCGTGCACGAACTCGGTGATGAGTTCCTCGAGATAGTTGCGGTGCGCCTCCATGTCCTCGGTGTCGAGGCGGTGCAGGTCGATCAGCTCGTTGTTGATGCGGTCCGGGAAGTCGTTCTCCCGGTCCAGCACGAACGCGAAGCCGCCGGTCATGCCCGCGCCGAAGTTGATGCCGGTGTTGCCCAGCACCACCATCACGCCGCCGGTCATGTACTCGCAGCCGTGGTCGCCGATGCCTTCCACCACGGCGATCGCGCCGGAGTTGCGCACCCCGAAGCGTTCGCCGCACTGGCCGGCGGCGAACAGCTTGCCGCCGGTCGCGCCATACAGGCAGGTGTTGCCCATGATGGTGGTGTCCTGGCTGGCGAAGCCCGAGCCTTCCGGCGGGCGGATCACCAGCTTGCCGCCGGTCATGCCCTTGCCGACGTAGTCGTTGGCATCGCCTTCCAGGTACAGGTGCAGGCCGCCGGCGTTCCAGACGCCGAAGCTCTGCCCGGCCGTGCCCCTCATACGCACGGTGATCGGGGCATCGGACATGCCCTGGTTGCCGTGGCGCTTGGCGATCTCGCCGGACAGGCGCGCGCCGATCGAGCGGTCGGTGTTGGCAACGTCGAAACGGTACTCGCCACCGGCCTTGTTCTCGATCGCCTCGAGCATCTCGGCGACCATCTTCTCGGCCAGCTCGCCCTTGTCGAACGGCTCGTTCTTCGGCTCCTTGCAGAAGCGTGGCTTGTCGGCGAGGTCGCCGCTGGCCAGCAGGCCGTTCAGGTCCAGGTGCTGCTGCTTCGGCGTCTCGCCCGGCAGGATCTCCAGCAGATCGGTACGGCCGATCAGATCCGTCAGGCTGCGCACGCCCAGCTTCGCCATCCACTCGCGGGTCTCGCGGGCGACAAACTGGAAGTAGTGCATGACCATCTCGGGCAGGCCGATGAAGTGGTTCATGCGCAGCACCTTGTCCTGCGTGGCGACACCCGTTGCGCAGTTGTTCAGGTGGCAGATCCGCAGGTACTTGCAGCCCAGCGCGACCATCGGGCCGGTGCCGAAGCCGAAGCTCTCCGCACCCAGGATCGCCGCCTTGATCACGTCGAGGCCGGTCTTCAGGCCGCCGTCGGTCTGCAGCCGCACCTTGTCGCGCAGGTCGTTGCCGCGCAGGGTCGCGTGGGTCTCGGTCAGGCCCAGCTCCCACGGGGTGCCGGCGTACTTCACCGAGGTCAGCGGGCTGGCGCCGGTGCCGCCGTCGTAACCGGAGATGGTGATCAGGTCGGCGTAGGCCTTGGCCACGCCGGCGGCGATCGTGCCAACCCCGGCCTCGGAGACCAGCTTCACCGAGACCAGCGCATCCGGATTGACCTGCTTGAGGTCGAAGATCAGCTGCGCCAGGTCCTCGATGGAGTAAATGTCGTGGTGCGGCGGCGGCGAGATCAGGGCCACGCCCGGATTCGAGTAGCGCAGCTCCGCGATCATCTTGTTGACCTTGTGGCCCGGCAGCTGGCCGCCCTCGCCGGGCTTCGCGCCCTGGGCAACCTTGATCTGCAGCACCTCGGCGTTGACCAGGTAGTGCGGGGTCACGCCGAAGCGGCCGGAGGCCACCTGCTTGATCTTGGACATGCGCTCGGTGCCGTAGCGGGAGACGGCCTCGCCGCCCTCGCCGGAGTTGGAGCGCCCGCCGAGGCGGTTCATCGCGGTGGCCAGGGCCTCGTGGGCCTCCGGCGACAGCGCGCCCAGGCTCATGCCAGCGGAGTCGAAGCGCGGCAGGATCTCGGCCTCGGGCTCGACCTCGTCCAGCGCGATCGGCTCGATGTCGTCGCGGACCTTCAGCAGGTCGCGCAGCACGGTCACCGGGCGTTCGTTCACCAGGTCTGCATATTCCTGGTACACGCCGTAGTCGCCGGACTGCACGGCGCGGTGCAGGGTCTGGATCACGTCCGGGTTGTAGGCGTGGTACTCGCCACCGTGGACGTACTTCAGCAGGCCGCCCTGGCCGGCGCTCTTGCGCGGGTTCCAGGCGCGCTTGGACAGCGTCTCCAGGTCCGCCTCGATATCGGCGAAGCGGGTGCCCTTGATGCGGCTGGTGGTGCCGGTGAAGCAGGTGTCCACGACCTCGTCGGCCAGGCCGACGATCTCGAACAGCTGCGCGCCGCGGTAGCTGGCGATGGTGGAGATGCCCATCTTGGACAGGATTTTGAACAGCCCCTTGTTGATGCCGCGGCGGTAGTTCTGCGCCAGGGTCAGCGGGTCGGCGTTCGGGATCTCGCCGGACTGGCACATGCCGTGCAACGCGGAGTAGGCCAGGTACGGGTAGATCGCGGTCGCGCCGTAGCCGAGCAGCACCGCGAAGTGGTGCGGGTCGCGCACGGTCGCGGTCTCGGCGACGATGTTGGCGTCGGTGCGCAGCTTGGCGCGGATCAGCGCGTGGTGCACCGCGCCGACGGCCAGCGCGGCCGGGATCGGGCGGCGTTCCGGGTCGATGCCGCGGTCCGAGAGCACCAGCACCACGGCGCCCTCGCGCACGGCCTCGACCGCGCGCTCGGTCAGGGCCTTTACGGCGTCCTCCAGCGAGCCGGAGTGGACGTCGTAGTTCAGGTCCATGCGCTCGACGCGGAAGGCGTCCTCGGTCTGGTTGCACAGCTCGCGGAACTTGGCCTCGGACAGCACCGGGGAGTCGGACACCAGCCGGTGGGCGTGGTCCGGGGTCTCCTCGAACAGGTTCTGCTCGCGGCCGAAGCAGGTCTCCAGCGACATCACGATGCTTTCGCGCAGTGGGTCGATCGCCGGGTTGGTGACCTGGGCGAACTGCTGGCGGAAGTAGTCGAACAGCGAGCGGGTGTGGCGGGAGAGCACCGCAAATGGGGTGTCGTCGCCCATGGAACCGACGGCCTCCTGGCCGGCCTCGGCCAGCACGCGGAGGATCTGGTCGCGTTCCTCGAAGGTCACGTCGAACAGCTTCTCGTAGGTCTCCAGCCGTTCGGGTGGCATCGGTTCGCCGGAGAACAGCTGGTTGTCGTCCAGCTGGCTCTTCAGATGGTGCACCTGCGCGCGCAGCCACTGGCGATAGGGCTGGCGGGTGCGGTTGATGCGGTCGATATCCTCGGGCTGCAGCAGCTCGCCGGACTCGGTGTCCACGGCCAGCATCTGCCCGGGCTTCAGGCGACCCTTGGCGACCACGTCCTCGGGCGCGTAGTCATATACGCCGATCTCCGAGGCCAGGGTGATGTGGCGGTCCTTGGTGATCACGTAGCGCGCCGGGCGCAGGCCGTTACGGTCCAGGGTGCAGGCGGCGTAGCGGCCGTCGGTCAGCACGATCCCGGCCGGGCCGTCCCAGGGTTCCATGTGCATGGAGTTGTATTCGTAGAACGCGCGCAGGTCCGAGTCCATGTGCGCGACGTTCTGCCACGCCGGCGGGACCAGCAGGCGCATCGCGCGGAACAGGTCCATGCCGCCGGCCAGCAGCACCTCCAGCATGTTGTCCAGACTCTGCGAGTCGGAGCCCTCCAGGTTCACCAGCGGTTCCAGTTCGGCCAGTTCCGGCAGCTTCTCGGTGGCGAACTTGTGCTGGCGCGCGACCGCCCAGTTGCGGTTGCCCTGCACGGTGTTGATCTCGCCGTTGTGGGCGAGGAAGCGGAACGGCTGCGCCAGGCCCCACTGCGGGAAGGTGTTGGTGGAGAAGCGCTGGTGGAACACGCAGATCGCGGTCTCCAGCTCCGGGCGCTGCAGGTCGCGGTAGAACACCGGCAGGTTTTCCGGCATCACCAGGCCCTTGTAGGAGACCACGCGCGCGGACAGGCTCGGCACGTAGAACACCGGGTCGTCGCCCATCGCGATCTCGGCGCGGCGGCGTACCACAAACAGGGCGCGCTCGAAGTCATCGCCGTCCATGTCGGCCGGGGCGTTGATGAACACCTGCAGGATGTGCGGCTGGCTCTTCAGGGCCTCGGCACCACAGGCGTCTTCCGGGTTGACCGGGACCTCGCGCCAGCCGGCAAGCGTAAGCGGGCCGCGCTCGATCGCGTTCTCCACGGCGGCACGCGTCTCGGCGATCTTTTCCGGGTTGATGAACACGATACCGGCGGCGAAGCGCTCGGCCAGCTCGATGTTCGACTCCGAGGCCAGGGTGCGCAGGAAGGCCTCGGGGGCCTTCATCAGCAGCCCGCAACCATCGCCGGTCTTGCCGTCCGCGGCGATCGCGCCGCGGTGGGTCATGCGTTCCAGTGCCTTGATTGCCGTGTCCACCACCCAGTGGCTGGCGACGCCGTCCATGTGCGCAATGAGGCCGAAGCCGCAGTTGTCGCGCTCGAATTCGGGGCGGTAGAGGGTGCCGTTCAGTTGGTTCTGTCGCATCGGTGAACTCCGGTCGCAGCGCGCAGGGCCTTGCGCGGGCGCGGTACGTGGGTCAGGGCCGTCCCTGGGAACAAGAACACGAAAAAAGGCGCAGGAATATAGCGAACCGCCATTCTCCCGGCAAACCGGGCCCGGTCAAAAAGACACGACACCCGCGCAGGTAAAGCCCGGCAGGGCTGTTCACCACGAAGCTCACGAAGGCACGAAGTAGGTCAACTTCAAAAGCGTTTTGCACCACAGAGGACACGGAGTGCTCGGAGCAATTCAAGGTGGAAGGGCAAAACACATCGCCCCCGCTTTGGCCCACCGACCATGAAAAGACTTTGCATTTCTCTGTGTGCCCTGTGCCCTGTGCCCTGTGCCCTGTGCCCTGTGCCCTCTGTGGTGAAAAGCTCTTGACCTTCTTCGTGCCTTCGTGTGCTTCGTGGTGCACAAACAGAGCGGGAGCTAGTCGCGGACGGCGTTCTGGACGGAGCCGATGGAGCGGATCCAGGGCTCGTCGTTGCGCACTGCGGCCGGCAGGTCCTCGGCGGCGCGCTGGGCGGCCGCCCGGTCGGAGAAGACTCCGGCCAGGATGACCACGAAGTCGCGGTTGTTGACCCGGGTCGGGATGTAGCGGATGGCACCCAGATCGTGCTGGTCCGCGTATGCGCGTGCGGCCTCCATGTTCGGCGCGGCCAGCAGCTGGATGGTCGTGGCGCTGCCGTCCTGGTTGTTCAGCCAGTCGCGGTCACTGGCCAGACGCGCGGCGTCGGCGTCGTCCACGGCCGGTGCTTCGGCGGCGGGTTCCGGCTCGGGTTCCGGTTCCGGCTCTGGCGCCGGTTCCGGTGCGGGCTCGGGGGTTGGCTCCGGCTCGGGTGCTGGCTCCGGCTCCGGAGCGGGTTCTGCGTCACCGGCTTCTGCGGTGGGTTCAGGTTCGGGTTCGGGTGCTTCTGCGGCCGGTTCCGGGGAGTCGGTCCCGGGCGCGGACGGTTCGGCCGCGGCCGGCGGGGGCAGATCCAGCGGGTCGGCCACGGCGATCTCGTCATCGTGCGCGGGCGCCGGCTCGGGCCTGGGTTCGGGCTCGGCCTCGGTGACGCGCGGTTCGGGCAGGGGCAGCTCGATGATCTCGCTGTCGGCGGGCGCGGGCTCGCCCTCCAGCAGTTGCCAGGCGACCGGTGCGGCGATCCCCAGTGCCACGGTGATGGCGACGGCGGGTACGAACCAGCGCTGGTTCCAGAACGCGGCGTTTTCCGGTGCCGGGGGCTCGGGGATACGGTCGTCGGCCGCAATGCTGCCCGGCTCGCTCGCGGAGCTCTCCGGGGCGGGAGGCTCGGCGGTGGAGGCGGACAGGGCTTCGGCCGCGGGCGTGAAGTCCTCGTCGTCGCGGCTCGCCCGGAGGCTCGGTTCCGGTTCCGGGGCGGGCTCGGGGGTCGGCTCGGGCTCCCTGCGAGCGGCGTGAAAGGCCGGTTCTTCTGTGTCCGGTTCCGGGTCGGGGGTATCGACCTCGGCGGCGTCCCCTGCGGCCACGCCGGGCGCGGCACTGCCGGTGGTCGCCGCGGCGCCGGCCCGGCGCTCGCTGCGGCACTGGCGTTCGAGAAAGCTGTTGGCCTCGCGGTTGAGGTTGCCCGGCAGGCCCTGGCTGGTGGTCTGCAGGTGGGCAATGGCGTCCGCGTCCAGCAGGCGGTCGGGGTCGGTCAGGCCCGCCGCCTGCAGGCGATGGCGCAGGTAGGCCGCGGTCTGTTCCAGGTTGAAGGCGCGCAGGCTGACCCGGGTGACCTGATCCTCGTCGGAGGGGTCGGGCAGGTACAGGCGGCGGCGCAGCAGGCCGCCGGACCCCACCAGGATGATGCGCGGGGCGCGGCCGTGTTTGGCGAGGACCTCGCTGCGCATCCGCATCAGATTGTTGACGATGTCGGTCCCCACCAGGTGGGCGTCGTCCATAGCAATGACAGGGTCGACGCCGTCGGCGACGCGGTCGGCCAGCAGTTCGGTCAGGGGGCGGTCGGGGTCGTCCGCGTTCTGCGAGCGCAGGTAGTTGCGAATGGTGTTGTCCACCGATTCGAACTGGGTATTGATCCGTGCGCGGAAGGCAATCAGCTCGAACGGGTCGGGCAGCATGGCCAGCAGCCGCATCAGCTGCAGGCTGCGTCCGGAGCCGTTCTCCCCGGTCATCAGGACGACCGCCCCGGGGCCGTTCAGAGCAGCCCGTGCCGATTCCAGCTGGCCGTCCAGCAGCGGGTCGCTGTAGATGAAGGTCTCGTCGGGGGCGTCGTCAAACGGCGGCGCGTGCAGGCCGAGTTGTTCCAGGCATTGTTCGGAAAGCGCCATCGGATTCGGTCTCAGGTCAGCGTGCCCAGGTCGAACAGGCGGTGGTGTTCGCGGATGGCGTGGCGGTCGGTCATGCCGGCGATGTAGTCGGCGATGGCGCGTTGCAGGGCGTGCGGATCATGCGCGGCGATTGCGTCCGCGTGGCGCTGGAAGTTCTCGGGCATCAAGCGGGGCTCGGACTCGAACGCGGCGAACAGGTCGTGGATCAGCTGACGTGCCTTGTGCATGACCCCGTGGACCTGATGGTGATGGTAGAGGTTCTCGCGCAGGAAGCCCTTGAGTTCACGCGCCTGCTCGGCCACCTCCGGGCTGAAGCGGATCAGGGCCTCCCCGGCGCGGCGGACGTCATCGGCGGACTGCGGGCGGTGGCGGTCGATGGCCGCCTGGCTGCTCCCGATCAGGTCGCTGACCAGGGTGTCGATCATGCGGCGCACGGTCTCGTGCTGGGTTCGTCGTGGATCCAGATCCGGATAGCGGGCCTGGACCTTCTCGCGGCAGTCGCGGAACAGGGTGACCTCGGCGAGGCGGTCCATGGTGAGCAGGCCGGAGCGAAGGCCGTCGTCGACGTCGTGATTGTTGTAGGCGATCTCGTCGGCCACGTTGGCGAGCTGGGCCTCCAGGCTCGGCTGTTCCTTCTGCAGGAAGCGCACCCCGACCTCGCCCAGCTGGCGGGCCTTTTCGGGCGAGCAGTGCTTGAGGATGCCCTCGCGCGTCTCGAAGGTCAGGTTGAGGCCGTCGAACTCGGCGTAGTGGCGCTCCAGCAGATCGACGATGCGCAGGGACTGCAGGTTGTGCTCGAAGCCGCCGCGCTCGCGCATGCAGGCATTCAGGGCGTGCTGCCCGGCGTGCCCGAACGGCGTGTGGCCGAGGTCATGCGCCAGGGCGATGGCTTCGACCAGGTCCTCGTTCAGTTGCAGGGCGCGCGCGATCGAGCGCCCGATCTGCGCGACCTCCAGCGAGTGGGTCAGACGGTTGCGGAACAGGTCGCCCTCGTGGCTGATGAAGACTTGGGTCTTGTACTCCAGGCGGCGAAAGGCGCTGGAGTGCACGATGCGATCGCGATCGCGCTGGAAGTCGCTGCGGTGGCGGGGGGCGGGCTCCGTCTGGGCGCGCCCGCGCGAGTGCGCGGGATCGCAGGCCCAGGGTGCCAGTCCCGGTGTGAGGCTGCCGGGCGTGGTCATGGCCTCAGGCGACACGGGCATGCTCGCGCAGGGTATGGTCCAGGGCCGCCGGATCGAATGCGTCGGTCAGCACGGCCTCGCCAATGCCGCGCAGCAGGACCAGCCGCAGGCGGCCACTGGCGACCTTCTTGTCGATGGCCATCAATTCGCGGAAGCGCTCCGGGGTGACCTCGGCCGGGGGCTCCAGGGCCAGGCCGGCGCGTCGGATCAGGGCCTCCGCGCGTTCGCGGCCGGCGCGGTCCAGCCAGCCCATGCGCTCCGACATGCGTGCGGCCATGGCCATGCCGGTGCCGACGGCCTCGCCGTGCAGCCAGGCGCCATAGCCCATGCCGGCCTCGATCGCGTGGCCAAAGGTATGGCCCAGGTTCAGCAGGGCGCGGATGCCGCCCTCGCGCTCGTCGGCGGCGACGATCTCGGCCTTGCAGGCGCAGGAACGGCGAATGGCGTAGGCCAGCGCCTCCGGGTCCAGCGCGCCGAGGGCGTCGATGTGCTCCTCCAGCCAGGCGAAGAAGTCGGCGTCGCGGATCAGGCCGTACTTGATGACCTCGGCCAGGCCGGCCTGCAGCTCGCGCCGGGGCAGGGTCTTCAGGGTGTCGGTGTCGATCACGACCGCGCGCGGTTGGTGGAAGGCGCCGATCATGTTCTTGCCCAGCGGGTGGTTGACCCCGGTCTTGCCGCCCACGGAGGAGTCGACCTGAGCGAGCAGGGTGGTTGGCACCTGCACAAAGTCGATGCCGCGCTGATAGATGGCGGCGGCAAACCCGGCGATGTCGCCGACGACGCCTCCGCCGAGGGCGACAATCCGGCTGCCCCGGTCCAGGCGAGCCTCCAGCAGCCGGGTCAGGATGCTCTCCACCGTGGCCAGGGTCTTGTGCTGTTCGCCGTCGGGCAGTTCGATCCACAACGGCTCGCCGTCAAGGTCGCAGGCCGCGAGGCTGCGGCGCAGGGCGTCGCCGTACAGGGGGCCCACGGTGGTGTTGGTCACCACCGCGACGCGCCGGCCCGCCAGCGCCGGGCGCAGGTGTTCCGGGGCGGCCAGCATGCCCGGCCCGATGTGGATCGGGTAGGCGCGCTCGCCCAGTTCGACATTGAGGCTTTCCATGGGCGCCATCATAGCGTGCGGGCCGATGGTGGCGTAAGCCGGGCATGCGCCGTGCTGCGGATCGCTTCACGGACTTTTGCAATTGGTGCGGGTTGGATTACCATAGGGAGTTCTGCATGGTCGCCCGGAGTGTTGGCGGCCGGTTTTGTTGTTTTTGATCGAAAAGATCCAGCATCCGTTTCGGAGATTGTATGCCGCACGTACGAGTTCGTGAGAATGAGCCCTTCGAGGTCGCCCTGCGCCGTTTCAAGCGCACCTGCGAGAAGGCCGGTGTGGTCGCGGAAGTCCGCCGCCGCGAGTACTACGAAAAGCCGACCACCGAACGCAAGCGTAAGGCCGCGGCCGCGGTGAAGCGCCAGTTGAAGAAGAACTCCCGCGACATGACCCGCCGGGTGCGCCTGTACTGAACCCCTGTCCGGGTAGCTGCCCGGACCCGAGGACCCGACCATGTCGCTCAAGGCCCGGTTGCAGGATGACGTGAAGCAGGCCATGCGGGCCCGGGAGAAGGACCGCCTGGCGGCATTGCGCATGATTCAGGCCGAGGTGTCGCAGTTCGAGGTCGACGAGCGGCGCGAGGCCGACGACGACACCGTTCTGGCAATCCTCAATCGCATGCTCAAGCAGCGGCGCGACTCCATTGATCAGTACCAGAAGGGTGGTCGCGAGGATCTCGCCGCGCGCGAGGCCGCCGAGATCGCCATCATCGAGGAATACATGCCGGAGCCGCTGGATGCGGCGGCCCTCGATCAGCTGGTGCAGGAGGCGATCGCCGAGACCGGCGCCGCAGCCCCCGGCGACATGGGCAAGGTGATGGGCGTACTCAAGCCCCGGGTCTTCGGTCGTGCCGACATGGGTCAGGTGAGCCAGAAGGTCCGGTCCGCACTGGGGCATTCTTGACCGTTACGCTCGTTTGAGCGAAACGGACCATTCCTGAACGCATGAACGGTTGAACCCCGTGGCGTCATGCCGCCGGTTCCCGTCGGAGCGAGTGATCCATGGCTTCCAATCCGATGCAGTTCCTGGACCTGCCGCGCCAGGACCCTCAGAAGACCCCCGCCGAGATTCGTATCCACGAGTTCGGCGAGATCATTGGTCAGTTCGACCCGGCGACCGCGGGGCAGCAGGCGGGCCGCTGTCTGGCTTGCGGCAATCCCTATTGCGAATGGAAATGCCCGGTCCACAACTTCATCCCCAACTGGCTGAAGCTGGTGGAGGAAGGCAACCTGTTTGCCGCGGCCGAGCTCTCGCACAAGACCAACTCCCTGCCCGAGGTCTGCGGCCGCGTGTGCCCGCAGGACCGTCTTTGCGAGGGCGCCTGCACCCTGAATGACGGCTTCGGCGCGGTCACCATCGGCTCGGTCGAGAAGTACATCACCGACGAGGCATTGAAGGCCGGCTGGCGCCCGGATCTCTCTGACGTCACCGCGACCGGCAAGCGGGTCGCGGTGATTGGCGCCGGCCCCGCGGGGCTGGGCTGCGCCGATATCCTGGCGCGTAACGGCGTGCAGGCGGTGGTGTATGACCGTTATCCGGAGATCGGCGGCCTGCTGACCTTCGGCATCCCGCCGTTCAAGCTGGAAAAGCACGTCATCCGCACCCGCCGCGAGATCCTCGAGGGCATGGGGGTCGAGTTCCGGCTGAATACCGAGATCGGCCGCGACATCGCGATGGACGCCCTGCTGGAGGAATACGATGCCGTGTTCCTCGGCATGGGCACCTACACGGCGATGCAGGGCGGCTTTCCCGGCGAGGACCTGCCGGGCGTGTATCCGGCCCTGCCGTTCCTGATCTCCAACATCCGCCAGGTGATGAACTGGCCGCAGGAAGAGGGCGGCGAGTTCATCGACATGGCCGGGCAGCGCGTGGTCGTGCTGGGCGGCGGCGATACCGCGATGGACTGCAACCGCACCTCGATTCGCCAGGGCGCCGCCTCGGTGACCTGCGCCTACCGGCGCGACGAAGAGAACATGCCCGGCTCGCGCAAGGAAGTGGTGCATGCGCGCGAAGAGGGCGTGCACTTCGAATTCAACGTGCAGCCGGTGGAGATCGTCGGCGACGGCAAGGTGGAGGGCGTAAAGGTCGTGAGCACCCAGATGGGTGCCCCGGACGAACGCGGCCGCCGCCGTCCCGAACCGGTCCCCGGCTCCGAGCACGTGATCCCGGCCGACCGGGTGCTGATCGCCTTCGGCTTTCGTCCGTCGCCCTCCGACTGGTTTGCCGACTACAAGATCGGTATCGACGAGGGCGGGCGCGTGCAGACCGCGGGCGAGCATGCCTTCCAGACCGGCAACCCGAAGGTGTTTGCCGGCGGCGACATGGTGCGCGGCTCCGACCTGGTGGTCACCGCCGTCTTCGAGGGCCGCGAGGCCGCCGAAGGCATCCTCGAATACCTCGGCGTCTGAGCCTTTCGATGTCCAATAGCCTGAAAAACGATCGTCTCCTGCGGGCCCAGTTGCGCGAGCCGGTGGACCGTCCGCCGATCTGGATCATGCGCCAGGCCGGTCGCTATCTGCCGGAATACCGCGAGACCCGTGCGCAGGCCGGCAGCTTCATGAGCCTTTGCCAGAACCCGGAGCTGGCCTGCGAAGTCACCATGCAGCCGCTGCGCCGGTTCCCGCTGGACGCCGCGATCCTGTTCTCCGACATCCTGACCATTCCGGATGCGATGGGGCTGGGGCTGTACTTCGAGACCGGCGAGGGCCCGCGATTCCGCGAGCCGGTCCGCACGCTGGAGGCGATCGAGAACCTCCCGGTGCCCGATCCGGAGCAGGAACTGCGCTACGTGATGGATGCGGTGCGCCTGATCCGCCGCGAGCTGGACGGGCAGGTGCCGCTGATCGGCTTCGCCGGCAGCCCGTGGACCCTGGCGACCTATATGGTCGAGGGCCAGGGCTCGCGCGACTTCGCCGAGACCAAGCGTCTGATGTACGGCGAGCCGCAGGCGATGCACGCCCTGCTGCAGAAGGTGGCCACTGCGGTCACCGACTACCTCAACGCGCAGATCCGCGCCGGCGCCCAGTCGGTGATGATCTTCGACACCTGGGGCGGTTCCCTGACCCCGCGCGCCTATCGCGAGTTTTCGCTGGCCTACATGCAGCGCATCGTCGATGGCCTGATCCGAGAGAACGACGGTCGCCGTGTGCCGGTGACGCTGTTCACCAAGGGCGGCGGTGCCTGGCTGGAGACGATGGCCGATACCGGGGCGGATGCCCTGGGCCTGGACTGGACCATCGAGATCGGCGAGGCCAGCCGGCGGGTCGGCGACCGCGTCGCGTTGCAGGGCAATCTCGACCCGTCGGTGCTCTACGCGCCGGAGGCCGTGGTGCGCGAGGAGACGCGGCGGGTGCTGGACGGCTTCGATCGCGATACCGGCCACGTCTTCAACCTGGGTCATGGCGTCCACCCGGGGATCGACCCCGAGCGCGTTGCCGCGATGGTGGATACGGTCACGAACTACGGCCGATAGCGGCATCCGGCTCGCGGCGGCCCGGACGGGCCGGGACATTCCACGAACTGCGCTTTGCGCTGGCGGCGCCTGCTCTTGAGGCCCCGCTCAGTCCGCCGGTGCCGGCGCTTCTTCGGCGTCGGCCTCTGCTAGCAGCCTTTCTACCTCCGCGCGCGTGGCCCGGGGCATCGGTCGCCCGTCCACCGGGGAGGGGGGCGACTGGCGCAACCCGTCCAGCGGGAAGACCGTCAGTTCCACGTCGGTGTCGTCGGGTCCGCGAAAGGCGAGGAAGGGAATGCGCTGCTCGCGGCCCTGACGGCTGCGATAGCGGCGTTCCCCGGTCTCGCACTGGATACCCCGTTCACCCAGTTCCAGGATCACCTCCTCCACGGTCTCGGCAAAACCATGCAGATTGAGCAGGGGCTGGGATTCGACCAGGCCCTGGAGCAGGGGGCCGACCAGGCGCGGCTCGAGATGGCGCAGGCGCTCCATCACGATCAGGGCCGCCGCCAGTCGTTCCCGATAGGCAGCGCGGCTGGCCGGGCTGGCGAACAGCCGGCTGCGCTCGATGGCGGCATCCTGGATCTCCAGATTGCCGGGCATCTCGTGACGGTAGTCTACTCCCAGGTGCTCGGCGGCCTTGCGCTTGGCGAGCGCAAAGTCGCGGATGCCGTCGTCCAGCATGATGCGCGCGGCCTCCTGCGCCAGTTCCTGGCGGATACGCGAAGGGGTGCCCATCAAAACACCAGTTCGGGTTGCTGACTGCCGCTGTCGCCGTCTCCGTTGCTCCCCGGGATCACGTGGCCGCGCTCCGGGATCTGATGGGGCAGTAGCCACTGGTTGCGCGCGCCCGGCGTGTCGTCACTGGGCGCGCGCTGGCCATTCGGCAGGATGGCGACGCGCACGAGGTCGTCGGGGCGCTCCATCGGGCGTTCCGGCTCATCCGCCAGAACGCTCCCCATGAAGCGCGTCCAGATCGGCAGTGCCGCACGTCCGCCGCTCTCGCGCCGGCCCAGTTCGCGATTGTCGTCAAACCCGATCCAGGCGGTCGCGACCAGGTCCGCGTTGAACCCGGCGAACCATGCGTCGCGGTAATCGTTGGTGGTGCCGGTCTTGCCGGCCAGGTCGGAGCGCCCGAGCTCCAGGGCGCGCCGGCCCGTGCCCGAGGTGATGACGCCGCGCAGCATCTCGCCCATCTGCCAGGCGACCCCGGGCTGCAGGACCGGAGTGGGGTCGGTGTACTGCAGGGGCCCGCTGCTCGCGACCAGCGGCAGGTCCTGCCCCTTGGGGCTGGAGCAGGGGGCCGGGCAGGCGCGTTCGGTGGGGGCCTCGTAGAGCACCTCGCCATCCACGGTCTCGATGCGGGTGATGATCCAGGGGCTGTTCAGGCGGCCGCCGCTGGCGAATACCCCATAGGCGTTGTTGAGCTGCAGCGGGGTCAGGGTCCCCGTGCCCAGGACCATGGACAGGTTGTTTGGCTGGGTTTCCAGGTCCAGGCCGAAGCGGGTCAGTTCCAGGTGGACGTTCCCGGTACCCAGGCGGTCCAGCAGCCGGATGGACGCGAGGTTGCGGGAGTTGGCCAGTGCCTCGCGCAGGGTAGTCTCGCCATGGAAACGCCGGGTGTAGTTCTGGGGCCGCCATTCCGCCCCGAGCGCCGGGTCGTTGAAGACCATCGGGGCGTCGATGACGGTCCCTTCGGGGCGGTAGCCCTCGCGCAGGGCGAGGGCGTACACCAGTGGCTTGAAGGCCGAGCCGGGCTGGCGCTGGGCCTGGGTCGTCCGGTCGTAGCGGTTCTCGAAGAAATCGAACCCGCCGGCCAGGGCTGTGATGGCACCGTCCTCCGGGGCCTGCGCGATCACGGCCCCGGTAACCTCCGGCTTCTGCGCCAGGCGCCAGCGCCCGTCGGTGTAGGGGCGGATGCGGATGACGTCGCCGCGGGCGAAATCGGGCGATCCGGCCCATTCGCGGTCCTCCGGCAGGATTGTCTGCTCGCCGATGCGGCCACCGTCGACCCGCAGGGTCCCGTCCTCGTCCAGGCCTAGCACCACTGCGGGAAAAAGCAGGCGTCCGTGGATGCCGATGGCCTTCAGTGCCCGTTCGCGGGCATCGGAATCGTCCAGTGTGGCCTCCGGAATGCGCATCTCCGGACCGCGAAAACCGTGACGTTCGTCATATTCCAGCAATCCTTCCCGCAGGGCCTGATTGGCCGCTTCCTGCTGGCGGGAATCAATCGTGGTGTGCACCTGGAGCCCGCGGCGATAGGCCTCGTCACCCCACAGGTTCACAACCATCTGGCGTGCCATCTCCGCGACCCAGTGGGCGTCGATTTCGGTCGCGGCGGTGTGGCGTTCCGACAGGACCGGGCGCGACACCGCCGTTTCGAAGGCGGCCTCGTCGATGGCGCCGGTCTCCAGCATCCGTCGCAGCACATAGTTGCGGCGGATCTCGGCGCGTTCGGGGCTGGCGACCGGGTTGGTCGTGGAGGGGGCCTTGGGCAGGGCCGCGAGGGTGGCGATCTCGTCCAGTTCCAGATCCTCCAGCGACCGGCCGAAGTAGACCCGCGAGGCGGCCTCGATACCGTAGGCCCGCTGGCCCAGGTAGATCTTGTTCAGATACAGCTCGAGGATCTCGTCCTTGGACATTTCCTGTTCCAGACGGATCGCCAGGAAGATCTCGCGGAGCTTGCGTTCATACGTACGGTCGCGCGTAAGAAAGATGTTGCGCGCCAGCTGCATGGTGATCGTGCTGCCGCCCTGGGTGCGCTGGCCGCCGGTGGAGACGAGGTTCAGCGCGGCCCGGGCCAGGCCCATCACGTCCACGCCGGGATGATCGTAGAAGCGCTCGTCCTCGGCCGCGATAAAGGCGTCGCGAACCTGCTGCGGGATGGCGTCGATCGGCACCGGGATGCGCCGTTCTTCCGCGAACTCGCCCATCAGGCGTCCATCCGCACTGCGTACCTGCAGGGGTGTCTGCAGGCGTACGTCCCGCACGGCGTCCGCCTCGGGGAGGGTGGGCGCATAGTAGATGTACAGGGCCGCCAGGGCGACGGACAGGCCGATACCGGCTGCCAGAATCAGGGCCAGCAGCGCCGAAATAATCTTCAAGACCGGATTCATGACAGCAAAAAAAGTGAGGCCAAGGTGAGAAGTCGCATTCAATGCGACTTGCAACCTCGAAGTCGCGGTGTATATTGTGAACGAGCTAGCATACGTGATTGTAACGCTACCAGTTACTTTCGTTGGGGTATACAGGGGGATGTGTGCTGAGTCTCGGAAAATCCAAACATGGGGTCCTGGGCGTGGACATCAGCTCGGCAGCCGTCAAGGTGCTGGAGCTGGCGCGACAGGGTAAGGGGTACCGGGTCGAGGCCTTCGCGGTCGAGCCGTTGCCGGACGGGGTGATGGTCGACAAGGTCTGTCAGGACACCGAGGCCGTGGGCAATGCCCTGGCCCGGGCGGTCAAGCGGTCCGGGACTCGACTCAAGCATTGTGCGATGGCCGTCCCCTCTTCCGCTGTCATCACCAAGACCATTCAAATGTCGGCCGCGCTGGGCGATGCGGAACTCGAAGGCCAGGTCTTCGTGGAGGCCGATCAGTACATCCCCTACACCCTCGAAGAGGTCAACCTGGACTTCCAGGTCCTGGGCAAGAACGAGAAGAACCCGCAGATGGTGGATGTCCTCGTGGTGGCCTCGCGCCGCGAGAACGTCGATTCGCGCGTGGCCATTGCCGAGGCCGCCAAGCTGACCCCCGAGCTGGTGGACGTCGAGGCCTACGCGATCGAGCACACCGCCGAGCGCCTGATGGAGCAGATCCCCGATCGCGAAAGCAAGCCTATCGTGGCGGTGGTGGACGTCGGCTCCTCGGTCACCGCGGTGTACGTCGTCAGCCAGGACGAGGGCGTGGTCTACACCCGCGAGCAGAATTTCGGCGGTCGCATGCTTACCGAGGAGATCATGCGCCGCTACAGCATGAACTATCAGGAAGCCGGGTCCGCCAAGATGAGCGGTGACCTGCCGGCCGACTACGGCAGCTCCATCCTCGAGCCCTTCAAGCAGACCATGGTCGACCAGATCCAGCGGCTGCTGCAGTACTTCTACGTCACGCGCCCGCAGGACACCATCGACCACATCCTCCTGGGCGGCGGGTGTGCGGCCATCCCGGGTGTGGACGAACTGCTGGAGGAGGCTGCCGGCACGCCGGTCTCCATCGCCAATCCGTTCCGCGGCATGGCGCTGGCCAAGCGGGTCAACCAGGAACGCTTCGCCAATGATGCCCCGGCGCTGATGACCGCCTGTGGCCTGGCCATGCGGGGGTATGCGTCATGATCTACATCAACCTCCTTCCCTGGCGCGAGAAGGCCCGCGAGCAACGGCGCAAGCAGTTCTTCGGTGCGGCCGGCGGCGCCGCCGTGGTCGGCGTTCTGCTGGCCTTCGCTGGCTACAGCTTCATGGGCGCGCTGATTGACCATCAGCAGTCGCGCAACCAGATGCTGGAGAGCGAGATCCGCGAGCTGGACCGCCAGATTGCCCGGATCCGAGATCTGGACGAGCAGCGCGAGGCGCTTATCGCCCGCATGGAAGTGATCCAGACCCTGCAGGCCCGCCGTCCCGAGGCGGTCCACCTGTTTGACCAGCTGGTCGAGACGCTGCCCGATGGCACATTCCTCAGCGAGGTTCGTCAGGAGGGCGAGAATGTCCGGCTGGTCGGGCGTTCCGAGTCCAACACGCGGATCTCCGCGCTGATGCGCCGGATCGACGCGTCGCCCTGGCTGGGCAGTTCCAACCTGCAGATCATCGAGACCCGGGAAGAGGGCCGTCTCCAGGTGCGTGACTTCCGTCTGGATGCCACGCAGACCCGGCCGGATGCCGAAGAGGGGGATTCCTGATGGATCTCAAGGAACTCAACCAGATCGACTTCAACAACATCGGGGAGGCCTCCTGGGGCGTCAAGGGCCTGATCCTGGTCGTGATTGTCCTGGCCATCCTCGGCCTGTCCTACTACCTGTTCATCGGTGATCAGCGCACGGATCTCGAGCGCGCGGAGAGCCGTGAGCTGCAGCTGCGCGACGAGTTCGAGGACAAACAGCAGCGCGCTGCCAACCTTCAGGCCTACGAGGACCAGCTCGAGGAGATGGAGCGCATGTTCGCCTCCCTGCTCGAGCTGCTGCCCAGCAGCGCGGAGATCCCCAGTCTGCTGGTGGACATCTCGCAGACCGGATTGCAGGCGGGGCTGGAAATCGAGCTGTTCGAGCCCCGCGGCGAGAACCGCCGTGACTTCTACGCCGAGGTCCCGATCCGGCTGCGGGTCCGCGGTGGATACGAGGACCTTGCCGAGTTCGCCAGCGGGGTGTCGGCCCTGCCTCGGGTGGTGACCATGCACAACATGCATATCCGTCCCGGTGATTCCGACAATGACCTGCTGATGGATGCGGTCGCCCGTACCTACCGCTACCTGGAGGAGAACTGATGAAGCATTCTTCCATGCAGGTGGTGTGGCCCGGGTTGGCCCTGGTGCTGGCGGGTGGCTTCCTGCTTTCCGGCTGCACCCAGGATAACCGCGACCTCGAGCGCTATATCGCCGAGGTAAAGGAGCGCCCGGGGAGCGGGATCGAGCCGATCCCGACCCTGGACCCGCACGAACCGTACCTCTATCCCGGACATACGCGGTCGCCGTTTGACTCGTCGGTAATCGCGCAGCCGGAGCTGGCGGCGGCCGAGGGGCAGCCGGGTGATGCCGAGGTCGATCCCGATCGCCCGCGCGAGTTCCTCGAGGGCTTCCCGCTGGATTCCCTGCGTATGGTCGGGTCGCTGGAGCAGCATGGCGTTCGCTATGCCCTGGTCCGAACCCCGGACCGCGGGGTCCAGCGGGTAACGGAAGGCAACTACATGGGACAGAACCACGGCGAAATCGTCGAAATCACGCCCACCCAGATCCGGTTGATCGAGGTGGTGCCGGATGCCTTCGGGGGACATGTGGAACGCGAGAATTCGGTAGCGCTGACCGAATAGCGGTTGGGGGAGAAGAACATGATGACGAGCATTCGCCGCAAGGTCGGCATAACCAACAGGGGATTCAACATGGGTTCTTCCATGCGCGCTTTCGCAGGGACGGTCGTGGCCGGCCTGCTGTTCATGGTGTCCCAGGGGGTGGCTGCCACCGAACTGGAAGAGATCCGGGCCGGCAGCCTAAGCGGGGACCGGGTGCAGGTGAACCTGCGCTTCTCCGAAGCGCCGCCTTCCGACATCCGTGCCTTCGCGATTGATTCGCCGCCGCGTATTGCGCTGGATCTGCCCAACGTGGGCAACTCGTTGCCACAGCGCGAGACCGACCTGAACGTGGGGCCCATCCTGCGCGCAAGCTCCGTAGAGGCGGGCAACCGCACGCGCGTGGTCCTCAATCTGACCCAGGCCTCCGAGTACCAGACCCGGGTGGAGGGCAATAACCTGATCCTGACCCTGGGTCGCGGGGTCTCCGAGGCGGATGCCCGAACCCAGCAGGTCGTGGACCGCGCGGGTGAACCGACCCCGGTCACCCGCAGTGCGCGCCCGGTCGAGATTACCGGAATCGACTTCCGTCGCGGCAGCGAGGGCGAGGGTCGCGTCGAGGTCGATCTCTCGCGCTCCGGCGCCGAGATCAACGTCCGTGAGCAGGCGGGGCGCATCGAGATGACCTTCCCCCGCGCGATGATCGACGAAGCCCTCGAGCGCCGCCTCGACGTCGTCGACTTTGCCACCCCGGTGCATATGATCGACACCGTCGCGGAACGTGACCGCGTGCGTATGGAGGTCGAGGCGCGCGGGGAATACGAGATCCTGTCCTACCAGAGCGACCGCCAGTTTGTCCTCGAGGTCGCCCCGATCTCCGAGGCGGAGCGCCAGGCCCGTGCGCGTGAGGAAGAGGAATTCGAGGGTGAACGCCTGTCGCTGAATTTCCAGGACATCGAGGTGCGCTCCGTCCTGCAGCTGCTGGCGGACTTCACCGATCTGAACATCGTGGTCAGCGATACCGTGGGGGGCAACATCACGCTGCGGTTGAACAACGTCCCCTGGGACCAGGCGCTGGACATCATTCTGCGCGCCCGCGGCCTCGACAAGCGCATGGACGGCAACGTCCTGTACGTCGCCCCCAGCCAGGAGATCGCCGCGCGCGAGCGCCAGGAGATGGAGACACAGCGTGACCGCCAGGAGCTGGAGCCCCTGCGCACCGAGTTCGTGCAGATCAACTTCGCCCAGGCGGAACAGATTGCCTCGCTGATCCGGGGTGGTGATGGCGGCCAGTTCCTGTCCGAGCGTGGCAGCATCACCATCGATACGCGTACCAATACCCTGCTGGTGCAGGACACTCAGAGCCGGATCGAGGACGTGCGTCGTCTGGTCTCTACGCTGGACGTCCCGGTCCAGCAGGTCCTGATCGAGACTCGTATCGTGATCGCGGAGGACACCTTCAACCGCGAACTGGGCGCTCGTTTTGGGATCAGCGCTACTCGTGGAAGTGATCGACGCACCCCTGCGGGTTTGTCCGGATCGCTGGAAGGCTCGAACAGCGCCCTGGGGACGAGTCCCGGGGACATGGGTGGCCTTGCCATTGGCGATCGGCTGAACAGTTCGCTGCCGGCCGGTGGTAATGCCGGGCAGGCAGGCCTGAGCATTCTGCGTAGCGGCGTGTTGCTGGATCTCGAGTTGTCGGCCCTGCAGGTCGAGGGTCGCGGCGAGATCATCTCCAGCCCGCGTGTCATCACCGCCAACGGCCAGACCGCCACGATCAAGCAGGGTGAGGAGATCCCCTATCAGGAGGCGACCGCCTCCGGGGCGACGTCCACCCAGTTCATCGAGGCGGTGCTTTCCACCGAGGTGACGCCGCAGATCACACCGAACGGAAACGTGATCCTCGACATCAACGTCAAGAAGGATGAGCCCAGCCAGCGCGTCATCCTCGGCGTGCCGGGGATCAACAAGCGCGAGGTGGAGACCCAGGTCTTTGTCGGCAATGGCGAGACCGTGGTGCTGGGCGGCGTGTACGAGATCGACAGCCGCACCAACCTGGAGAAAGTGCCGTTCTTCGGGGACATCCCGTTCCTCGGCAACCTGTTCCGCAACCGCTCCACGGAGAACACCAAGGCCGAATTGCTGATCTTCGTGACCCCGCGCGTGCTCGACTGAGTCCGCGTGATACCCCGGCTGCCGAAGGCACCGGGAGTTGATCCGAAAAGCCGGGGCCAGTCCCCGGCTTTTCTTTGTCGGACCCAGCCAGTAGCCTTGGCGACCATGCAGAACATCGTACTGGTAGGCCCTATGGGGGCCGGCAAGAGCACAATCGGGCGCGGCCTGGCCGGGCTGCTGCGGCGTCCCTTCTTCGACACGGATCAGGAGATCCAGCGGCGTACCGGTGTGGATATCCCGACGATCTTCGAGTTCGAGGGCGAGGCGGGGTTTCGCAAGCGCGAGACGGCGATGCTGGAATCCCTGCTGGAACAGGAAGGGGCCGTGATCGCCACGGGGGGCGGGATTGTCGAGCGCCCGGAGAATCGCGAGCGGCTGCGCGATCAGTTCGTGATCTACCTGCGCGTCCCGGTTGAAGAGCAGTTCCGCCGCACTCGGCGCAACCGCAAGCGTCCGCTGATTGCGGAGGCGGCGGATCCGAAGGCGCGGTTGCAGGAGCTGTTCGAGGCGCGAGACCCGCTCTATCAGGAGATCGCCAGCCTGACACTGGAGGGCAAAGGTCGCCGTGTGCGCGACGCCGTCAAAGGCGTGTGCTCGGCCCTCCAGGTCCAGCGCCCCGACCTGTGCCAGCCCCGCTCCGACGGTTAGTTTGCTCGACCTCTTGGGGAAACAGGACAAAAGCGGTGACAGGAAGTCTGGAAGAGCGGAAGAGTGATTTTGCGAGTGATGCCCGAGCGCACCGGACCCTGACCCAACTTCCCATCTTCCAGCCTTCCTGTGATCCGCTTTTGACTTTCTGTGTGCGGTTCCCGTTGGGTTATCCAGTTGGTCGTCAGTGGCGAGTGTTGCCGCCGCCGTCGGGGACGAACATGCCTTCCTGGGAGGGGGGCGAGCGGCGGCCGTGCGAGGCGTGATGGAACAGGAGCCGCCAGCGCGAATCCACCCGTCGCCAGGTCTGGCTGATCAGGATGGTCCCGGTCGGCGCCACGTCGCCCGGGCGGGTGATCGCCTCCTCGATGACCAGGCTGATGACTTCGCCGCTCTCGTGGCGCCCCACGATCTTCGGCTCGATACCGATGTTCAGTTCGCGCGCGAAGACCAGCAGCCAGCTCTCCATCACCTCCGCCACGCCGCGGTGCGCGCGCGGGCTGCCCGGGTGGATGCAGACGATGTCCGGGCGTTCGGCCCACAGGCGCATCATCTGCTCGATGTCGGCGGCGCGGAACGCGGTGTAGTACGCCTCGACGCAGCGGTCGGCATCGGTCTCCATCAGTGCATACCCCCGGTCGGCCATTCCGGGGCCGGTTCCGGGTCCGGGCTGGCGTGGTGGAGCACCATGCGCCAGCTGTCGCCCACCTGGCGGTACCCGTTGGTCGCCAGCATCACGCCTCGGCGCTCCCCGTGGACGTAGAGGTTTTCCCGCAGGACGTGCAGGACGAGGTCATCGCCCGGGATCGCCGTCACCTGGGTGCGGTGGACCACGACGCCGCGCATGCCGGGCAGAATGTCGTCCCAGCTCTCCAGGATCACGTCCGTGCCCTGCAGGCGTTCGCCCCCGGGGTGGATGCAGACGCACTCGTCGCTGTCGTGCCAGACCTCGCGCATGCCCTGCGGGTCGCCCGCCTGAAAGGCTTCGTAGAACGCGGCTTCCGCGGACTGGGGAGAGGGGAACGTGGCCATACGCGTCGGGGGAGCTCCAGAAACGGAATGCTTATTGTCGCAGGAGCGCTTCCCGATGACGAATGCGGGTCGGGCCCGGGAGATGACGTAGTCGGCTCGAGCCGCCAGAATGGCGCCCCCGGACCTCTGGAGCCCGCATGGCACGCATCCTCGCCACCGGCATTGTGACCCTCGACCATACCCTCGACGTCGCCGCATTTCCCGCCGAGGACGCGGAGATCCGCGCGCTCGCCAGCACGACCCAGCCCGGCGGCAACGCTACCAATACCGCGGCGATCCTGGCCCAGTTCGGGCATCGCCCGGGACTGGCCGCGGTGATTGCCCGGGGCGCGGGCGGGGATGCCCAGGTCGAGCAGTTGCAGGCGCGCGGGCTGGACGTGCGGCACTGCGTGCGGAAGCCCGGAGCGACGCCGACCTCGCATATCCTGCGTTCCCGGGCCACCGGCAGCCGTACCATCGTCCACCACCGCGATCTCCCCGAACTGGAGGAAGCGGATGTCTCCGGCGTGCCCTGGTCGGAATACGACTGGCTGCACTTCGAGGGCCGTAACCCCGAAGCCCTGGTCGCGATCCTGGCAGCCGCGCGCGCGAGTATCTTCGACCAGCCCGTATCGCTGGAGCTGGAGAAACCCCGTCCCGGCCTGGAGGCCTGCCTGGAGTATGCCGACGTCCTGATGCTTTCGCGGGACTGGGCTGCCACTGTGGCGGACACACCGGAGGACGCGCTGCGGCAGATGGCGAGCCGCTTCCCCGACCGCATCCTGACCGTGACGGCCGGAAGCGCCGGTGCCTGGCTGGCTGCCCGTGGCGCGATCCACCACTGTGCACCCACGCCCGGTCTGCAGGTGGTGGACAGCGTGGGTGCGGGAGATGCCTTCAATGCCGGCCTGATCGATGCGCTGGTCTCCGGCACCCCCCCCGAGCAGGCCTTGTACGCGGCCGTGCGCCTGGCCGAGCGCAAGCTCGCGCAGCTCGGGTTCGAGGGGCTGGCGGCGGAGGTGTCCGACCTCGGCGTCGGGCCGGGTTAGGGCCGGGATAAGGGGGATAGCCGCCTGTTCAGCGGCACACAGGCGTCAGGGGGGTCAGGCCTCTTCGCCGAAACGGTCGGCCACCAGTTCGGTCAGCGCGTCCAGCGCCTCGGGGGCATCCTCGCCTTCGGTCTCGATGGTGATCTCGCTGCCCTGGGCCGCGGCCAGCATCATGACCCCCATGATGCTCTTGCCGTTGACCTCCTGCTGGTTGCGGGAGACGGTGACATCGGCGGCGTACTGGCTGGCCAGGCTGACAAACTTGGCCGCAGCACGCGCGTGCATCCCCAGGCGGTTAACGATGGGGACTACGCGCTGCGGCATCGCTGCACTCCTGGTCGCAGAGAAGGATTCCGTCATGCCCGCCGGACAGGGCCTTGTTGACCAGCTCGGTCAGCGGGAGATGCTGGTAGTTGAGGACGCGGATCAGCATCGGCAGGTTGATCCCGGCGATCACGCGCGCGTTGGCCCCGCGAGCCACTCGGCTGGCGACGTTGGAGGGGGTGGAACCGAACATGTCGGTCAGGATCAGTACCCCGGCGCCGCTGTCCAGAGTGGTCAGGCGCTCGCGGGCGCGGGCCAGGACCTCGTCGGGGTCGTCGTTCTGGGACATCGCCATGGACTCGCAGTCATCGGGCAGGCCGCCAAGCATGCTTTGTGCGGTCTGCAAGAGGGTGTCGCCCAGGTTTTGATGCGTGATCAGAATGAGACCAACGCCCATGGATCTGCTCCAATTGCGGGTTCCGTAGGGGCCTGCCCCCGCGCTTCGTGGTTACTGCTTGCCCAGCTCGCGGTGACGGGTGCTAACAGTAACATGTTCCCGGTCCCGCCACGCCCCCGCAAGGCGTTCGACCAGGTATACCGAGCGGTGTCGGCCACCGGTGCAGCCGATCGAGACCGTCACGTAACTGCGGTGGTCCTCCAGCAGCCGCGGGAGCCACTGCGAGAGAAAGCCCTGGATGCTGTCGAACATGGCCGCGACCTCCCCGTGCCCCTCGAGGAACTCGCATACGGCCGGGTCGCGGCCGGTCAGGCCGGCCAGCTCGCGTTCGTAGTAGGGGTTGGGCAGGCAGCGCACGTCGAACACGAAGTCCGAGTCCATCGGCGCGCCGTGCTTGAAGCCGAAGGACTGGAACAGCAGGGACAGCTCGTGCTCTCCGCGCTCGCCCATGCGGTCGCGCAGGGTACGGGCCAGGTCGTGCATCGACAGCCGCGAGGTGTCCACCGTCAGGTCGGCCTCCGCCGCGACGTGGCCCAGCCACTCGCGTTCGCGGTCGATGGCCTCCACCAGGGGCACGCCATCGCGCGCCAGCGGGTGACGCCGCCGGGTCAGGTGGTAGCGCCGCAGCAGTACGTCGCTTGAGGCCTGCAGGAACAGGACCTCCACCTGCAGGCCCTCCGCCCGTAGCCCGGCCAGCAGGCTGGCAAACCCCTTCAGGGCCTCCAGCCCGCTGCGCACGTCGACGCCGACCGCCAGGTGGCGATCGCCCTCGGTGTCGTAGTGGCCCTGGCGCACCTGGCGAATCAGGTCCGGCAGCAGCGGCAGCGGGAGGTTGTCCACACAGAAATAGCCCGCGTCCTCCAGGGTGTGCAGGGCCACGGTCTTGCCGGATCCGGACAGACCGCTGACGATCAGCAGGCGCATGGCGGGCTCAGCCCTCCGGGTCCGGGTTAGGGACGGTCGTGGCGGGCACGGCCCGGTGGTAGGGCGGCTCCTCGGCCTCGCCGCTCATCTGCCGGCGCTGGCGGGCGCGCAGGTCATCCCCGGCGATGTAGCCCTGCATGTGCAGCATGTGGTTGCGCACGGCGGCCTCGATCATCACCGCGATGTTGCGACCCGGCGCCACCGGGAGGCTGATCAGCGGGATCCGCAGGCCAAGGATGTCGATCTCGCCGCGGCGGCCGTTCAGCCGGTCGTCGGGGACCGGCGAGGGCTCGCCGTGATCGCGCAGGTCGATGATCAGCCGCAGGTACTTGCCGCCCTTGATCGCGGAGTCGCCGTACATGGCGCGGATGTTCAGGACCCCCAGCCCGCGCACCTCGAGCAGGTCCTGGAGCAGGGCCGGGCAGTGACCGCGCACGATGTCGGGGGCAATACGCGCAAATTCGGGGGCATCGTCGGCGATCAGGCGGTGCCCGCGCGAGATCAGCTCCAGCGCCACCTCGCTCTTGCCGACGCTGGAGGCCCCGCTGATCAGGACACCGATGCCGAGGATCTCCATGAACACGCCATGGCGCACCTCGAAGTGCGCCAGACGCTGCTGCAGGAAGTAGCGCAGCAGCGCGATGATCTCGTGGCTGCTGGTGCTGGAACACAGGATCAGCGGCAGCGCCTCCTGCGGGGCATGGGGCATCTCCGAGAACGGGCAGGTGTCCTCGGCGAAGATCACCGCGGTGGTGCCGGTGCGGGCCATCTCCAGGATCAGGTCGTTGCGCTGGTCGTCGCTGAGGCCGGCGATGTAGCGGGCCTCGAAGTCCCCGATGACCTGGATGCGGTTGGGGCGGATCAGGTTGAGGTGGCCGGCCAGTGGCAGGTCATCCCCGTCCTCGCCGACCAGCTTGCGGTCGGGGGCGGCGTGCTCGCCATGCACGAAGCGCAGATCCAGGCGGTTGCCCATAGCCTGGATCAGGCTCTCCACGTTGATGTCGCGGGCAATCCCGCCTTCGCCCAGTGCCTCGTTCATGAGCAGGGCCGGCGGGGATCGGTGGCGTGGCAGGGTGCGGGGCGCACGGGATCAGCCCTCGCGGAAGCGGCGGACGAGTTCCTGTTCCAGGCTGGCGGCATCGCCGGCCCGGCGCAGGGCGGCAATGGTGTCCGGTTGCGAAAGCCCGCGCGCCAGCTGGGCCAGCAGGTCGAGGTGATCGCTGGTGGCGGCCTCCGGGACCAGCAGGGCGATCAGGATGTCGACCGGCTCGTGGTCCATGGCGTCAAAGTCGACGCCGCTCTCCAGGCGCAGGACGGCCACGCGCGGAGCCTCGAGATCGGCCAGGCGGCCATGGGGGATCGCAACCCCATGGCCCAGGCCGGTGGAGCCCAGCTTTTCGCGCGCGGACAGGGCCTCGAAGATCGCGGTGCTGCCCGGTCCGCCGGCATCACCGCCGCCGGCGAGGAGTTCCGACAGGGCCTCCAGGGCCCGCTTCTGACTGGAGCATTCCGGCTCCAGGCGGATGCGCTCGGCGGTGATCAGCTCGGCAATGGACATGGGTCAGGAGGCCTGCTCGCGGTTGCGCTGGGCGCCCTCGGCCCGGTGATGATCCTTGACCTTTTCCTTGTGCTTGATCAGCTGGCGGTCGACCTTGTCGATCAGCGCGTCGATGGCGGCGTACATGTCCTCGTGGGAGGCCTCGGCGTGGATGTGATTGCCGCTGACCTGGAGATTCGCCTCGGCCTTGTTGAACTGGTTCTGGGTCTTCTCGTGGGTCAGCACGACGTGCACGTCGATGACCTTGTCGAAGTGGCGCTCCAGCTTCGCGAACTTCTCGTTGACGTAGTCGCGCAGGGCGTCGGTGAGGTCCACATGGTGGCCGGTCAGGTTGATCTGCATGGTCGGGACTCCTTGGTTACTTGTGGCCGGTGGGCATGGAGGCCATCTGCCGGCGTTCGCTGGATGAAGGGATGTGCATCGCCTCGCGGTACTTGGCTACGGTGCGACGCGCCACATTGATGCCCCGGTCCGCCAGGATCTGGGCGAGCCGGGCATCGCTGAGCGGCTTGTTCGCGGGTTCGTCGTCGATCAATTCGCGAATCATGGCACGGATGGCGGTGGCGGAACACTCGCCACCGTCGTTGGTGCCGACGTGGCTGGAAAAGAAATACTTGAACTCGAAGACCCCGCGCGGGGTGTGCATGTATTTCTGGGTTGTGACCCGGGAGATGGTCGATTCGTGCATCTCCAGGATCTCGGCGATATCGCGCAGGATCAATGGCTGCATCGCGACCTCGCCGTGTTCCAGGAAGCCCTGCTGGCGATGGACGATCGCCTCGGCGACGCGCAGCAGGGTGTCGTTGCGGCTGTGCAGGCTCTTCAGGAACCAGCGCGCCTCCTGCAGCTGGTCGCGCATGAAGGCGCTGTCGCGGGCATCCGATACCTGGCGCACCATGCCGGCGTAGAGGTCGTTGATACGGATGCGTGGCGCGATCTCCGGGTTCAGCTCCACGCGCCAGCCCTCCGGGGTGTGGCGCACGTAGACATCGGGCACCACGTATTCGGAGGTGGCGGCACTGATCTGCGCGCCCGGCCGCGGGTTCAGGGTGCGGATCAGGTCCAGGGCGCGCGCCAGTTCGTCCGGGTCGCGCACACCCGACTGGCGTTGCAGGGCTTTGTAATCCCGCTTGCCCAGGCTGTCCATGCCGTGTTCCAGGATCGCCCGGGCGGCCTCGCGGGCGGGGGCGTCCGGGGCCAGTTCGCGCAGCTGGATCTCCAGGCATTCGCGCAGGTCGCGCGCGCCCACGCCCAGCGGGTCGCATTGCTGGATCCAGTGCAGGACCGCCTCGACCTCGTCCACGCCGACGGGTTCGTCCTCGCCGCGGCTGATGGTCTCGGCCAGGGTCTCGAGGTCGCCTTCGAGATAGCCATCGGGGCTGATCGCGTCGATCAGGGCCGCGCCGATGCGCTGGTCGCGCGGGGTCAGGTGGCTCAGGTGCAGCTGCCACAGCAGGTGGTCCTGCAGGCCCTCGCCGTCATCGTCACTGGTGTTCTCCAGTGGGTCGCGGTCATCCACGCCCTTGGGGGCGGGCGGCGGTTCGTAGATGTCGTCCCAGCGGCTGTCGGTGGTGAGCTCCTCGGGAATCACGTCATCGCTGGTGGTAGTGGCCTCCATGCGGTCGCCTTCCACCACCTCGCCCTCCGCGTCCAGGCGCTCGGTCGCGGCCATCTCGTCCTCGTCCTCCACCTGCTCCAGCATCGGGTTGCTCTCCAGCGCCTGCTGGATCTCCACCTGTAGTTCGAGCGTGGACAGCTGCAACAGGCGAATGGCCTGCTGCAGTTGCGGGGTCATGGTGAGCGTCTGACCCAGCTGAAGATTCAGGCCGGGTTTCAGCATTGGCTATGCGGGGCGCGGGTGACCATAAGAGCGATCTTAAATCGTGCCTCGTGGTTTGTGCACCGGCGCGGGTTGTGCGCGTGCCGGCATCACAGGCGGAAATTCTCGCCGAGATAGACCTGGCGCACCTGGGGGTCGGCCAGTAGCTCGTCGGGTGTCCCGGCGGCCAGCAGGCGCCCCTCGCTCAGAATATAGGCCCTGTGGCAGATCCCGAGGGTCTCGCGCACGTTGTGATCGGAGATCAGAACCCCGATGCCGCGCGCTGCAAGGTGGCGAATTACATCCTGGATATCGCCCACCGAGATCGGGTCCACCCCGGCAAAGGGCTCGTCCAGGCAGATGAATTGCGGGTCACCGGCCAGGGCCCGCGCAATCTCGGCGCGCCGACGTTCGCCGCCGGACAGCGCGATCCCGGGGCTGTGGCGCACGGTCTCGAGCTGAAACTCCTCGATCAGCGCGTCGCCGATACGCCGGCGTTCGTGGCGGTCCAGTCCGGGACGCAGTTCCAGCACGGCCTGCAGGTTGTCCCACACGCTCAGGCGGCGAAAGATCGAGGCCTCCTGGGGCAGGTAGCCGAGACCGGCGCGGGCGCGCACGTGAATGGGCGCGCGGGTGATGTCGTGCCCGCCCAGGGTGATGCGCCCGGCGTTAGGGCGGATCAGCCCGACCAGGCTGTAGAAGCAGGTGGTCTTGCCGGCGCCGTTGGGACCCAGTAGGCCGACCACTTCACCGGGTGCGAGGTCGACATCCACCTGGTCGAGCACGGTGCGCTGGCCGTAGCGCTTGGTCAGTTCGCGCCCGATCAGGCGATCACGGGCCTCGGCGGGTTCCGGCGCCGGGCTGGTGGCGGGTGCGTTCATTCGTCGTCGCGTGGCTGGATGGTGATGCGTACGCGTTCGCTGTCGCCCTCGCCGCGTTCGGCCTCGATCACGTCGGTGGTCAGGTCGTAGGTGATGCGCTTGCCGCGCGCCTCTTCGCTGGCGGTGATCACATGGGCCTGGTCGGTGAGGATCATGCGGTCCTCGTTCAGCAGGTAGTCGATGCGCAGCGCGGTGGCGATACGCATCTCGCCGGTCTCGGGGTCGGGGGATTCCAGGCGGGCCGGCTCGCCGTGGGCCTCCATCTCGTAAGGGCGACGATCCCGGGTGCGCACGTAGACCGTGTCGGCCTCCAGCGTCATGTCGCCGCGGATCACGATCACGTCCCCGGTGTAGGTGCCCAGGCCCTGGCGTTCGTCCATCTCCGCGCGGTCGGCGGTGATCTCCACCGGCAGCGAGGGTCCCGATCCCTGCTGGCCCAGGGCCGGCGTCGCCAGCAGGGCGGAGAGGAGGCCGGCCGCCGCAAGCAGGCCCGGCAGGCGGCGGCTATTCGGGATCGGGGTCATGCGCGGGGTCCTCCTCGCTCGCCTCGCTGTAGAGCGAGTACACGTCATGGAACAGCTCTATGGTATCCGCTCGCGAGTCCACGCGCAGGCCGGTGCCGCGCTGGAACAGCCCGGGCTGGTTCAGGGTGGAGAGGGCGTCCGAGGTGGCGACCATGGTGTCTGTGGCGATACGTACATCCCGCGAGTCGATGACCGTCTGCACGCGTTCGCCGCGGGCTGGTTGTACGCCGTGGGTGGGGCCGACCAGGTCCAGGGTTTCGTCAGCCGGGCGGTGCAGGGCCGCCGGGGCGGTCCAGCGCCATTCGATACCGCCATCGGCGAACAGGTCGAGTTCCGGGTCATCCACCCACTGCGGCCCGTCGCGGCCGAATTCGCGCAGTCGGGTGCCCTGCAGCCGGTGGGTCCGCTCACCGTCGTCGCCGGTGGCGTGCAGCGTGAATCCGTCGATCTGCAGGGTCACCTCGCCCTCGGGCGGGGTGACCTCGGCGGTTGCGGGGCTTGCGCACGCCAGCGTGAACAGGACCAACGGCGGCGCCAGACCGTACCGGTTGCGTCTCCGCCGGCTCATCCGTTCAGGTAGGTCTCGAGCAGGGCGTCCAGCCGGTCCTGCGCGGCCAGCAGCCCCTCGCAGGCCTCGCGCACGGCGCCGCGCCCGCCGTGGGCCTCGGTGACCCACTGGGCGTGGCGGCATACCAGCGGGTGGGCGTCCCCGACCGCGATCCCGAGCCCGACCCGCTGCATGGCCGGCAGATCGACGATGTCGTCGCCCATGAAGGCGGCTTCCGCCGGGTCATGGCCGGTGCGCTGCAGCAACTCGTGCAGGGCCTCGCCCTTGTCGCGGCGGCCCTGGATCAGGTGCTCCACGCCCAGGTCCCGCATGCGGTGTTCGACCACCCCGGAGGTGCGCCCGGTCAGGATGGCGATGTCGAGGCCGCCGTCCAGCGCCAGGCGGATCCCGTGGCCGTCGCGGCTGTTGAAGGCCTTGTACTGCTCGCCGCCATCGCCCAGGAACAGGCTGCCGTCGGTCAGCACGCCGTCCACGTCCAGGATAAGCAGGCGTACGGCCTGCTGGCGGGTGCGCAGGGTCGCGGCATCCAGGTTCATCAGGCCACCCCGGCGCGCAGCAGGTCGTGCATGTTGATCACGCCGACCAGGCGCTGGTCGGCGTAGGTGACCGGCAGGGCGTTGATGCGCCGGCTCTCCATGGTCTCGAGTGCCGTGACCGCCAGCCAGTCGGGCTGCGCGGTGTGGCCGCCGGTGGTCATCGCCTCGCCGATGGTCAGGCCGTCCAGGCTGTGCCCGGCATCCAGGGTGCGGCGCAGGTCGCCATCGGTGAACACGCCCTGGATGCGGTCGTCGGCGCCGGCCACGATCACCAGCCCGAGGCCCTTGCGGGTGATCTCGAACAGGGCGTCCTTCAGCGGGGCCTCCGGCGTGATGCGCGGGATCGCGTCGCCGGTGTGCATGATGTCGGCGACATGCACCAGCAGCCGCCGGCCCAGCCGGCCGCCAGGGTGCGAGCGGGCGAAGTCGTTGGCGGTGAAGCCGCGTGCATCCAGTACCGCGACCGCCAGGGCGTCGCCCATCGCCAGCGCCGCGGTGGTGCTGGAGGTGGGGGCCAGGCCCAGCGGGCAGGCCTCGCGCTCGACACTGACATCGAGGTGCACGGTGGCGTCGGCGCCCAGGCGCGAGCCGGGGTTGCCGGTCATCGCGATCAGCGGCACGCCCAGGCGCCGGATCAGCGGCAGGATGGTGAGGATTTCGTCGGTCTCTCCGGAGTTCGACAGCGCGATGACCACATCCTCGCGGGTGATCATCCCGAGATCGCCATGGCTGGCCTCGCCCGGGTGCACGAAGAACGCGGGGGTGCCCGTGGAGGCCAGGGTCGCGGCCAGCTTGCTGCCAATGTGCCCGGACTTGCCCATGCCGGTGACGATCACGCGGCCCTTGCACTCGAGGATGCAGCGGCAGGCCTCGAGGAAGCTGTCGTCGATGCGCCGGGCGAGGTTGTGCACGGCCTCGGCCTCGTCGTTGAGGACGGCCAGGGCCAGGTTGCGGGTGGTTTCGGGGTTGAAGTTCATGCAGTTGCCGTAATTCCCAAATAGACAAGGTAGCTTGCGAAGGCGACGAGGAGAAGGGCGCCCTGCCAGCGCAGGATCTGTCCCCGGCGGCCCAGCGCGATCAGGAACAGGGCCACCGTCAGTGCCAGCATCACGGGATAGTCGCGTGCGAGGACGTCGGCGTCGATTGCCAGCGGCGCGATCAGGGCCGGAACCGCCAGCACCGCGAGCAGGTTGAACAGGTTGGAGCCGACCACGTTGCCGATCGCCAGCCCCGCCTCGCGGCGGAAGGCGGCGACCACCGATGTGGCCAGCTCGGGCAGGCTGGTGCCGATCGCGACGATGGTCAGGCCGATGACCAGATCGCTGACCCCCAGTTGTTCGGCGATTTCCACCGCGCCCCAGACCAGGGCCTGGCTGCTGGCCAGCAGGAGCAGCAGCCCGAACACCAGCCACGCAATCGCGGGACCGAGGCGATCGCTGTCCGGGATGGTCTCCACCATGCCGCGCACGACTTCGGGGGCATCCTCGCCCGAGGCCTGTTGCGCGCGGCGGGCGGTCAACGCCATCCAGGCGGTGAATGCGGTCAGTCCCGCGAGCAGGGCGATGCCTTCCATCCGGCCCAGCTCGCCGCCGACCAGCAGGAGCAGTACGCCGAAGCTGACCAGCAACAGGATCGGCAGTTCGCGGCGAACCATGCCGCGGCCAATCGCCAGTGGTGCGACCACCGCGGCGGCCCCCAGCACCAGTGCGATATTGGCGATGTTCGAGCCGATCGCGTTGCCTACCGCCACGCCCGGGTTGCCCTGCAGGCTCGCGAGGACCGAGACCACGAGTTCCGGGGCCGAGGTGCCGAAGGCGACAATGGTCAGGCCGATGACCAGCGGGCTCACGCCGACCCCGCGGGCAAAGGCGGAGGCGCCGAACACGAAGCGGTCGGCACTCCAGGTCAGCAGGATCAGGCCGACGATGACGGCGGCGATGGGTAGGGCCATGGGGCAGACGGGTCCCGAACGGTCAGGCCGCGATTGTAGCGGATTGGGGCGCTGTGTCAGTGGCGCAGGCGCTCCAGGCACGCGGTGGTACTGACCCGCGGGGTCCAGCCCAGCTGCTCGCGAGCGCGGGTGCAGTCCAGCACCAGCGGGCCGTCCAGCCCGCGCACCCACCCGGGGTCGCCCGCGCGGGCGCTCAGGCGCCAGGCCAGCGGGTGCAGGGCGCGGATCAGCCCCAGGGGGACCGGTACCCCCCAGCGCCGCTGGTGGTGAGCCATGGCCCGCAGTGACCAGGCGGGTTCGGCCCCCAGATTGAAGGTGCCCTGTGTGCGGGTGGTCACGCTGCGGGCGATCGCCGCCGCGGCATCGTCCTCCCACAGGATCTGCACCGGTTGCTCGCCCCCGGCGGGATAGAGACGTCCGCGGGCGATCTGCAGCAGCAGCGGGTGCGCATGCGGCCCGACGATCGCGGGCGGACGCAGGATGGTCACGCGGCATTCAGGGTGTTCGCGCGCGAGGGCGCGCAGGGCCTGCTCCACGGCCACCTTGTCCTCTGCATAGGGGAAGCGCGGCCGGGTCGGGTGGTCTTCGGTCAGGGGCTGCGGGCTGTCCGGCCAGGGGCCGTAGACCGCGGCGCTGGACAGGAACACGAGGTGGCGCACGCCGGCGGCGATGGCGGTCCGAAAGACCTGATCACTGAGGGCGACATTCTGCTGCCGGACCCAGGCACGGTCGTGCCGGCGGCCGTGGCCCCCCATCAACTGGAAGGCGAGGTGCACCAAGGTGTCGACCCCGGCCAGATCCTCCGGCCGGAGCCGCGTCAGGTCGCCCACACGGGCCTCGCAGACGGCGGCGCCTCCCGGCGGGGGGAGCGCCGGCGGGGTCCGGTCCAGCGCGAGGATGCGCAGGATCGCCGGCTCGCGCGCCAGGGCGGGCAGCAGGGCCTGTCCCACGCATCCGGCCGCGCCGGTCACGGCGATATGCATGGGTCCGTGTGGCCCTCAGGTCGCGCTGCGGGCGACGGCTGGAGCGGGGTCGGCGAACGCGGGCATGACCTCCTCCGCGAAGCAGTCCATGGACTCCTCGGCCAGGGCCTGCGGGACGGCGCCGGCGCCGAAGGCGAGCAGGACCTGGTCGACCCCCGCCTCGCGCAGTCCCTCGATGCGCTCGCGACACTCGGCGGGCGTGCCGACCAGCGTCATGCCCAGCATGTCGAGGATCTTGAGGTTGATCCCGGCCTTGACCAGGTGGCGGAAGCGGCCCAGCGAACGGTAGTAGTCGTACCCCTCGATCAGGCGTTCCAGCACCGGCAGGGTCTGCTGGAACATGTGGCGGTAGAACCACTCGAACGCAGGCTTGGCCTCGCGCCGGGCGCGTTTGCCGTCCGGCAGGCACAGGACTCCAAGCGTCATGCCGACCCGCGGCGGATGGGCGATATCGGCGCGCGAGGCATCCCAGGCCTCGTGGTACAGGCGGATGTCCTCGCGGATCATCTGCCAGGGCTTGAACGGGCCCGCCAGCGCCCCGATGCCCTGCTCGGCCGCCCAGGTGAAGGACTCCGGGCTGACCGCGGCGGTCCAGATCGGCGGGTGCGGGGCCTGCACCGGGCGCGGCATCACGGGCACGTCGTCCAGGTGATGGAACGGGCCGTCCTGGGTGATGCGGCCGGTCGCGAAGGCCTGGCGCAGCGCGTCCAGCCCGGCATCGACCCGCGCGCGGGACTCGCTCATCTCGGCCCCGAATGTGGCATATTCGCGCGGCGAGAAGCCGCGTCCGATGCCGAGGTCCAGCCGACCGCCGGAGAGCTGGTCCAGCATGCCGACCCGCTGGGCCACCCGCAGCGGGTGGTGGTAGGGCAGGGGCACTACGCCGAGCCCCAGGCGCAGGTGCTCGGTGCGCTGGCTGGCGGCGGCCAGGACCAGGTCCGGCGCGGTGGAGTGCGAGAACTCCGGCATCAGGTGGTGTTCCACCAGCCAGGCGGTGCCGAAGCCCAGACGGTCGGCCCGCTCCCACAGGCGCAGGGTGTTCTCCAGCACCTCCGATTCGGAGGTCTGCAGGAAGTCGGGCACCGAGAGTTCATGGAACAGGTCGAAGCGCATGGCGCAACTGTGCCGCGCGCACGGGGGCGATACAAGCAGACTGCGCGAGGATACGGTTACAACGTGGTGATGGCCGGGCGGTGACGGCACGGAAGGAGAGACATGACGAACGATCAGGAAGCGCTGGCGCTGCAGGCCGCCGGAGTCGCGGGCCCCGGCGAGGACTGGTGGGAAGGCTTCTTCCCGGAGGATCTGCCGCGCGAGTGGCAACTCGAGTATTACACCCACTATCACAGCCGCCTGCTGCTGCCCGCCGCGCTGTGGCTGGAGACCTCGGCCCCCGCGTTCGGCGACTGGGGCGAGGCCGTCGCCCCCGCGCTGCGGCTGACGCTCGAGTGGCCGGTGGAGGTCACGCCCGAGTCGGGGGCCGCGCGGGCGCTCGCGCTTGCCGAGGCCGCGGGCCCCTGTCTGCAGGCGGTGGCGCCGGGGCCGATGACGGCGGCGCAGGTCTCGGCGATCCGGGAGGCGCTCGAGGCGGCCGGCCTGGCGCGACTGATGGTCTATGGACCCGGTGAGCCACATACGATCACCCACGCCGAGGCGGCTTTGTTTTATCCGGCCCCGACGGGATCGACGACCGTGGGTGGAGCCTGGCAGATCACCCCCGAGCCGGGCCTGGGCGCGCCGGGCTGGCGTGCGCTGGTGGAGGCCCTGGGTGCGGCCGGCGGAAGCGGCGAGACTCCGGTCTTCCTGCGGGCCCGCCCGGACCGTCTGTCGGACTTTCGGACCATCGCCCAGCTACTGGGAATGGGATGAGCATCTCCCCGTGGGTTTGACGGTCCACCGGCCGGCGGCCAGACTTCCGAGTTCCTTAATGGCGAGGAGCGCGCGTGGCTGACCCGGCAGTGGCAGACAGTCCGCATATCGTGATCGAGAACCTGCGTTTCCGGCGCGGGCGCAAGGTGGTCTTCGACGACTTGTCGATGCGTATCCCGCGCGGGCAGGTGACGACCGTGATGGGCCCCAGCGGCAGCGGCAAGACGACCCTGCTGCGCCTGATCGGCGGACAGCTGCGCCCGGACGCGGGGCGCATCTGGGTGGATGGCCAGGAGGTGGCGAAGCTCTCCACCCGCCGCCTGTACGCGCTGCGCAAGCGCATGGGCATGCTGTTCCAGAGCGGCGCGCTGCTGACCGACCTTTCCGTATTCGAGAACGTCGCCTTCCCGCTGCGCGAGCACACCGATCTGCCGGAGGATGTGCTGCACGCACTGGTGCTGCTGAAGCTGGAGGCGGTGGGTCTGCGCGCGGCGCGCGAGCTGGACCCGGCCTCGCTGTCCGGGGGCATGGCCCGGCGCGTCGCCCTGGCGCGGGCCATCGCGCTGGACCCGGACCTGATCCTCTACGACGAACCGTTCACCGGGCTTGATCCGATCACCATGGGCCAGATCGTCAGCCTGATTCGCCAGACCAACGAGAGCCTGGGGCTCACCAGCGTGCTGGTTTCGCACGATGTGGCGGAGGCCATGGCGATCTCCGACCATGTGGTGCTGATCGCCAATGGCCGGGTGGTGGATGCCGGGCCGCCGGACGAGCTGGAGGCGCGCGCCTCCGACTGGAGCGCGCAGTTCCTGCAGGGCCGCCCGGACGGGCCGGTGCCGTTCCACTATCCGGGCGCGTCCTATCGCGACGACCTGCTGGGACAGGGGGAGCGCCGCGATGACTGACGCGATTGCCTCGCTGGGCCGGACCACGATCAACGCCCTGGTGGTGTTCGGTCGCGCCTTCGTCTTCCTGATGCGGGTGCTGGCGAGCCTCGATATCGTCATCCGTCGGTTCGGCCTGACACTCGCCCAGGTGTATTCGGTGGGCGTGCGCTCGCTGCTGATCATCATCGTGTCGGGGCTGTTCGTCGGCATGGTGCTCGGGTATCAGGGCTACATCACGCTGGTGAACTTCGGCGCGGCCGAGGCCCTGGGCGGGGTGGTGGCGCTGTCGCTGGTGCGCGAGCTGGGGCCGGTGGTCACCGCGCTGCTGTTCGCCGGCCGCGCCGGCTCGGCGCTGACCGCAGAGCTGGGCCTGATGAAGACCACGGAGCAGCTCTCGGCGATGGAGATGATGGCGGTGAATCCGTACCGCCGGATCTTCGCGCCGCGCTTTGTCGCGGGATTCCTCTCCATGCCGCTGCTGGCAGCGATCTTCAGCGCCGTGGGGGTGATGGGGGGCTACCTCGTCGGGGTGGGGCTGCTGGGCGTGGACAGCGGCGCCTACTTCTCGCAGATGCAGTCGGTGACCGACTGGAACGAGGATGTGCTGTCCGGCGTGATCAAGAGCATCGTGTTCGGCTTCGTGGTGACCTGGATCGCGGTGTTCCAGGGCTTCAACGCGCAGCCGACCTCCGAGGGCATCTCGCGCGCGACCACGCAAACGGTGGTGGTCGCGTCGCTGGCGGTGCTGGGCCTCGATTTCATCCTGACCGGGCTGATGTTCGGCGCGGGTTGACCAACCAGTATTTCCCTAGGGTGGCAATATGAAGGTACGTTTCTTCGAACTGGCAGTGGGTGTCTTCGTACTGCTGGGCATCGGGGCGCTGTTCTACCTGGCGGTCCAGGTCAGCAACGTAACCGACTACCACGACCGCGACACCTACACGGTGACTGGCTACTTCGACAACATCGGCGGGCTCAAGACCCGGGCCCCGGTCACGGTCTCGGGTGTGCGCATCGGCCGGGTCGCGGATATCCGCTACGATCCGGAGCGCTTCCGCGCCGAGGTGACCCTCGCCATCCGCTCGGAGCACGACTATCTGCCGATGGATACGCAGGCGGCTATCCATACCGCGGGGCTGCTGGGCGAGCAGTACATCGCCCTGGAGCCGGGCGGCGACTACGAAACCCTGCAGGACGGCGACGAGCTGATGTTTACCCAGTCGGCCCTGGTGCTGGAGAACCTCATTGGTCGTTTCATGACCAACATGGGTAGTGACTGATTCGCCCAAACCCGGAGCAAGAGACATGACACGGTTGCGTGACTATATGTGGAGCCTGCCGCTGGGGCTGATGGTCCTGCTGCTGGCGGCGCCGGCCCAGGCCGACAATCCCGCCGAGATCATCCAGCAGTCCATCGACGCGGTGTACAAGGAGCTGCGCGCCAACGAGTCGCGTGCGCAGGAGGATCCGGACTTCGTGATCGGTGTCATCGAGGACAAGATCCTGCCGGGCGTGGACGTCAACGGCATGGCCCGGCTGGTCCTGGCGCGCCACTGGCGGGATGCCAGCAGCGAGCAGCAAAGCCGGTTCACCGAAGCCTTCAAGAACACGCTGCTGCAGGCCTACGGGGTGCAACTGGCCGACCATCTGGACAAGGATGTGCGCGTGATCGAGCGCCGCTCGCGCCAGGACGAACGCATGGCGGTGGTGGCCACCGAGGTGGTGATGGGCTCCGGCCAGTCGAACATCCAGGTGAACTACCGGCTGCGCCCGGTGAACGGCGAATGGAAGGTCTTCGATGTCGAGGCCGAGGGGCTCAGCTTCGTGGGCAACTTCCGCACCCGATTCAACGAGGAGATCAACCGCGACGGTCTGGACGCCCTGATCGAGCGCCTGGAAGACGGGGACGAGAGTCTGGTCGAGGACGCGGTGGGCGATGCCATCCAGGACAACGGGGCCGGCAACCCGTGAGCGATGCACAGATCCGGGCCGATGACGGTGGCCTGGTTGTCAGCGGGCCGCTGACCTTCGCCACCGTCTCCGGGCTGGAGGCCCGGGCGCGCGGGCTGATGGCGCACCTGCCGGAGCATGCACGGGTGGACCTGTCCCGGGCCGGACGCATCGACAGCGCCGGCGTGGCCTTCCTCGTCATCCTCTGGCGCCGGGCGCGGGAGCAGGGCCGCACGCTGGTCTTCGAACCCCTGCCGGACGGGCTCCGGCCGCTGCTGGGGCTGTATGACCTGGAGGCGATCATCACCGACTCCGCGGCCCGTTCCGTGGCCTGACCCGGGCGAACGGGCGAGTGCCGCGCGGATTCGTTATCATGGCGCGTTTCGCCGGGCCATGGTCGGTCCGGCGGTGAATCCGGACACCCCATGGACAAGCTGATCATCACCGGAGGCGGCCGACTCGAGGGTCAGGTCTGGATCTCCGGGGCCAAGAACGCCGTGTTGCCGATCCTGTCCGCCACCCTGCTGGCGGACGGGCCGATGACCATTGGCAACGTCCCGCACCTGCAGGACGTCACCACGACCATGGAGCTGCTCGGGCGCATGGGCGTAAGCCTGACGGTCAACGAGCGCATGCGCATCGAGGTCGACCCGACCACGCTGACCCAGTGCGTGGCGCCGTACGATCTGGTGAAGACCATGCGCGCCTCCATCCTGGTGCTGGGGCCGCTGCTGGCGCGCTTCGGCGAGGCGGAGGTGTCGCTCCCGGGTGGCTGTGCGATCGGCTCGCGGCCGGTGAATCTGCACTTGCGTGGCCTCGAGGCCCTGGGCGCCGAGATCGATGTCGACGGCGGCTACATCCATGCGCGCGCGGATCGCCTGAAGGGCGCGCGGGTGGTGTTCGACCAGGTCACCGTGACCGGGACCGAGAACCTGCTGATGGCCGCGACCCTGGCCGAGGGCGAGACTCTGATCGAGAACGCCGCGCGCGAGCCGGAAGTGATCGATCTGGCGGACTGCCTGACGGCGATGGGGGCGAAGATCCAGGGCGCCGGCACCGACACCATCCGGGTGCAGGGCGTGGAACGCCTGCACGGCTGCGAATACGACGTGATGCCGGATCGAATCGAGACCGGTACGTTCCTGGTTGCGGCGGCCGTGACCCGAGGGCGCGTACGCTGCCGCAATACCCGTCCCGAGCTACTGGATGCGGTCCTGGCCAAGCTGGTCGAGGCCGGTGCCCGCGTGGATACCGGGCCCGACTGGATCGAACTGGACATGGAAGGCCGCCGGCCGAAGGCGGTGAACCTGCGCACCGCGCCGTTCCCGGCCTTCCCGACCGACATGCAGGCGCAGATGATGGTGCTGAACACGGTCGCCGAGGGCACCGGCTCGGTGGTGGAGACGGTCTTCGAGAACCGCTTCATGCACGCGCTGGAGCTGCAGCGCATGGGCGCGCACATCACGATCGAGGGCAATACCGCGATCGTCGAGGGTGTGGAACGGCTGGTCGGCGCGCCGGTGATGGCGACCGACCTGCGGGCCTCGGCCAGCCTGATCATCGCCGGTCTGGTGGCCGAGGGCGAGACCGAGGTGGACCGCATCTACCATATCGACCGCGGCTACGAGTGCATCGAGGAAAAACTGAGCCAGATCGGCGCGACCATCCGTCGCGAGCCGGTCTGATACGCGACTCACACGGAACCGGACGAACGCCTGACCCATGATGGATCCCAACGCCCTGACCATCGCCCTGTCCAAGGGCCGTATCCTCAAGGACACCCTGCCGCTGCTGGCCAGCGCCGGGATTGAACTGCTGGAGGATCCGGACAAGACGCGCAAGCTGATCCTCGACACCAACCGTGAGGACGTGAAGATCGTGGTGGTGCGCGCGACCGACGTGCCCACCTATGTGCAGCACGGCGCGGCATCCATTGGCGTGGCCGGCAAGGACGTCCTGATGGAGCATGGGGCCGCGGGGCTGTACGAGCCGCTGGACCTGCATATCGCCCAGTGTCGCCTGATGCTGGCCGGGCGCCCGGGCCAGCAGCCGGACCCGCAGCAGCGCCTGCGCATCGCCACCAAGTTCGTGAACATCACGCAGAACTATTTCGCCCAGCAGGGCCGTCAGGTCGAGATCATCAAGCTCTACGGCTCGATGGAACTGGCGCCGCTGGTCGGTCTGGCCGACTACATCGTGGACCTGGTCGATACCGGGAACACCCTCAAGGCCAATGGCCTGGAGCCGCTGGAACTGATTACCCCTATCAGTTCCCGGTTGATCGTGAACCAGGCAGCCATGAAGATGCGACATAGAACCATTCAAAATCTCATCGAGGGCCTGCGGGAGGCCGTCACGCCCGCGACGACGTAACCGAGAACACCATGACCGCCGATACCGACGACCTCCGAATCCGCGAAATCCAGGAGGTGTCCGCCCCGGACACCGTCCGCGAGGAGCTGCCGATCACCGATGCGGCCGCCGACACCGTGTTCGAGGCACGCCAGGCCTGCCATCGCATCCTGCACGGTGAGGACGATCGCCTGCAGGTGATCGTCGGCCCCTGCTCGATCCACGACGTGGATGCCGCGCTGGACTATGCCGATCACCTGAAGACCCTGCGCGAGGAACTCTCCGATGCCCTGCACATCGTGATGCGGGTGTATTTCGAGAAGCCGCGCACCACGGTCGGCTGGAAGGGCCTGATCAACGACCCGGACCTGGACGGCAGCTTCCACATCAACAAGGGCCTGCGCGTGGCGCGCGGGCTGCTGCGCGATCTGGCGGTCAAGGGCATGCCGGCGGCTACCGAATACCTCGACCTGATCAGCCCGCAGTACATCGCGGACCTGGTCGCCTGGGGCGCGATCGGCGCACGCACCACCGAGAGCCAGGTGCACCGCGAACTGGCCTCCGGCCTGTCCTGCCCGGTGGGCTTCAAGAACTCCACCGACGGCAGCCTGCGGGTGGCGATCGACGCGATCCGCTCAGCCTCGCGCCCGCACCACTTCCTGTCGGTGACCAAGGCCGGGCGCTCGGCAATCTTCTCCACCACCGGCAACGACGACTGTCACATCATCCTGCGCGGCGGCAAGCAGCCGAACTACGATGCCGCGAGCATCGAACAGGCCTGCAAGGAGCTGCGCATGGCCGAGCTTCCGGAGATGGTGATGGTCGACTGCAGCCACGCGAACAGCCGCAAGGACCCGCAACAGCAGGTCGAGGTGGCACGGGTGCTGGGCGAACAGATCGCCGGCGGTGACCGACGCATCATGGGTGTGATGCTGGAGAGCCACCTGACCGGCGGCCGCCAGGACATCCTGCCCGGCAAGCCGCTGAAATATGGCCAGAGCATTACCGATGCCTGCATGGGCTGGGACGACAGCGAGGCCACCCTGCGCCTGCTGGCCGAGGCCGTGCGGGCCCGCCGCAAGACGCCCGTGCCTGCCTGACAAGACGTCCGTGCCCGTCTGAACCGAGGAATACGCCATGCCCTCCATTGCCCGACTCGATACCCAGCAGCCCGACTTCGACCAGGCCCTGGAGCACCTGCTGTCCTGGGAGTCCGTTGCCGACACCGGCGTACGCGATGCGGTGGACGAGATCCTGGGGGCCGTGCGCGCCGAGGGTGACGCGGCCGTGCTGCGCTACACCGCCAAATTCGATCGCCTCGATCGCCCTGCGGTCGCGGACTTGGAGATCCCGCACGAGCGCCTGCGGGCCGCGTTGGAGTCGATCCCGCCGGAGCAGCGCTCGGCATTGGAGACCGCCGCCGCGCGCATCCGCCAGTACGCCGAACACCAGAAGATGCAGGACTGGGACTTCACCGACGAAGACGGCACGGTCCTCGGTCAGCGCGTGACCGCGCTGGATTCCGCCGGCCTGTATGTGCCCGGTGGCAAGGCGGCCTACCCGTCCTCCGTGCTGATGAACGCGGTCCCGGCGAAGGTCGCCGGCGTCGAGCTGCTGGTGATGGTCGTGCCCGCCCCGGGCGGCGAACTGAACGATCTGGTGCTGGCCGCGGCCGCCGTGGCCGGGGTGGACCGCGTGTTCACCGTGGGCGGCGCCCAGGCGGTGGCGGCCCTGGCCTATGGCACCGATACCATCCCGGCGGTGGACAAGATCGTCGGCCCCGGCAACATCTTCGTGGCCGCGGCCAAGCGCGAGGTGTTCGGCACGGTCGGCATCGACATGATCGCCGGCCCGTCGGAGATCCTGGTGGTCTGCGACGGCGAGACCGACCCGGACTGGATCGCGGCCGACCTGTTCTCGCAGGCCGAGCATGACGAACAGGCCCAGTCCATCCTGCTGTCCTGGGATGCGGCCTTCCTCGACCGCGTCGCGGAGGCCATGGACCGCCTGCTGGCCGAGATGCCGCGCGCCGAGATCATCCGCACCAGCCTCGACAAGCGCGGTGCGCTGATGAAGGTACGCGACTCCGCCGAGGCCGTTGCCGTCGCCAACCGCATCGCCCCGGAACACCTGGAGCTGTCCGTGGCCGACCCGCAGGCGATGCTGGACGCCGGCCTGCGCCACGCCGGCGCGATCTTCATGGGCCGCTACACCTCCGAGGCCCTGGGCGACTACTGCGCCGGGCCCAACCACGTGCTGCCGACCTCGCGCACCGCGCGCTTCTCCTCGCCGCTGGGGGTGTACGACTTCCAGAAGCGCTCGAGCATCATCCACTGCTCGGCCGAGGGCGCGGCGACGCTCGGCAAGACCGCCGCCGCCCTCGCGCACGGCGAGGGCCTGACCGCCCACGCGCGATCCGCCGAACTGCGCAGTCGATGACCGCACGCTCGACACGAACCCCGGACGCCCTGATGCGCCCGGAGGTGCTGGCGCAGCCGGCCTATCAGGTGGCCGACGCCACCGGCCTGATCAAGCTGGACGCGATGGAGAACCCGCACCCCTGGCCCGGCGCGCTGGAAGACGCCTGGCTGGAGGCCCTGCGCGACCCGCAACTGAACCGCTATCCGGATGCCCAGGCGCTGGGCCTGGCCGGGCAGGTGCGCGCCGCCCACGGCGTGCCCGAGGCCGCCGGGCTGATGTTCGGCAACGGCTCCGACGAGCTAATCCAGATCCTGATCACGGCGATCGCCGGATCCGGGCGACCGGTGCTGGCGCCGGAGCCGACCTTCGTGATGTACGGCGTGCTGGCCCGGGCGCTGGGCGTGCCGTTCGTTGGCGTGCCCCTGAACGCGGACTTCACCCTGGACCTCGCGGCGATGCGCGCGGCGATGGCCGAGCACAACCCGGCCGTGGTGTTCCTGGCCTACCCCAACAACCCCACCGGCACGTTGGACGACGCCGCGACGGTGGAGGCGGTCGTCGACGCGAATTCGGGGGTTACCGTGGTCGATGAGGCCTATGCCCCGTTTGCCGCCCACAGCTTCCTCTCGCGGGTCGGCGCGGATGACGGCCTGATGGTGATGCGCACGGTCTCCAAGCTGGGGCTGGCCGGCGCTCGGCTCGGCTATCTGGCCGGCACCCCGGCCTGGATCGACGCGCTGGACCGGCTGCGCCTGCCATACAACATCAACACCCTGACCCAGCGCTCCGTCGCCTTCGCCCTGGATCATCGCGAGGCACTGGATGCCCAGGCGCGGGGGATCATCGACCAGCGCGACCGCCTGGGCGAGCGCCTGGCGGCCACGACGGGCGTCGAACAGGTCTTTCCGAGCCAGGCGAACTTCATCCTGTTCCGGGTGCGCGAGGGACACGGGCATGCGACCTTCGCCACCCTGCGCGACGCCGGCATCCTGATCAAGGACGTCGGCCGTGCGCATCCCCTGCTCGCCGACTGCCTGCGCGTCACGGTCGGGCGCCCCGACGAAAACGACGCCTTCCTGGCGGCGCTGGGGCAGGCCCTCTCCACCTGACACCTTCCTGGTCGCACCACCGTGGGCAGGGGCTTCGCCTGCGAGCAGGCTCCTACCGGCTGGGGGGGGTGCGAATGCCGCCCTGCGGCGGGATGCCGCCCAATCGGCCACACCCCCGAAGCTCTCCTTCCAGCCTTCTCATCTTCCTGTTAACCGAGACCCAAACTTCTCCGTGTCCTCTGTGCGCTCTGTGGTGAAAAGCCCTTCCTGGCCCTTTCCCTGCAAGTTGGGTTAGCGGCGGCCGGCGGGTGGCTCCAGGCGCAGGCCGCGCACCTCGCCCAGTGCGCCGCCGGCGCGCAGGGCGGCGGCGAACGGGGACTGGCGCGCCGGTTCACCGTTGATGCTCTCGATGGTCACGCCGCGGCGCTTCGGCAGCCAGGCGCTGCTGGCGAGCTGACGAATCGCCTCGGTGACGAGTGCCGCGTGGGCCTCGCCGGTGTCGATGCCGGGGATGGTCTCCCAGACGAACAGTTGGCGACCGGAGGCGGCCAGGTACAGCAGCGGCTGGCCGCCGGCCAGGGCTACCAGCGCCCCGGCGACCCGGCGCAGGCGGCCCTCGGCCGCTTCCGGCGGCTGCGGCCAGGGCAGGAGCTGGCCCCAGGGGCTGGCCGGGTCGACGCTTGCCAGCCACTGCGGTTCGGGGGTGTCGTCGGCCGCTCGTTCCAGGGCGCGCAGGCGGTCCACTGCGCCGGCGCGGGCGAACTGCGCGCCGGTCAGGCCCTCCACGAAGTGGCCGCGGCGCAGCTTGCCGGTGTCCTCCATCGCGCGGTAGACGGGATACACGCGCCCGAAGCCGCCCGGCAGGCCCTCGGCGCGGGCCATATCGCGGCTGACCACACCGTAGCGGGCCAGCAGGTTCTCGGCCTGTTCGCGGGCGCGCTCGGTCAGCGACACGCCGGGGTCGATCAGCTCGGCGACCCGTGACCAGCGCCCGCCGGCCAGACCCTGTCCCGGGCGTCGCCGGCCGCGCGCGGAGGTCCTGCGCTGGCCCAGGCTGCGCAGCGGCGCGAAGGTGTCATTGGTGATCTGCCCGGCCCAGACCAGGTCCCAGATCGCGGCCTCGATCGCGTCCTGGCGGGCGTCCGGCTGTGCGCTGCGGGCCGCGCGTTCCAGCTCCAGGTAGAAGCAGGCGCCGCGCCGGTCCAGGGTCTCCAGGATCGCCTGCGCCAGCGGGTCGTCGTTGGCGAGGGTATTCGTGGCATCGGCCTCCGGTTCCAGCAGCACCATCGCCTGTTCGCGGCGCAGGAAGGCGACGCGCCCGTCGCGCTGGCCCAGCGCACCACTGCCCACCCAGACGAATTCCCCGGAGGCGGTGATGCGGTCCAGCGCATCCAGCGAGAAGTCGCGCACCCGCATCGGCAGTACGTGGGCGGTCCAGGCGGACCAGGGCAGGGCGATGCCCTCCAGTTGTGTCAGCGTGTCGCGCAGGGCACCGGCCCCGCGGCCGGGCTCGGTCAGGCCCTGCCAGGCGGGCAGGAAGCGGCCCAGCGCACGGGCGTCCACCGCGGCCGCCTCGTCGCGCAGCCGCGCCAGGGTGCGGCGCTTCAGCCGCCGCAGGATGTCCAGTTCGCACCAGTCCTCGCCCGTGCCCTGCGGGCGGATCTCGCCGCGCAGCAGCACGCCGGCACGTTCCAGGCTTTCGAGCGCCGGCAGCAGTGCGCCCGGCGCGAGGCCGTAGCGAGCGCCCAGGTCCTCGTTGCGGAAAGGTCCGTGGGTACGGGCGTAGCGGCGCAGCAGCTGTTCCAGCGGGCGCTGCGGCGGTTCCAGGAAGGCGGCGGGCAGGCTGGGCGGGGGCACCACGCCGAGGGCATCGCGGTACAGCGCGGCGTCCTCGGCCGCGATCCAGCGCGACTCGCCGGCGATGCGCACCTGCACCGTGCGCAGGGACCGGGCGAGCTGTTCCAGCCACGGCCCCGGCGCCTCGGCGCAGGCGGCCGCGACCTCGTCCGGGGTCAGGTCCCCGCGCCGGCGCAGCAGGTCGTGTAGCGCGTCGGCGTCTTGCACCCGGGTCGCCTCGGTGGCGTGCGCCAGCTCGGCCTCCAGCTCGGCCAGGGCCTCGGGGTCGATCAGCTCGCGCAGCTCGGCCTGGCCCAGCAGTTCGGCCAGCATGCCGCGGTCCAGCGTCAGCGCCTGGGCCTTGCGCTCGGCCATCGGCGCGTCCTGCTCGTAGATGTAGGCCGCGACGTAGGCGAACACCAGGCTGCGGGCGAACGGCGAGGCCTGCGGCGTCTCCACCTCGTGTACGCGGATGCGGCGTTCCTGCACCCCGCGCAGGATCTGGCGCAGGGCGTCCAGGTCGAACACGTCGGCCAGCACCTGGCGGTAGGTCTCCAGCACCACCGGGAAGCTCGCGTACTCGCGCACTGAGGCCAGCAGCTGCTGCGACTTCAGCCGCTGCGCCCACAGCGGGGTGCGCTGGCCGGGCCGGTTGCGCACCAGTAGCAGGGCGCGCGCCGCGTTTTCGCGAAAGGCGCTGGCGAACAGGGTGGAGTTGCCCAGCTCGCGGGTGACCGCCTCCTCCAGTTCATCCGGGTCGGGGAACAAGGCGTCCAGCTCGGGCAGGTCCTCGCTGTCGGCCAGGCGCAGCACGATGCCGTCGTCGGTGTACATCACCTGCACCTCGAAGCCGGAGCGGCTGGTCAGTGCGCCCTGCAGGGCCAGCGCCCAGGGGGCGTGCACGCGCGCGCCGAACGGGGTCAGGATGCAGACGCGCCAGTCGCCGACCTCGTCGCGGAAGCGCTCGACCACAATGCGCTGGTCGGATGGCAGCTGCCCGGTGGCCTCGCGCTGCTCGTCGATGTAGTCGCAGAGGGCCTCCACCGCCGCCTCCGACAGTGGCGCGTGTTCCCTGAGCCAGGCCGTGCGCTCGGCGCGGCCCATGCGTGCCAGCCGCTCGGTGGCGGCGCCGATGGCCTGGCCGAGCTGGATCGGGCGGCCGGGGCCGTCGCCATGCCAGAACGGGAGCTTGCCGACCTCGCCGGGGGCGGGGGAGACCAGCACGCGGTCGCGGGTGATCGCCTCCACATGCCAGGTGCTGGCGCCCAGGGTCACGTTCTCGCCGGTCTTCAGCTCGAACACCATCTCCTCGTCCAGTTCGCCGATGCGCGGCCCGCCCTCGCCGACGTGCACGCCGTACAGCCCGCGGTCCGGGATGGTCCCGGCGTTCAGGCGCGCGGCGAGAGCCGCTCCCCGGCGCGGGGTCAGCTCGTCGCGGGCGCGGTCCCAGGCGAGCCAGGGGCGCAGGTCGGCAAAGTCGGTGCTGGGATAATGGCCGGAGAGCATGTCCAGCGTGGCCTCGAGCAGCGGCCGTGACAGCTCGCGCCAGGGCGCGGCGCGGCGGACCAGCGCATGCAGCTCGTCCACCGTGCGCGGGCGTTCGCAGACCATCGCGACGAGCTGCTGGGCCAGCACGTCCAGCGGGTTGTGCGGGGCGTGGATCGGTTCCAGCGCGCCGGCCTGCATGCGCTCGCCGATCACCGCGCATTCGAGCAGGTCGCCGCGAAAGCGCGGCAGCAGCAGCGAGCGCGAGACCTGGCCCACGCCGTGCCCGGCACGCCCGGCGCGCTGCAGCCCGCGCGCGACCGCGCCGGGGGATTCGACCATGATCACCAGGTCCACCGCGCCCATGTCGATGCCCAGCTCCAGCGAGCTGGTCGCGACGATGCCGCGCAGGCGCCCGGTCTTCAGCCGGCCCTCGATCTCGGCGCGGCGCTCGTGGGACACGCTGCCGTGGTGGGCGGCGACCAGGTCCTCCACCGGTTCGGCATCCTCCGGCTGCTGTTCGCGCCAGGCCTCGTTGATGCGCTGGACCAGGCGCTCGCACAGCCCGCGGCTGTTCACGAACACGATGGTGGAGCGGTGCTCCAGGATCGCGGCCAGCAGGCGCGGCTCCAGGCGTGCGGCGCGGTCGCCGCCAGCGGTGGGGAGCTGCCCGGTGCCCTGGCCGTAGACCGCGCCGAGGATGGAGCCGGACGGGATCGGGCCGGCTGAGGGGCTCGTCGTATCCGGGCCCTCGACGGTGGCGGGTGCGTGCTCGGCGGGTGGTTCCTCGGGGGCGAGGATCTCCAAGTCGAGGCGCGGTGGCTCGGCGGCGTCGATCACCTCCACCTCGCGATCACCGCCGAGGAAGCCGCGCGCCACCTCCACCGGGTGCACGGTGGCGGACAGCCCGATGCGCTGGGGGTCCTCGCCGCAGCGCTCGGCCAGGCGTTCCAGCGACAGGGCGAGATGCGCGCCGCGCTTGTTGCCGGCCAGCGCATGTACCTCGTCGATGATCACAGTGTGGATGGACTCGAGGTTCTCGGCGGCCTTCGAGCCCAGCAGCAGGTACAGCGACTCGGGGGTGGTCACCAGGATGTCGCCGGGTTCGCGCGCCTGCGCGCGGCGCTCGGCCTGCGGGGTGTCGCCGGTGCGGATGTGTACCACCGGCTCGCGCGGGGCATCATCACCCAAGCGCGTGGCGGTCTGCGCGATCCCGGTCAGCGGGGCGCGCAGGTTGCGTTCGATGTCGGTGGCCAGCGCCTTCAGCGGCGAGATGTACAGCACCGAGTAGCCGCGGCGGGCGTCGGGCGCGGGTTCGCCGGTCAGGCGGTCGATTGCGCTCAGGAACGCGGCGAGAGTCTTGCCGCTGCCGGTGGGGGCGATCAGCAGGCAGTGATGGCCGGCCCGGATCGCGGGCCAGCCGCGCGACTGGATCGCGGTCGCCTGCCCGAAGGCCTCGCCGAACCAGGTATCGGTCGCGGGGCGAAAGGGCGTGACCGGCATCGGCTCGCGTATGACGCGTCAGGCGTGGCCGACGGTGGTGTCGGTGGTGGCGTGGAAGTAGTCGCTGTCGCGCGCCAGCTCGTCGATCAGCTCGTGCAGCATGGCCAGGCGGCTCTCGGCGTCCGAGAACGGGGCGCAGTCCTCGCACAACGGATCGCCGCAGGGCTGGCGGCTGTACAGCCAGAAGTGCACGGCACCGGCCAGCAGGCCGTCGGCGACGTCGCCGGTTTCGGCGGCCTGGCCGTCATCGGCGAGCCGGTTCGCCAGCTCGATCAGGTGCTGGGCGGCGTTGTTGTAGGTCTGGTCGGCGGTGTCGTTCATGGGATCTCGGGACAGTCTTGTTTCAGCCAGCGCCAGCCCGTTTGACCGGCACAGAACCCGGCAGTTTACCGCGACTGGCCGATATTCCGAAGAAACAGGGGAATATGCCGCTCTTCCGGCGACAGGCCGCCGTGGGCGCCGACGAAGAACGGCCCCTCGTCGTCGTCCGGCGGGTCCACCAGGTAGGCGTCCTCCGCGGGCAGCAGCAGGTAGTCGCCGGCGCGTGCCCGCAGCTCGGGGTGCTCACGGTGATGCCCCGGGGGCAGGCCCAGCGTGCCGGGCCCCAGCCAGTCCGCGGCGGGGACTGCGGCTACGTCCGCGCCGAAGGCGGCGTCCAGGGCCGTCAGGAAGTCCGTGTCGCGTCCTTCGCGGACATGGGCGATGGCGGCACGTGGCTCGCCGGTCAGGCGGTGGCGCAGGCAGGCCTGCACCGCCGGGTGCTCGCGCAGGTCCAGGCGGCGTTCCATGGTGCGCATGCCGTGGTCGGCGGTAGTCAGGAACACGCTCTCCGGGCGCTGGATCTGCGCGCAGGTCGCGGTGTAGGCCAGGTCCAGCTGCTTCAGATGGCGCTCCACCTCCGGGCTCTCCGGGCCGTAGGCGTGGCCCAGGTGGTCGAGCTCCGACCAGTAGACGTAGGTGAAATGCGGCCCCGGCGTCGCGTTCACATGCGCGGCCACCCGTGCCGGCAGCTCGGACAGGTCCTCGAAGCCGATGAACGCGGCGGAGCCGTTCATCATGCGGTTGTAGGGTGTCCCGCCGATCCAGTCCGGGCCGATCATGGTGGTGTGGCAGCCGAGCCGGTCGACCAGGCGGTCTGGCCGTACGCGGCCGGTCAGCTCGCGGTAGCCGAGCGTGGCCGGGCGGTCCTCGGCGTCGCGCTCCTGGCCCATCAGCACCGTCAGCGTGCGCTCGGCAGCCGGCAGCCGGGTGTGCCAGCCGAGCAGGCCGTGCTGCGCGGGTGCGCGCCCGGTCAGGATGCTGGTGATCGCGGTCGCCGTGGTGCTGGGGAACACGGTCTCGAGGTCGGTTACGTAGTCCGCGCCCAGCAGCGGCGTGTGGCGGCGATAGCGGGTGGCAAAACCGTCGATCAGCCACAGCACGATATGGCGGTCCGGCCCCAGGTGTTCGGATACACCCGCCAGCGGCGGGTGGCTGGCCACCGGGTTCAGGCTGGCCTCGATCTGGCCGAGCAGGTCCATCAGCCCCGGCGCTTCCAGCCGGGCGCGCAGGATGTCATCCACGACCGAGTCGGCCGCGGCGTTAGCCGTCATCGACAAGCGATCAGGCCTTGCCGCCGTCGCCACCCATGCAGGGCGGGGAGTCGGCGACCTTGCCGGCACGCTCGAACCACTGGTCCGGGTCCAGCGTGTGCAGCGCCAGGGCATGGATGCCCCCGGCCAGCTCGTCGGCCAGGGCCTGATTCACCAGCCGGTGCCGCGCGATCAGCTTCTGGTCGCGAAAGGCCTCGGACACCACCGTCACCTTGAAATGCGACTCCGAGCCCGGCGGCACGTTGTGCATGTGGCTCTCGTTCACCACCTCCAGATGCTCGGGCGCAAAGCGCTCCTCCAGCTTCCGGGTAATGGTCTCCTGCATGCTCATCGACGACTCCAGTGCTTCGATTGACGGGACATCGCACTCAGTGTGCCGTGTCGTACCCGCATGTCCAGATCCTTGGCCAGCCGCATGGCTGCCGCTGTCTGGGGGGGCAGTCATCAGCCTTCCCGTGTGCGTTCCTTCCAGTAATCCGGGTGGCGGTGCAGGTGCATGACCGCGAGAATCAGGATGCCCCCGTCCTCTTCTGCGTAGAGAACCCCATACGGAAACCGCTTCACGAATGAGCGCCGCACTTCGCCCTCCAGAACGGTCCAGGCACGCGGGTAGGCGATGGCGCGTTGCACCGCTGCAAACACTTCAACTGCAAAATCGTTCCCGAGGCGGGGCTCGATTTCTTCGTAGTACTGAACGGCCTCGGTGAGTTCTTGCTCCGCTTCCGGGTGAAAGCGAAAACTCATCGTTCAAACCGGCTCCATATCCTCTCGAAGACCTGTTCGCCCGGAATCGCTTCGACTGTGCCCGAGCGGATCTCTTTCAGGCGCTTCCGCGAGACCTCCGCCCATTTGCGGTCCACGCCCGCATCGGGCGGGTTCAGGCTGCGCAGAAGGGAATCGACCACCAGAGCGCGCTCTTCCACGGGCAGGGACTCGGCTTCGTCAATAAGGTCTTTGATCTTCATGTCACCATCTTCCTGGTATCGCTGGGGGGCGATGACCGGCGCAAGCGGAATTCTCATACTGGCATCTTGCGGCCGGTAGTGCGAGATGGCGGTTTGGTGGTTACATCCGGGAGGGGCTATGCGGCAGACGCTGGCGTTTGATGTGTACGGGACGCTGATCGATACCCAGGGGGTTACGGCGACGCTCGAAGGGTGGATGGGCGAGCGGGCACCGGTGCTGGCGCGGGCCTGGCGCGAGAAGCAGCTGGAGTACACCTTCCGGCGCGGGCTGATGGGGGCGTACGCGGATTTCGATACCTGCACCGAGCAGGCGCTGCGGTACTGCTGCGAGGTACTGGGTATCGCGCTCGAAGCGGAGCAGGAGGCGGAGCTGTTGCGGTGCTACCGAGAGCTCCCGGCCTTCGCCGATGCGGGGTCGGCCCTGGACGAGTTGCGGGCGGAGGGACACCGTCTGTTCGCGTTCTCCAACGGGACCACTGAGACGGTCAGCGGGCTGTTGCGGAACGCCGGCCTGGAGGATCGCTTCGAGGATCTCGTCAGCGTGGACGAGATCGGCTGCTTCAAGCCGGACCCGCGCGTGTACCGGCATTTCCTGCAGCGGGCGAATGCGCTGCCCCAGCAGGCGTGGCTGGTTTCAGGCAACCCCTTCGACGTGATCGGTGCGCAGGCTGCGGCCATGCGTACGGTCTGGCTCGACCGGGCGCGGCAGGGTCTGTTCGACCCCTGGGGCGGGGAGCCCACGGCCACCATCGGCGGCCTGGACGAACTGTCCGGGGCACTACGTTAGCCGGGGTCTTGCCGTCGGCAAATATTCCTGCTGGAGCGGCCTATTGGCGCCTGGTGGTTGCGCTACGATGGAGGTCGGGCCGCCGCCGGGAGAGGAGCGTGAGCCAGCAGGTCAAGCAACGGGTCGCGCCCGCCGGAGAATCGCCCTTGATCCGTCCGGCCACGCTGGAGGATCTGGAGGCGCTGGTGGCGCTGGAGGATGCGGCGTTCGAGATCGATCGCATCTCGCGGCGGCAGTTTCGCTACCTGCTCACGCGTGGGCATGCGGTCACGCTGGTGGCGGAGGGTCCCGGTGGGGAGGGCTTGCTCGGCTACGTGATGCTGCTGTTCAGTCGTGGTACGTCGCTGGCGCGGCTGTACTCGATTGCGGTCAGCGCGCGGGCGCGCGGCCAGGGGCTGGGCCGGCGCCTGGTGGAGGCGGCGGAAGACGCGGCGCGCCAGCACGGGCGGACCGATCTGCGTCTGGAGGTGCGGCGCGACAATGCGGCCAGCCTGGCCCTGTTCCGCGGGCTCGGGTATCGCGACCTCGGCACCATCGACGACTACTACGAGGACCACATGGATGCGCTGCGGCTGCAGAAGTCGCTGGCGACCGGCCCCGATCCGGCGCTGGTACGCGCCCCGTACTACGCGCAGACGCTGGAGTTCACCTGTGGCCCGGCTGCGCTGATGATGGCGATGCGCGCGGTGGACCCGGCGCTGAAGCTGGACCGGCGCCTGGAGCTGCGCCTGTGGCGCGACGCCACCACGATTTTTATGACCTCGGGCCACGGCGGCTGCGGGCCGTACGGGCTCGCGCTGGCGGCCGCCCATCGTGGGTTCGAGGTGCAACTGCTGGTGCGCGATCGCGGCGTGGCCTTCGCGGATTCCGTGCGCAGCGCGGAGAAGAAGGAGGTGATGCAGCTGGTGCAGGAGGACATGGTCGAGGAGCTGGAACAGCTCGGGGTGCCGGTGGTGCACGGCCCGGTGAACGTGTCCCAGCTGGAGGCGCGCTTTGGCGATGGCGGGGTGCCGGTGGTTCTGATCAGCAGCGTGCGGCTGTATGCCGAGCGCTTCCCGCACTGGGTCACGGTGACGGGTTTCGACGAGCGCTTTGTCTACGTGCATGACCCGTTCGTGGACGTGGAGCAAGGGGAGCGCGCGGTGGACTCGGTGAACATGCCGATCGCGCGTGCGGACTTCGAGCGCATGGCGCGCTACGGCCGCGCGGGCCTGCAGGCAGCGGTGATCGTCGGCCCGCGCCGGGCGGCGGAGGGCGCGCATGCCTGAGCACCGCATCCTGGTCGAGCGCCGGGCGGACTGGAAGCCGCACTTCCCCGACCTTCCGGTCATGGCCATCGACGACTACCTGCGCGGCCCGGCCGCCGACGACCCGGCCACCCTGCGTGTGATCAACCTGTGCCGCAGCCAGCGTTACCTGTCCGCCGGGTACTACGGCTCGCTGCTGGCGGAGGCGCGCGGGCACCGGGTGATCCCCAGCGTGCGTACCTTGCAGGACCTGTCGCGCAAGTCCATTTACAGTCTGGATACCGAGGAGCTGGACGAGCGCGTGGCGCGCGTTCTGGGCCGCAGCCGCCAGGGCGTGCAGCCCGAGCGGCTGGAGCTGACCGTGCTGTTCGGCCAGTGCGACGAGCCGGCGCTGCAGGAGATCGCCGCGCAGCTGTTCGCCCTGTTCCCCGCGCCGATGTTCCGGGTGGAGTTCCGGCTTCAGGGACGCTGGCAGATCCACGCCCTTCGCTCGTTCGCGCTGAACGCGCTGGAACCCGAGCAGGAGCCGGCCTTCTTCGCCGCGCTGGAGCGCTACCTCTCCAAACCCTGGCGCCGCCGCCGCGGGGCACGCAGCGCGCGCTACGAGCTGGCCATCCTGCACAACCCGGACGAGGCGATGGCCCCGTCCACGCCGGCCACGCTCAAGCGCTTCGCCCGCGCCGGGCAGGAACAGGGGATGGATGTCGAGCTGATCCAGGCGCGCGATCTGCCACGACTGGCGGAGTTCGACGCCCTGTTCATCCGCGAGACCACCGCCATCGACCACTACACCTATCGCTTCGCGCGCAAGGCCGAGGCCGAGGGCATGGTGGTAATCGACGATGCCGACTCCATCCTGCGCTGCACCAACAAGGTCTATCTGGCCGAGCGCCTGGCCGCCCATCGCGTGCCGACGCCAAAGACCGTGATCCTCAACCGCGAGACCATCCTGCGCGCGGAGGAACAGATCGGCTATCCCGTGGTGCTCAAGATCCCGGACGGCAGCTTCTCGCGCGGCGTATTCAAGGCGAACGACCGCGCCGAGCTGGAATCCATCGCCCGGCGGCTGCTGAAGGAGAGCGATCTGATCCTCGCCCAGGAGTTCGTCTACACCGAGTTCGACTGGCGCATCGGCGTGCTCAACCGCCAGCCGCTGTACGCCTCGCAGTACCTGATGTCGCGCAAGCACTGGCAGATCGTCAACCACGACGCCAAGGGCGGCCCGCGCGAGGGCGGCTTCCGCACACTGGCACTGGCGGACGTGCCCGCCGCCGTGGTCAAGACGGCCGTCAAGGCCGCCAACCTGATCGGCAATGGCCTCTACGGCGTCGATCTCAAGCAGACCCCGCGCGGCGTGATGGTCATCGAGGTCAACGACAACCCCAACCTCGACGCCGGCATTGAGGACAAGGTCCTCGGCGAAACCCTCTACACCACCCTGATGCAGGACTTCGTCCGCCGCCTCGACGCCGCCCGCCGCCACCGCGCAGCACCCTGATTGGAACGGGGTCTGCCCGTCGCCACGTCGCAGGATGCGATGAGCGAAGCGAATCGCATCGGGGCTCGGACCGCGCAGGGAGTGGTGCGTTTCGCTGCGCTCAACGGCACCCTGCGATTGCAGGATGTTGCCTACCTGCGTCGGGAGACGGTCAGGCCACGGCCTCGGGTGGTTCCTGCAGCGGGTCGTGGAGTTCGAGGTCGACCATCAACTCGTTGGCCAGGGCCTCCAGGTCGTCCTGCAGCGTGTGCAGGTCCAGGCCTTCCGGCACGCCCAGGCGGGCCTTCGCGCGGAACATCGGCTCGCCGGTCATCGAGCCCGGCTCGCAGGCCGTCTCCAGCGTCTCGACACTCACGCCGTGGCGCGAGAGTACGGCGGTGATGTCCTGCACGATCCCCGGTCGGTCGTGCCCGATCAGGTCCAGCACCACCGGATGCCGCGCCGCCGGGGGCAGCTCGCTGCCGCGCTGGATATGCACCTGCAGCGAGTCGCCTGCCAGCCCGCGCAGCGCGGCCTCCAGCGCGTCGGCATTCTCGGTATCCACCTCCAGCAGTACCACTCCGGCAAACTGTCCGGCCAGTTGCGTCATCCGGCTTTCCAGCCAGTTGCCGCCCGCCGACCGAGCCCGCGCCGCCACCGCGCTCACCAGCCCCGGCCGGTCCGGCCCGATCACGGTCAGAATCACCGAAGTCTTCATACGCACAATCCCCGCACCCTTCGCCAACAGACCCAATATCCTGCGCCCGCAGGTCATCGGCGGCAACGCGCCAACGGGTACCTACGTGTCGAACGAATGATTCCCAAGAGCTCGACTTATGGGTTGCCCAAGTACGGCCGGTGGCGTTCGTGCACTTGGACTGCTAAAAGCATGATCGATCCATGGTTGTGTTTTCTAGTCTGAGGCCCTTTTCTGGAGGCAAAAGGCGAGGTCTGACCCTCTAAGGCCATGCAAAACCTGAAGGTGGACCCCGGCGGACATCCGGGCCATGCTCAGCTTTAGAGCCGAACTTTCGTGCGGAGGCAAAAGTGGAATTGTGGGTGGGGGATCACCGCTTGCGCTTCATGTACCAGGACGCGCGGGGTGCAATCACCGAGCGGGACCTAGTGGCGAAAAGGCTGTTCGTGAAAGACGCGGTGTTGTACGTAGAGGGGTGGTCGATTCTGCGTAATCAGCATCGACGCTTTCGGGGATCGAACATCCGCTCGGACGTGGTGAGCGTGAAAACGGGGGAGCTGTGGCCGCGCGACCAGATTCTGGGGCTCGATAGCATTGACAGGGAGTGGCTCAAATCTCCGGATGAATCGAGCGATCCGGAGCTGCACCCTCTTGATCGCATGCGGCCGGAAGTGGCGATTGATGAAGCCGGCCTGGTGATTGGGTCTCGTCTGACCCGAACGCCCTGGCATGTGATTCCGCAAGGGAATTGCGTGGGGCTGCATGAGCCGAAGAAGAACGGTGCTCCAAGGAAGAACCCGGTCTACCTCCTCTATGTTGATCCACCCCGCCCGAAGCGGTGGGCCATTGCCGGCCCCAATCTCTCGAAGCGTTTTGTGCGGCCATCAGCGGCCGTTGAAGCACTTCTCGAACAAATGGAACACCTGATACCGGAAGCGTATTGATGGCAAAGACCCGAGAAATTCAGGATCCGTGGAAATATTTTTCCGACTGGGTCTATCAGATCGGCCGGCACCATTGGGAGAACCTTGGGGTGGTTAGCACATTGCTCGTGCACCGCGAGAAGACGAAAGCACTGCGGGACCGCCTGAAGGCGGAGGGGATGACCGACCCCAAGGAACGGGCAAAGCATGCGGTGCATCGCCGGGCGTATGTCGACCGGGCAGTCGATATCTGGGAGGCGCGCAGCCAGGAGCAGGCCCGACTGCTTTTCGGTTTCCGTGAGGGCTACATCTTTCGAGACGCGACGAGCGACGCGTCGATTCAGGTTCTGGCCGTGCTGGATAACGACCTTGAGGTTGCCGAGCGGGTGATGCCGACCGAGCGACTCGGCCGGGCCTACCGGCTAACTGACGTGGACTTTGCGGAGCACCTGCGCTGGGGGGCTTCGCTCGAACGTTTCGAGGTACCTGCTTCCAGCCTGCGATCCGAGCTGATCCGGGCCGAGGTCTCTCGAGACCAGCGCGAGCTGCATAACGAGGTCGGGTCTCGGTAAGTGGCGGATCTCACCCGACCAACAGAGTGTGTGGAAGGTCGATTGCGGGCTTAGGGCTACTCTTTCCCTCCAAATGGCGTCAGTCGGTGTAGATCATGCGGCGGGTCATGCCGCCGTCGGCGCTCCAGATCTGGCCGGTGATGAAGCCTGCGTCCGGGCCGAGCAGGAAGGTGGTCAGGGCGGCGATGTCGGCGGGCTGGCCGACGCGGCCGGTCGGGTGCTGGGTGTGGTCCTGTGCGGATAGCGGTTCGGCCTGCTGCTGATCAGGGCTGCGGGTGTCGATCCAGCCGGGGCGGATGGCGTTGACGCGGACCTCCGGCCCGGCGCTGATGGCCAGGGCGTGGGTGAAGGCGTCCAGCCCGCCCTTGCTGGCGGCGTAGGCCTCCGTGTCCGGCTCTGACTGCAGGGCGCGGGTGGAGCTGATGTTCACGATGGCGCCCCGACGGCGCCGCAGCAGGGGCAGGGCATGCTTGGCGAGCAGGAAGGCGCCGGTGAGGTTGGTATCCAGCCAGCGCTGCCAGTCGGCCAGCTCCAGCTCATCCAGTGGCCCGGAGTGCGGGTCGCTGATGCCGGCGTTGTTGACCAGGGCATCGAGGCCACCGTGCCATTCCTCCGTGCGCCGGATGGCCTCGCGGACCTGTTCCTCGTCGCGGACATCCAGCGTGATGGCCCGGGCGGCGGGGCCCAGTTGCGCGGCGGCCCGTTCGCCCTCGGGGCCGTCGATATCGGCCAGCACCACCTGCCAGCCATCCCGCACCAGGCGCTCGCCAATGCCGAGGCCGATCCCGCGCGCCGCGCCGGTGACCAGCGCGACCCGTTGCGGTCCGCTGTCCGGGGTATCAGGCACTGGCCGTTGCGGGCAGGTTGTAGAAGGCGCGGGCAGTGGCGGTGGTGTGGGTGGCGAGGTCTTCCGGGGTCTCGTCGCGCAGCTGGGCCACGTATTCGCCGATGTGGGGCAGGAAGGCGGGCTCGTTGCGCCGGCCGTTGCCGATCTTCTTGCCGCTGCCCTTGGGCAGGGTGCGCGGCAGGAGGTAGGGGGCGTCGGTCTCGATCATCAGGCGGCCGCGCGGGATGCGCGGGACCAGCGGGTGCAGATGGGTGCCGCGGCGTTCGTCGCAGACCCAGCCGGTGATGCCGATGTGGCAGTCGAGGTCGAGGTATTCGGCCAGGGCGTCAGCCTCGCCGGTGAAGCAGTGCACCACGGCGGCCGGCAGCTTGTCGCGCCAGCGGCGCAGGATCTGGGCGAAGTCGTGGTGGGCGTCGCGCTCGTGCAGGAACACCGGCAGGCCGAGATCCGCGGCCAGCTCCAGCTGGGCCTCGAAGGCGATGCGCTGCTGCGGGCGCGGCGAGTGGTCGCGGTTGTAGTCCAGCCCCATCTCGCCCATGGCGACGACGTTGGCGTCCGCGCGGGCGAGGTCACTGAACCGCGCGGCGATCGCGTCGGTCCACTGCTTTGCCAGGTGCGGATGCACGCCCAGGGTGGCGCGGCAGCAGTCCGGGTACTGGTCGGCGATCTCCAGGCACTTCTCGCTCTGGTGGGCGTCGGCGCCGGTGATCAGCATCCAGGAGACGCCGGCCTCGCGGGCGCGCTCGAGGACCTCGTCGCGTTCCTTGTTGAAGGATTCGTGGGTGAGGTTGAAGCAGATATCGATCCATTCCATGCGCGGTATGCTAACGGATTGGACGCGCAGCGCCAGATCCCCGGCGCCGTCATTGCGAGGCGCCGAAGGCGGTGAAGCAATCTCCTGCGGCTGGCAGCGCGGTGGATTCGAGGGCTCCGGTGGTTTCGGGCCGGCAGATTGCTTCGTCGCTGCGCTCCTCGCAATGACGGGGGAATAATCGGCGTCATCGCGAGGAGCGTAGCGACGTGGCGATCTGTGGGGGTGGCCCGGGCCGGGACGGAGAAGCGTGGGGGGTGCGGATGGAGGTTGCCACGGCCCCTGCGGGGCCTCGCAATGACGGGGTCCTTGTCCGGGTTTGGGGTGTGGACCGCGTGGGCGTGATACGTGTTGAACGGTTATTGATGATTTGGAGTTTGGAATGCGTGATGCGAGTCCCCAGGCGGTTTATCTGAGCGATTACCAGCCGCCGGCGTTTGTGGTGGAGAGCCTGGAGCTGGACTTTGAGCTGGACGCGGCGACCACCGAGGTGACCACGCGCATGGCGGTGCGCCGCAACCCGCAGGCGGCGGAGCCGAACGGGGCGCTGCGGCTCTACGGCGATGGTGTGGAGCTGGCGTCGCTGACGGTGGATGGCGCGGAGCCGGGCGAGGGCCTGCTGGAGCAGGACGCCGAGGGCCTGCTGCTGCACGGCCTGCCGGAGGCGGCGCGGCTGGAGATCGTCAGCCGCTGCCACCCGGAGCAGAACACCGCGCTGGAGGGCCTGTACGCCTCCAGCGGCATGCTGTGTACCCAGTGCGAGCCGGAGGGCTTTCGCCGCATCACGTTCTTCCCCGATCGTCCGGATGTGCTGACCACCTACCGCGTGCGCCTGGAAGCGGACCGGGCGCAGTATCCGGTGCTGCTGGCCAACGGCAACCGCGTGGAGGCCGGCGAGCTGGACGGCGGGCGCCACTACGCGGTGTGGGAGGACCCGTTCCCCAAGCCGTCGTACCTGTTTGCGCTGGTCGCCGGGGATCTGGCCTGCCAGCGCGACACCTTCACCACCATGTCCGGGCGCGAGGTCGCGCTGGAGCTGTTTGTGGAGGCGCACAACGCCGATCGCTGCGACCATGCGCTGGCCTCGCTGAAGCGCGCGATGCGCTATGACGAGGAGGCCTTCGGCCGCGAATACGATCTGGACGTGTACATGATCGTCGCAGTGGACGACTTCAACATGGGGGCGATGGAGAACAAGGGTCTGAACCTGTTCAACGCCAAGTACGTGCTGGCCAGCCCCGACACCGCCACCGACAGCGACTTTGTCGCCATCGAATCGGTGATCGCCCACGAGTACTTCCACAACTGGTCGGGCAACCGCGTGACCTGCCGTGACTGGTTCCAGCTGTCGCTGAAGGAGGGGCTCACGGTTTTCCGCGACCAGGAGTTCACCACCGACTGCACCCTGTTCGGCGTCAAGCGCATCGACGATGTCGTCATGCTGCGCGCCTTCCAGTTCCCGGAGGACGCCGGCCCGCTGGCGCACCCGGTGCGCCCGGACCACTACGCCGAGATCAATAACTTCTACACCCTGACCGTCTACGAGAAGGGCGCTGAGCTGATCCGCATGCTGCGCACCCTGATCGGGCGCGAGACCTTCCGTCGCGGGCTGGACCTCTACTTCGAGCGCTTCGACGGCCAGGCCGTGACGACGGACGACTTTGTCGCGGTGATGGCCGAGGCCAGCGGGCGCGATCTCGCCCGTTTCAAGCGCTGGTATACCCAGGCCGGCACGCCGCATGTGACCGCAGGCACCGCGTTCGACGGCCCCGGCGGACCGGCCCGTATCACACTCGCGCAGGAGACCCCGCCGACCCCGGGCCAGGCGCACAAGGAGCCGGTGGTGATCCCGGTGCGCATGGCCTTTCTCGATGCCGACGGCCAGCGCATCCGCGCGCGCCGGGACGGCGACGAAGCCGCGCGCGACGAATGGGTGCTGGAGCTGGACGCCGCCGAGCACACCTTCTGCTTCGAGGACCTGTCCGCCGAGGTGGCCGCGATCTCCTGGCTACGCGGCTTCTCCGCCCCGGTGATCCTGAACGCCAACCAGGGCGTGGACGAACTGGCGCACCTGCTGGCGCATGACGATGATGCCTTCGCCCGCTGGGAGGCCGCGCAGACCCTGTTCCGTCGCGCCATCCGTGCGCGCATCGAGCACGACGCCGCCGACTCCGCGCTGGAGGCCGCCATCGAGCACGCCCTGCACGCCCTGATCGAGGATCCGGCGATCGAGCCGGTGCTGCTGGCGACCATCCTGCAGCTGCCGCCCACGCGCGAGCTGGCCGAGTTGTTCGAGCGCGTCGATCCGGTGCGCCTGCGCATGGAGCGCGACGACCTGGAGAAGCGCCTCTATGCCCCGCTGACCGGCGCGATGCAGCAGATCCAGCCGAAGCTGGACGACGTGGACAATGGTGCCTTCACCGCCGAGGCGATGGGCCTGCGCCAGCTGCGCAACCGTCTGCTGGCGCTGCGTGTGGCGGCCCGCGACCAGGCCGCGGTGCCCGAGGCCCTGGCGCAGTACCAGAAGGCGCGCAGCATGACCATGCGCATGGGTGCGCTGAACGCGGTGAACGAACTGGATCACGAGGCCCGCGAGGTGCTGCTGACGGACTTCGAGCAGCGCTACCGCGACGACCCGCTGGTGCTGGACAAGTACTTCGGTCTGCAGGCCGGCAGCCAGGTCCCCGGAGGCTTCGAGCGCCTGGAGGCGCTGCTGGAGCACCCCGGGTTCCGCTGGACCAACCCGAACCGGGTGCGCGCGGTGCTCGGGCCGTTCATGGCCCGCAACGAACGCCACTTCCACCAGGAAGACGGCGAGGGCTATCGTCGCATGGGCGGCTTTGTCGAGAAGCTGGACGCGATGAACCCGCAGACCGCCGCGCGCCTGGCCCAGCCGCTGACGCGCTGGCAAAAGGTGGACAGCGTTCGCGGCGAACAGATGCGGGCGGAACTCGAACGCCTCGCCGCGCTCGAACTGTCGCGCGACCTGCGCGACGTGATCGAGCGCGCGCTGGCGGAGTAGGCGGCGACACTCTCGCTGCTGCGGCGACGGGAACGTGTGTGGGAGCGTGCCTGCACGCGAAGCCCCCGCCAAAGCCGGACGCGGGCAGGAGCATTCGAGCGCGCGCTGGCGGAGTAGGCGGCGACTCTCTCGCCGATGCGGCGACGGGAATGTGTGTGGGAGCGTGCCTGCACGCGAATGCCCCTGCCCGCATCCGGCTTTGGCGGGGGCTTCGCGGGCAAGCCCGCTCCTACGGGGGCTGTTGGCTGTGGTAGCGTATCGGCGGGTTATCGGGGTGATGCCTCCTGAGATGAGGGTTTGGCCGACGTGAAACGGGTCTTCCATCGACTGCTGTGCTGGATGCTGGTGCTGGCGATTGCCGGCCTGCCGGCACTTGCAGCCGTCGCGAGCGAGGGAGGCAGTCACGCTGGGCATGCGATGCATGGGGCCCAGTCGCATGGCGATAAGCCCGCGGATCACGCGGCCCACGACCACTCCCATGATCACGCGCACGGTGACGACCACGATCACCATGCGCAGGACGGTCACGCCGATACTCGGCATGCCGACGATCACACCCAAGACACTTCGGATTCCTCCGACGCCAGCGGGGTGATCGTGCACGCGGATTGCGTGGATGGCGCCTGCCTGGCGAGTTGCTCGGCCTGCAGCCACTGCCAGGGCCTGTTGTCCATCACCGGCATGCATCTGCTGACCCCGGTCACGCAGGCCATGCGCCTGTATTCCTTCCAGAGCGGCCCGCCCGCGGCCGCGTTATACCGACCCCCGATCCTCTCCTGATCTGACTGTACCGGCCCGAGCGCCGGGGCTGTCCGCACGTCCGGGTTCCACTCGGTGCCGGCGGGCGGCAAGGCCGTGTCGCGCGTTCGCGCGGGATGCGGAATCGAAGTCCGATCAAGGAGATTTTCACGATGCGAGCAACCCGATTGCTGCTCCCCGTCGTTTCGGTGCTGTTCCTCGCCGGTTGTGCGGTCACCGCGCCCGAGCTGGACCGCTCCGAACTGGCGGAGGACATCTCGGTGCAGGGGATCGACCTGCCCGAGTCGGAGATGCCCCGCCCCTCCGGCGAGCTGACGCTCGAGGAGGCCATTCATCAGGCCCTGTGGCGCAACCCGCGCATGCAGCAGGCCTACGCCAAGCTGGATCTGACGGCCGCCGACGTGGTCGAGGCCGCCCAGTTTTCCAATCCCACCCTGTCGCTGTCGGTGATGCGCCCCGAGGGCGGTGGCGGCAACGAGACGGGGGTCGGCCTGGCCTGGGGGATTTCCGGCCTGCTGATGCGCAGTGCGCGTCAGGACATTGCCGAGGCCCACTGGGAGTCCACACGTCTGCAGCTGGCCGAAGGCATGGTGGCCCTGGCCTCGGACACCGAGCGTGCCTGGTATGACGCGGTGGCCGCGCGCCAGCGGGCGCAGGTGCAGGCGCTGGAGACCCGCGCCGCGGATCTCGGCTCGCTGCTGGGCGAGCGCTTCTATGACGCCGGCAACATCCCCGACCTGAAGCGGGTACAGCTGCGCATCCGTGCGGCCGAGGCCCGGCTGAAGCTCGAGGATGCGCGGCAGCGCGAGCGCGAAACCCGTCTGCGCCTGGCCCACCTGATGGGGCTGCCCGGCCAGGTGGATGGCTGGGAGGTCCCCGGCAAGCTGCCACTGCCGCTGGCCGGTGTGGAGGATCGCGATGCCCTGGTCGCGCAGGCCCTGGAGCAGCGTCTGGACCTGCGGGCCCTGGATCATGCCCTGGAGGGGCTGACCGAGGGTGTGGCCCTGGTGCGCCGCTATCGCTGGCTGGGCGACATCGAGCCCGGTATCGAGTTCGAGCGCGAGACGGACGGCACCCGCCTGTGGGGCGGAGGTATCTCCTTCACCCTGCCGATCTTCAACCAGAACCAGGCCGGCATCGCCCGCGCCGAGGCGCGGCTGGAGGACGGCGAGGCCCGCCGGGCCCGGCTGGAGCAGGCGGTCACCGCCGATGTGCACCAGCACTTCGTCCGCCTGGCCCATCACCGCGACAAGTTCGGCACCAAGCGCTACGAACTGCTGCCGGCCCGGGAGATCGAGCTGGAGCGCGTGCAGGAGCGCGTGAACTTCATGTTCGACGATGTCTTCGACCTGCTCGTGACCAAGCAGGAAGAGCTGGCCGACTGGCAGCGCGCGGTGGCCGCACTGGGCGAGTACTGGCGGGCCCGGGTCGACCTGGCCTTCACCGTGGCCGGCGAGCTGCCGGGCGGGGCGCCGGGTGACGAGGGCTATCTCGAAACCGACGCGCTCGAACATGACCCGTCCGCGATGGATCACGGAGACCATGGCGGTCACGGCGGTCACGGCGGTCACGGCGGTCACGGCGGTCACGGCGGTCACGGCGGTCACGGCGGTCACGGGGACCACGGGGACCACGGGGACCACGGGGACCACGGGGACCACGGGGACCACGGGGATCACGGGGATCACGGGGATCACGGGGATCACGGGGATCACGGGGATCACGGGGATCACGGGGATCACGGGGATCACAGGGATCACGGGGATCACGGGGATCACGGAGATCATGACCATGGCGACCACGGTGACCACGGCAACGACGGTCACGGAGGGCATCACTGATGAAACGGCGTAACTTCCTGCTGGCCGCCGGCGCGGCAATGCTGCCGGCAACCACCCTGACCCGGGTGATGGCCGAAACGGGTCACGAGCACCACAACGAGGGCGATGCGACGCCCGGCGAACGCACCGAACAGGGCTACATGCCGGTGCATACGCCGAACGGCTGGACCCTGCCGTACGAAATGAACAACGGCGTGAAGGAGTTCCACCTGGTCGCCGAGGAGATCGAGCACGAGTTCGCGCCCGGTTCGGTGGCCAAGTGCTGGGGCTACAACGGCACCACCCCGGGGCCGACCATCGAGGCGGTGGAGGGCGACAAGGTTCGCATCTACGTGACCAACCGCCTGCCGGAGTACACCTCGGTGCACTGGCACGGCATCCATCTGCCTTCGGGCATGGACGGGGTGAAGGGCGTGACCCAGCCGCCGATCCACCCGGGGGAGACCTTCGTCTACGAGTTCGAGCTGAACCAGCACGGGACGCACATGTACCACCCGCATGCCGACGAGATGGTGCAGATGGCGATGGGGATGATGGGGATGTTCATCATCCACCCGAAGGACGGCGAGATCGAGCCGGTGGACCGCGACTACGCGATCCTGCTGCACAACTGGGGGCTGCACCCGGGCACGCGCACGCCGGACCCGTCGATCATGGTCGACTTCGATCTGTGGTCGATGAACTCCAAGGTCTTCCCGGCCATCGACTCGCTGGTGGCGAAGACCGGCGAGCGGGTGCGCATCCGCATGGGCAACCTGTCGATGTGGAACCACCCGATGCATGTGCACGGGGTGTCGTTCGAGGTGACCGGCTCCGATGGCGGTCGCTGGCCGCGCGCGCAGTGGCGCAAGGAGACGACCGAGATCGTTGCGGTCGGCCAGACCCGCGATATCGAGTTCGTCGCGCCACCGGGTGACTGGGCATTCCATTGCCACATGTCCCACCACACCATGAACCCGATGGGGCACGGCATCGCCAACACCCTGGGTGTGGACCAGTCCGGCCTCGAGGAGGAGATCCGTACGCTGCTGCCCGGCTATATGGCCATGGGCGAACACGGCATGGCGGATCACCAGGACCATACCGACGGCGGCCACATGCGCGGGCCGGAGAACACCCTGCCGATGGGGATGGGCCAGGGGCCGTTCGGCAACATCGGCATGGGCGGCATGTTCACCCTGATCAAGGTGCGCGACGACCTGGAGCCCGGGGACTTCCGCGATCCCGGCTGGTACTGGCACCCGGACGGGGAGGTGGCCCGCCGCGTGAGCCGCGATCCGGATTTCGGCAATCCGGTGCGCCGCGGCAAGGTCGCGGGTGCGGATTCCGACGGGCTCCCGACCCCCAGCCGCGATGCGCATGGCGGGCACGGAGGCCATGGCGGCCACGGGGGGCATGGAGGACACAACGGCCACGGAGGCCACAACCACTGAGTTTCCACCGGTGCGGGCACCGGGAGCGCCGCAAGGCGGCCCCCGGTGGCCTGTGGCCGGCGGATTCCGACACGACACGACTGCACTTGAACAACTTGAGGACGACATGATGACGATTGGTAACCGCAATATCCTGCGTTCCGCCCTTGCGGCCCTGCTGCTGGCCTTCGCCAGCCCCCTGCTGGCCCACGAGGGCGAAATGGGACAGGTCCCGGAGGATGGCTCCACGGTGCAGGGCACCCCGGAGGAGATCGGGATTCACTTCGATGGCGCGATGCGCATCACCCAGTTCGACGTGATCGGCCCGCAAGGCCGCGTGTCTCTGGAGAACGAGCCGGGCAGTGATCCGACCGAGGAGTACCATGTGCGCCCGGCCGGCGACCTGGAACCGGGTCGTTACGAGGTGCGCTGGCGCGGTCTGGCCCGCGACGGCCACATGATGTCCGGGAGCTTCCGCTTCACGGTGGAGAACTAGGCCGTGGCCTGGCTGTCTGCGCTGTCCGATGTGGATGCCTGGACGGTCGCCATGATGCTGGTGGCGGCCGGGTTCTATGCCGGTGCCTTGCTGGCGGCCGGGGCGGTGCTGTTTCGCCTGGCGTTTCCGGATCTGCCCGATCCGGAACGTCGGGCGGCCAGCCGCATGGGTGCGATCGCGGCCTGGGTCGCGATCGTGCTGGCGCTGGTCCAGTGGCCGCTGCAGGCCGGATACCTCGGGGGTGGCAATGGTGCGGCCGCCTTCGACCCCATGCTGCTCGGCATGGTGTTCGAGGGGGCGCAGGGAACCCGGCTGGTCCTGGCCGTGAGCGGTTTGTTGCTGGTGCAGGCGATCCTGCTGGATGCCCGTCGGCTGCCGGGGCTGGGCTACGGTCTCAGCCTTGCCGGCGTATTGTTGGTGATGCTCGCCTTCGTGCAGGTCGGGCACACGGTGGACGAGCCGCGCGCCCTGCTGGGAGGGCTGCTGGTGCTGCATCTGCTGGCCGCGGCCTTCTGGGTCGGTTCGTTGTGGCCGCTGTATCGCCTGGCGGGGCACCCGCCGGCGGGTCGTGATGCCGCGCGCATCCTGGCGCGCTTCGGCCAGGTGGCGGTGTTCGGGGTCGGGCTGCTGGTGCTTGCCGGTGTGGTGCTGGCGGCCTTGCTGCTGGGCGGTGTCACGCCATTGCTCACCTCGGGCTATGGGCAGTTCCTGATCGGCAAGGTCCTGATCGTCGGGTTGCTCCTGCTGCTGGCCGCCGCGAACAAGTGGCGGCTGGTACCGGCGTTCGAGCGCGGCGAACCCGGGGCTCCCGGACGGCTGCGCCGCAGTATCGCGCTGGAGGGCGGCCTGGTCGCGTCGATCCTGCTGCTGACCGCGGTACTGACCACGGTCAGTTCACCGGCCGGTGGATAGGCGACGCGGGCGCTAGCGGTTCGTCGTCAGATGGGTCGCTGGGCGACCGTGGCGGCGAGTTCGACGTCCTCGCCCTCGCGCTGGACACGGATGTCCAGGGTCGCGCCGGGCGAGGTGCGGGCGATCACGTTGAGCGCTTCTCGCGGGGTGTTCACGCTGCTGCCGTCCAGGTGGGTGATGATGTCCCCCGGTCGGATTCCAGCTTCTTCCGCAGGCCCCTCGCGCAGGATGCCGGCGACCAGCACGCCGCGCGGCGTGTCCAGGCCGAAGGATTCGGCCAGTTCGCGGTTCATCGCCTGGACCTCGATCCCCAGCCAGCCGCGGGCGACATAGCCCTGTTCGATGATCTCGGTCATCACGCTGCGCGCCAGATCCACCGGGATCGCGAAGCCGATGCCGTGGGAGCCGCCGGAGCGCGAGAAGATCGCGGTGTTGATGCCGACGACCTCGCCGCGCGCATTGATCAGCGCGCCGCCGGAATTGCCCGGATTGATCGCCGCGTCGGTCTGGATGAAGTCCTCGAAGGTGTTGATCCCGAGCTGGTTGCGCCCGGTGGCGGAGACGATCCCCTGGGTCACCGTCTGGCCGACGCCGAAGGGGTTGCCGATGGCGAGCACGACGTCGCCCACCCGCAGGTCGCTGGAGTGCCCCACCGTGGCCACACCGAGCCCCGGCGCGCGCACGCGCAGAACGGCAAGGTCGGTATCCGGATCGATGCCGATGATCTCGGCGGGGTGGGCCTCGCCGCCGGGGAGCATGATGGCAATGGCATCAGCCTCCTCGATCACGTGGTGATTGGTGAGGATGTGCCCCTGTTCGGTCATGATGACCCCGGAACCGAGGCTGGACTGCTCCTGTTCACCCGGCGGAAGGGGCTGGCCGAAGAATTCATGCAGGCCGAGGCCGGAGGGCCGGTCGATGGTGCGCGAGGTCATGATGTTGACGACCGCGGGCGCGGCGCGGCGTACGCCGTCGGCGTAGCTGGCCGGCGCACCCGTGGCGCCCGGGGCCGGCACGGGTTCGGCGACCTGCAGATCGGCGCCGGATTCGTCGCGGCCGAGGATCTCGGGGAAGAACACCGCGATCACCACGGCCAGGGCAATGCCGGTCAGCGCGGCTTGCAGCAGAAAGCGAGAGAAATTCACCATATGCCGAATATACCGAATCAGCGTTCAACAGGGGATCCCGCCGTGGTCAATCGCGATGAACTGATGCAGGCACTGAATGCGGAGCTCGAGCCGGAGCGCTTCCGCGATTACTGCCCGAATGGTCTGCAGGTGGAGGGGCGCCGCGAGATCCGTCGGATCGTCAGCGGGGTGACCGCCTCCCTGGCGCTGGTGGAGGCGGCGGTGGAGGCCGGGGCCGACCTGATCCTGGTGCACCACGGGTACTTCTGGAAGGGCGAACCGCAGGAGGTGACCGGCATGAAGCGCGAGCGCATGCGCCTGCTGCTGGCGCATGACATCAACCTGGTCGCCTACCACCTGCCGCTGGATGCCCACCCTGTGCTTGGCAACAACACCCAGTTGGCCGGGCGCCTGGGATTCGCGATCGATGGTGTACTGCGCGAGGACGGCGTCGGCCAGGTGGGGAGCCCGGCGCGGGTGATGTCGGCGCCCGACATGCAGGCGCATATCAGCAACGTGCTGGGGCGCGAGGCGCTGTGCGTGGAGGCCGGTGACCATCCCATCCGCCGCATCGCCTGGTGTACCGGCGGGGCCCAGTCCCTGCTTACCGAGGCCGCGGCACAGGGAGTGGATGCCTATATCAGTGGCGAGATCTCCGAGCAGACCACCCACGAGGCGCGCGAGCTGGGGGTGCACTACTTCGCTGCCGGACATCATGCGACCGAGCGCTACGGGGCCCCGGCCCTGGGCCAGTGGTGCGCGGAGCGCTTCGGTCTCGAACACCAGTTTATCGAGATCGACAATCCCGCCTGAGCGGGGGCGATCCCGCCCGCACGCGACCGCGTGCGAGATTGCAGTGCAGCCTGTTCGCTTTGGGGGCGTGCCGGATGCCCCGTCCGCGCCCTTCTGTAATCAGTTGGTTATAGAGGTTTTTGGCGCGCGTGACCAAGCGCAATGCTCGGTCTTAAGGCAGTAATCTACTTGACCTTATTAGCGTGTTCGGGAATTCTATCGGATTTTACAGCCCGCCCAGATGGGTATTCGCGCGTGCGGCCAAGGCCCCTCGCGTTCAGGCTGCGCCTTGGTTGCGTGGCTGCGGGAATACGATTTCAACACGTTGTTTGGAGAGACAAACATGGCAAACCAAGGCGTAAACCGAGGCCGGCGCCGGTTCCTCGTCGCCGCGACATCTGTCGTAGGCGGAGCCGGGGTCGCCGCTGTCGCGGCCCCGTTCCTGGCGTCCTTGCAGCCCAGCGCGCGCGCTCAGGCGGCCGGGGCCCCTGTCGAGTTCGACGTGTCCGCTGTCGAGCCGGGCCAGCGTGTCAGCGTCGAATGGCGCGGCCAGCCCATCTGGGTCGTGCGACGCACCGAAGAGATGATCGCCGGTTTGTCCGAGGTGACCGACCGTCTGCGTGATCCGGAGTCCGAGGTCGAGAGCCAGCAGCCGGAATACGCGCAGAACGAGCACCGTTCGCGCAATCCCGAGTTCCTGGTCGTGATCGGCATCTGCACCCATCTGGGCTGCTCGCCCACCTACCGCCCGGAGATCGGCGACCCCGAGATGGGTTCCGACTGGCAGGGTGGCTGGCTGTGCGGCTGCCACGGCTCCCGCTTCGACCTGGCCGGCCGCGTGTATCGCAACATGCCGGCGGCGACCAACCTGGTGATCCCGCGCCACATGTACCGCACGGACACCTTGCTTGTCATTGGTGAAGACGAAGACGGGGAGGCGATCTAAATGGCCAGCAATCCTGATACCAAGATCCAGGGCGGTCTGCTGGGCTGGGTCGATGCCCGCTTCCCGCTCTCCCAGATGTGGAACGAGCATCTGGCGCAGTACTACGCGCCGAAGAACTTCAACTTCTGGTATTTCTTCGGCTCCCTGGCGCTGCTGGTGCTGGTCATCCAGATCGTCTCCGGCATCTTCCTGACCATGTTCTACAAGCCCGATGCGGAACTCGCGTTCGCGTCGGTCGAGTACATCATGCGCGACGTGGAGTGGGGCTGGCTGATCCGCTACATGCATTCCACCGGCGCCTCGATGTTCTTCGTGGTCGTCTATCTGCACATGTTCCGGGCGCTGCTGTACGGCTCCTACAAGAAGCCGCGCGAGCTGATCTGGATCTTCGGTGTGCTGATCTACCTGGTGCTGATGGCCGAGGCCTTCGCCGGCTACCTGCTGCCGTGGGGCCAGATGTCCTACTGGGGCGCGCAGGTGATCGTGAACCTGTTCCAGACCATCCCGTACATCGGGCCGGACCTGGTGACCTGGATTCGCGGTGACTTCCTGCTCTCCGATGCCACGCTGAACCGCTTCTTCGCGCTGCACGTGATTGCCCTGCCGCTGGTGCTGATCATGCTGGTGGCCGCGCACATCATTGCGCTGCACGAAGTGGGCTCCAACAACCCGGACGGCATCAACATCAAGGAAAACAAGGACGAGAACGGCATCCCGAAGGATGGCATCCCGTTCCACCCGTACTACTCCGTGAAGGATCTGGTCGGTGTCGGCGTGTTCCTGATGGTCTTTGCCGTGATCATGTTCTTCTTCCCGACCGGTGGCGGCCTGTTCCTGAAGCCGGACAACATGATCCCGGCCGACCCGCTGGTCACCCCGGATCTCATCCCGCCGGTGTGGTACTTCACCTCGATGTATTCGGTGCTGCGATCCGTGCCGGATCCGTTCCTCGGCGTGGTCGCGATGGGCCTTGCGGTGGTGATGCTGTTCTTCATCCCGTGGCTGGATCGCAATCCGGTACTGTCGATGCGCTACCGCTCGTTCGCGGCCAAGTTCAACCTGGCGGTGTTCGTGGTGGCCTTCGTGATCCTCGGCTGGCTGGGTCTGCAGCAGGCCACCACGGAAGTGAGCGAGATGAGCCTGCGCTTCTCCACGGTCTACTTCGCGTTCTTCTTCCTGCTGTGGTTCCTCAGCAAGGAACGCTCCGCGGTCTTCAGCCTGATCGCATTCGCCGTGGTGGTGGGCATCTACACGATCTACGACATCCTGCGTTTCGATCCGAGTGACGCGAGTCTGATCATGTGGTCCTGGCTGATTCCGACCGTGTATCTGTTCGTGACCATGGTGGCCCCCGCCTTCGCGCGTGGCCTGGGCCGTGACCGTGCCGTTCCGGAAAGGGTGACTTCGTAATGAAAACGCTGATTGCAACTACGTTCCTGGCCGCTGCGGCCCTGTTCACCGTCCCGGCCGCCTCGGCGGCCGGGTACGACGGTGACCTGGAGAAGGCCAATATTGACGTGACCAATGAGGCCTCGCTGCAGCGCGGTGCCAACCTGTTCATGAACTACTGCATGGGTTGCCACTCCACGGAGTACATGCGCTACAACCGCGTCGCGCGGGATATCGGGCTCACCGAGCAGCACATGGAAGAGAACTTCATCTTCATGACCGACGAAGCCGGTGATCCGGTCGGTGTGGGTTCGCTGATGAAGAACGCCATGAGCGACGATTACGGCGAAGAGGCCTTCGGCGTGGTCCCGCCCGACCTGACCATGACCACCCGCATCCATGGCGAGGACTGGGTCTACACCTTCCTGAAGAGCTTCTATGTGGATGAGTCGCGTCCGCTGGGCGCGAACAATACCGTGTTCAGCAACGTCGGCATGCCGCACGTGCTGTGGGAGCTCCAGGGCTGGCAGGAGAAGGTTGTCGACGAGGACGGCAACGAGCGTCTCGAGTTGGTGCGCTCCGGTAGCATGACGCCCAGCGAATACGACCGCGCCGTGCGCGACATCGTCACCTACCTCTCCTACATGGGCGAGCCGATGCAGCTGGACCGCCAGCGGATCGGCCTGTACGTCCTGATTTTCCTCGGGATCTTCACGATCCTGGCCTACTTCTTGAAAAAGGAGTACTGGAAAGACGTACACTAGGCGGCCTGAACCGTCGCCGGCGCACTGATCAAGGATGATCGCGCGCCGGTGTTATTGACCGTCTGCCCGGCGTGGCCTCGTGCCTGGCCGGGCTAGGGAGAAAGCCATGGCGCTGGTCGCCAACCGTCGTTCCGTTATGACCCTGTTTTCTGCTCACGACTGTGTGCGCTGCCACCGGGTGCGCATCATCCTTGCGGAGAAGGACATCGCCGTGGATGTCGTGAATCTCGGGCCGGACGAGCTGCCCGAGGATCTCTCCGATCTGAATCCGTACAACGAGGTCCCGACCCTGGTGGATCGCGATCTGGCCCTGTACGGGACGCATGTCATCACCGAATACCTGGACGAGCGTTTTCCGCATCCGCCGTTGATGCCGGTGGATCCGGTTTCGCGGGCGGCCGCGCGGCTGGCGCTTTATCGCGTGGAACGCGACTGGTACGAGGGGCTGGACGCGGTCTACAAGGCCTCCGGCTCGGGGTTGACCAAGGCACGCAAGATCCTGCGCGAGAGCCTGGTGAGCTCGGCGGAGATCTTCGAACTCAAGCCGTACTTCCTGAGTGACGAGTTCTCCATCGTCGACTGTGCCATTGCCCCCGTAATGTGGCGGCTTCCGGCGGTCGGTATCGACCTGACCTCGCTGCCGCAGGCGATCCAGGAATACGCCGACCGTGTGTGCAAGCGCGAGTCTTTCCAGGTGAGTCTGACCGAGGCCGAGCGCGAGCTGCGCCTGTGACTTCGTCGCGCCCCTATCTGCTCCGCGCGCTGTGGGAGTGGGTCACGGATAACGGCTTCACGCCGCATATCCTGGTCGACGCCACGGTCGAGGGCGTGGTCGTGCCCGAGGCCTTTGTGGATCAGGGCAAGATCACCCTGAACGTTGGTCCCTCCGCGGTACAGGCCCTGAATATCGGGGACGACGCCGTGGCCTTCTCGGCCCGCTTCGCTGGCAACCCGATGGATGTGTTCGTGCCGATGCCGGCGGTTCTGGCGGTCTACGCCCGCGAGAACGGGCAGGGCATGATGTTCGGCAGCGAGCCGGGGCCCGGCCCCGAGGACGATGGTCCAGGCGCGCCGCCGGATGGGTCCGGTGATGGCGGGGGCAGAGAGGATGCCCCGGCGCCCAGGCGCAAGGGGCCGTCGCTCAAGGTCGTCAAGTAGTGCGCAGGGCCCCGTATGGGGCCCGTTTCTTTTCCGGGGATGTGTGCCGTACGAAGGGGGCGTCGCCTCAGGCCGGGCCGGGTGCCTTGCCGGGGTTGAGGATGTTGTCGGGATCGAACTCGCGCTTGATGCCCGCCATCAGCCCCAGAGCCACCGGGTCCAACTCGCGCGCCACATAGGGCCGCTTGACCAGACCGATGCCGTGTTCCCCGGACAGGGTGCCGCCGAGCGCGAGGACCAGCGTAAAGACCCCGTCCAGGCAGCGTTCGGCCGCCGCCAGTTCCTGAGGGTCGTCCGGGTTGACCAGCAGGTTCACGTGGATGTTGCCGTTGCCGGCATGGCCGAAATTCACGATCTTGATCGCGTGCTCCGTCGCCAGGCGGTCCAGGCCCGCGATCAGCTCGGGGATGCGCGAGACCGGCACGACCACGTCCTCGTTGATCTTCTTCGGCGCCACGGTCCGCAGCGCCGGGGACAGGGCCTTGCGTACGGCCCACAGGGCCTGTGCCGCCTCGGGGGTGTCGGCGCTGTGGGTCTCCAGGCAACCGGGGCCCTCGGCCGCGGCGCGCACGCCGGCGGTGGTGGCGTCGATACCGGCCTCGGTGCCATCCGTTTCGATCATCAGGATGGCGCCGGCGTCCGCGGGCAGGGGGCAGTCCGGATCATAGTCTCGAATCATGGCAATGGCGGAGTGGTCCATGAATTCCAGTGCCGAGGGGACTTCCGCTCGGGCCATCAGGCGCGAGACGGCGCGGGCAGCGCCGCCGACATCGCGATATACCGCCTGGATCAGGCGGGTCGCCTCCGGCCTGGGGGTGAGGCGCAGCGTGGCCTCCGTGATCACGGCCAGCGTGCCCTCGGAGCCGATCAGCAGCCGGGTGAGGTCGTAGCCCACGACGCCCTTGGTGGTGTGGACCCCGGTGCGGAAGGCCTCCCCGGTTCCGGCGACGCCAGCGAGGCCCAGGGTGTTGTCTCTCGGGGTGCCGTACTTCACCGCATGCGGCCCCGCGGAGTTGTACGCCAGGTTGCCGCCCAGGGTGCAGTAGGCGCTGCTGGTCGGATCCGGTGGCCAGAAAAAGCCGTGGCGTCCCGCAGCCTGCTGGATCTCGCCGTTGGTGACGCCGGGTTCCGCGATCAGCCAGCGATTGTCCGGGTCCACCTCGAGGATGCGGTTCATGTGCTCGAAGGACACCACCAGCCCCCCGTGGTCCGGCACCGCGGCGCCCGTGGTGCCCGTCCCGCGCCCCCGGCAGGTGAGTGCAACGCCCAGCCGCCGGCACAGTCGCACCAGCTCGCGCACGGTATCCGCGTCGCGCGGGAAGGCCACCGCGTCCGGGACCGCGTGGAGCTTCGAGTTGTCCGCGCCATACGTCCAGCAGTCCGCCGGATCGAGCAACCGGTCGCCGGGTGCCAGCAGTTGTTCCAGTTCGCGGGCCAGTGGAGTCATGGGGTGGGCTTAATCGGTGGGTGCCTGGATGGCGTCCTGCAGCCAGTCGATCCGGTCGCGACCATCCAGGGTCATGACATCGAAACGCACCGGCCCGTTCCAGGCATGCTCCTGTAAATAGGCCTCGGCGACCCGTAGCAGGCGCGCCTGCTTGCGCCGGTCGATGCTCTCCGCGCCGCCCCCGAACCCGGGGTGGCTGCGTTTGCGTACCTCCACCAGCACGAGCGTGTCACCCTCCTGGGCGACGAGGTCGAGCTCGCCATACGGGCGGCGGACGTTGCGAGCCCGGATCTCCAGGCCGCGGGTCTCGAGGTAGGCGGCGGCCCGGTCCTCGGCGGCCTGTCCCGAGACGCCCGGGCGAAACACTCAGGAGCCTCCGGCGGGGAGGTCGATGCGCCGGGGTTCGCCGCGCTCGAAGCGCGCCCAGGCCGGCTCCCGCACCCATTCATGATTGAACGGGTTCAGGCCCCAGGTCCCGGTGGCGCCGACCAGCTGGTGATGCGGGGCGCTGCGCACCGCTTCCTGGCGCAGGCTCAGGCGCAGCGCGTCCATCCCCAGGGCGACAAAACGGGGCAGTGCCTCGTCGCCGGCGTCCGCTTCTTCGCCCAGCGGGCTTACTCGGTCGAACAGGCGCGGCGCGTCGGGAAATACGATCCCGTTCAGGTCGGCATCGCGATTCGCATCCGGACGGCCCGAATAGACATGGGCCGTCGCCATCATCGGCAGGTGGCTCGCGCGGTGAAAGTGCACGTGCGGCACGATACGCCGCACCTGCGGGGCCGACCCGGCGATGAACAGATGGTCCACATCGGCACGTACCTGCGGATCCGCCTCCAGTTCCAGCCCGGTCCGGCGCGCCACCTCGCGAATGCGGGATTCGCTTTGCGGGATCCCCAGGGCATTGCCAATGGTGGCGTTCAGTTCGCCCGCAGTGGGCTGGACCCGGATCACGTCGCGCGGGCGTCGATCGTCCTCGGCGAGCGTCGCCTGGTAGGCGCTCGCCACGCGATCGCCGAAGGCCCCCTCCGGCAGGATCACCAGCGGGTGCAGCCAGCCGGCGCGCGCGGCGCGATCGGCCACGGCCCGGGCGTCCTCTTCCGGGTTCAGAGCCAGCGTGGTCATCGCTTCGTGGGCAATGGTGCCGGCCCGGTTCAGCAGCACGGATGGAACGGCCTGATCGCTGGTTGCGACCTGCTGAACCGATTCGCGCCGCAGTGGGCCGATGATGCGCGCGACGCCCGATTCCACGCCGCGCCGGTAGAGCGCGGCCGCGGCATCCGGCTCCCCGCGAGTGTCGCGAACGATCAGGCGCCCGTTGCTGGTCCCCTCTGCGTAGTAGGCGCGGGTGATGCCGTCCAGGACGGCGTTGCCGAGCTCGCCGAGATCGCCCGACAGGGGCAGGAGCACCAGAGTGTCGCCGGGTGCGTCCGGCGTCAGGGGATGGGACGCCAGCAGCTCCGGCAGCAGGCTGTTGGCCGGGTGCGAGGGATGGCGTTCCCGCCACTGGCCAGCGGCCTGGCGTGCCGCGTCCAGCGTGTCGGCGCCGCGCAGCAGCCGGAACAGGCTGACCCAGGCATCGCCATCCGGCGGGTGGTTGCCGGTCACTCGTTCGCGCTGGGCCGGGCGCAGGGCCGCAAGCAGACCCCACAAGCGCTGCTGGTTCTCGCTGTGCAGATCCGGCTCCATGATCAGGAGCCCGTCCAGGCGCAGGCGGGCGTCCAGGGCCTGATACCATTGGCCTTCGTGTTCCAGCAGCCGGGCGTGGAGCGACAGGCCTTCACGATAGACCTCCGGTGAACGCGTCGGATCGTCCGGATCGTCCGCTCCGAGACGCTCTCGGGCCAGGTCCCAGTCGCGCTGGGCCGCCGCCAGGCGCGCGCCCAGCAGGCGGCCGGCCTGGGAGTCCCGTTCGGCGTCGGGCAGCTCGGTCCAGAGGGTGTCGGCCCGCTCCAGCTGATCCGGCGTCGCCGGGTCCAGTGCCAGGACGGCTTCGATCGCACCCCGGATGGTCTCCGGTTCCGGGCGCGAGCGCGCCTCGCTCAGGAGCAGGCTGGCGCGGACCTCCGGCGGGAGTTCGGCCAGATCCACGCGGGGTTCGGGCTCCGGGGCCGGTTCCGGGTCCGGGCGCGGCGTGGCGCACCCGACCACAATGGCCGCGGCCAGCAGCAACAGGGCAAGGCGGGACAGGGGCCGGGCGTGTCCGGCGCGATGAAAGGGTCGGGGCACGATGGTGGTCACGAGGTTTCCCTGGCGAATGAGGAGTCAGTATTGAAAGCGCATCAGGCCGTGTCAACGAACTGGGGCACGTTGTGGGTAGTGGCCACGCCGATTGGTAATCTCGGCGACATGAGCCCGCGTGCGGGCGAGATCCTGGCCCGGGTGCAGCGGATTGCCGCGGAGGATACGCGACACAGCGCCGGACTGCTGGCCCACCTGGGTGTGCATACGCCGCTGGTCAGCCTGCACGAGCACAACGAGGCCGAGCGAATCCCGGCGCTGCTCGAGGCATTGCAGGCGGGGGAGTCGGTGGCCCTGGTCTCGGATGCGGGCACGCCGCTGGTGTCCGATCCCGGCTTCCGTCTGGTGCGCGCGGCGCGGGAGGTGGGCGCGCCGGTGCGGGCCGTTCCGGGCCCCAGCGCCCCGCTGGCGGCGCTGGCCGTGGCGGGCTTGCCATCCGACCGGTTCTGTTTCGAGGGCTTTCTGCCGCACGCGGCCGGGGCGCGTCGGCGGCAGCTGGAGGTGCTGCTGGCCCAGCCGGTTACCACGATCGTGTTCGAGTCGTCTCATCGTATCCGGGCTGCGGCCGGGGACCTTGCCGGACTGGCGCCCGAGCGCGAGGTATTCCTGGCGCGCGAGCTGACCAAGCAGTTCGAGGAGCACTACCGGGGCGTCGCTGCGGACCTCCCGGCCTGGCTGGATGCGGATGCCAACCGCACCCGCGGCGAGTTTGTCCTGATCCTGGGGGCGGCGCCGGCCCCGGAAACCGGCGGCGAGGCCGACGAGCCGCTGGCGGCCGAACACGAGCGCCTGCTCGCCGCGCTACTGCAGGAGCTCCCCCTCAAGCGTGCCGCGCGCCTGCTCTCCGATGCCACCGACCTGCCACGCAACCGCGTCTACGCCCGCGCCCTGGCCCTCAAGGACGCCCAAAGCTAAGGCCTGTTTTTCACCACGAAGCACACGAAGGCACGAAGAAGGGCAAGGTCAAGGGCGCTTCACAGGAAGTCGCGAAGGTTTGAAGGAATGAATGCGGGTTGAACCCACTGGGCTCGGACGGTGTAGCAATGAGTGTCCGGCCAATCCTGCCAGCAGTAACGCCCTTCTATCCTTCCAGCCTTCCTGTCATTGCTTTTGACCTTGCCCTTCTTCGTGCCTTCGTGTGCTTCGTGGTGAACAAAAGGGGGGCGTCGGCGGCCAGGCCCCTGAAAAGCCTTGCGTTCCGGGGCGGGGCGGCGTACAAGGAGCGCGGGAGTCGGCCGGGCAGTCGCTGCATCCTCGGATGTGGAGGAAAGTCCGGGCTCCGCAGGGCAGGACGCCAGGTAACACCTGGGCGGCGCGAGCCGACGGAAAGTGCCGCAGAAAATACACCGCCGATGGCCTTCGGGCACAGGTAAGGGTGAAATGGTGCGGTAAGAGCGCACCGCGCGACTGGTAACAGTTCGTGGCAGGGTAAACCCCGTCCGGAGCAAGGCCAAATAGGGGTGCATGGTGTGGCCCGCATCGCACCCGGGTAGGCTGCACGAGGCGTCCGGTGACGGACGTCCCAGATGAATGACTGTCCACGACAGAACCCGGCTTATGGCCGGCTCCCACTTTTTCCCACCTGCGAGTCTCCCGCCGCCGTGCCGGTTCGGGCCGGTCCCGCTGTGTCCGCGGCAAACTTGTAAAGTGATGCATGAAGTTTGGGCCTCAACGCAAGGCTTTTAATACCCTTCTTCCAGCTCTTTCGGCGCCCTCGCGTCGGTCGCGCTAAGTCTCTGTGATTCAACGCTTATTTTTTGTTTTTCGGGGTCGATTTTCTTGACTCTGGAGGATGCCCGTACCTATAGTGTCGAAAAGTGGGTCAAAGTGGGGAAAGGTGGGTAACCACCGCTACCAGCCATGTTTCGAGGCGTCAGCCAGCTCAATCTGGATGCGAAGGGCCGCCTGGCCATGCCGGCGCGGTATCGCGACGACCTCGCTGCGAGCTGCAACAGCCAGCTGGTGATTACCGTTGATCCCTCCCGTTGCCTCCTCCTCTACCCGTTTCCGGAATGGGAGCGCATCGAGCAGAACCTGATGTCCCGCCCCAACATGAATCCCAAGGTGCGCAATCTGCAGCGCCTGCTGGTGGGTCATGCCACCGAATGCGAGCTGGATGGCAGCGGCCGGTTGCTGCTGCCCACGCCCCTGCGTCAGTACGCCGGCCTGGAAAAGCGGGTCGTGCTGCTGGGGCAGGGCAAGAAGTTCGAGATCTGGGACGAGGCCACCTGGGAGGAGACCTGCGCCCAGGTGCTGGGGGGTGACGTGGATGACGAAGCGCTCGAGTCCATCGCGTTGTGACGGGCATGGAATCCGTCTCCCATATTCCGGTGCTGCGCGACGCGGTGCTGGAGGGCCTGGCCGTGCGAGCTGACGGCTTCTATGTCGATGGCACCTTCGGCCGCGGTGGCCATAGCCGGGCCATCCTGGAGCGGCTGGGGCCGGAGGGCCGGCTGCTGGCCATGGACCGCGATCCGGAAGCCGCGGCGTCCGCCGAGGCGCTGGCCGACGACCCCCGCTTCGCCTTCGAGGCCGGGCCGTTCTCGACCATGGCGGACACGTTGCGCCGGCGCTTCCCCGAGCGCGGCCCGGACGGGGTGTTTCTGGATCTGGGCGTGTCCTCGCCGCAGCTCGATACGCCCGAGCGCGGCTTCAGCTTTCAGCATGATGGTCCGCTGGATATGCGCATGGACCCCGCCAGCGGCGAGAGCGCCGCGGACTGGCTGGCGCGCGCCGACGAGGGAGAGATCGCCGATGTGATCTACCACTATGGCGAGGAGCGCCACTCGCGGCGCATCGCCCGCGCCATCGTGGCCGCGCGCGCCGAGGCGCCGATTACCCGTACCGCCGCGCTGGCCGAGATCGTGCGCCGGGCCGTGCCGAAGCGCGAGCCGGGCAAGCACCCAGCGACCCGCACCTTCCAGGCCCTGCGCATCTTTGTGAACCGGGAGCTGGCCGAGCTGGAGCAGTGGCTGGCCACGATCCCCGACGTCCTGCCGCCCGGCGCGCGGCTGGTGGTCATCAGCTTTCATTCGCTGGAAGACCGCATGGTGAAGCAGGCCCTGCGCAAGCCGATGTCCGACGTGCGGCTGCCGAAGGGCCTGCCGGTGATGCCGGAGGAGCCGGAGCGCAAGCTGCGGCCGGTCGGCAAGCCGGTCCACGCCGATCGCGAGGAACAGCGCATTAATCCGCGCTCGCGCTCGGCCGTGCTGCGTGTCGGGGAGCGACTCTGATGGTCGCGCGCGGACTTCTGGCAGTGGCGCTGGCGACCGGCGTGTTTGCCTCGGCGATCGGGGTCGTCGCGGCGAAGCACGAGGCCCGCCAGGCCTTCGTCGACCAGCAGCAGGCGCTCGCCCAGCGCGATGTCCTGAATCTGGAATGGACGCAGTTGCAGATCGAGCAGTCGACCTGGGCGACCCAGGGCCGGGTCGAGGAACAGGCGCGCCGGCAGCTGGACATGATCCAGCCGGATTCCGACCGCATCGTGGTGATCGGGGGTGATGCGTGGGCGCGCTGAAGCGGCAGATCAGCGGCGGTCGCCTGAAGGTCGTGATCGGCGTGTTCGCGCTGGCGGGCATCGCGCTGCTGTTGCGCGCCGTCGACCTGCAGGTGCTGGAGCGCGACTTCCTGACCTCGCAGGGCGAACAGCGCCAGGTGCGCACCCTGACCGAGTCCGCCCATCGCGGCATGATCACCGACCGCCATGGCGAACCGCTGGCGATCTCGGCCCCGGTGCAGACCGCCTGGGCCAATCCGCAGGACCTGATGGAACAGCGCGATCGCTGGTCGGATCTGGCGGCGGCGCTGGAGGTGGAGCCTGCGTGGCTGGCGGAGCGGATCGAGAGCCGGTCCTCGCGCGAGTTCGTCTATCTGCGCCGCCACATGCTGCCGGAACAGGCCGAACGCGTGGCCGCGCTGCGCATGCAGGGGGTGGGGCTGACCCGCGAGTTCCGTCGCTACTATCCGCACGGCGAGGCGACGTCGCACGTACTCGGCTACACCAACATCGACGATCAGGGCCAGGAGGGGGTCGAGCTGGCCTTCGATCAGTGGCTCTCGGGCCAGCCGGGAGCCAAGCGCGTGCTGCGCGATCGCCACGGCCGCACCATCCGCGACGTCGCCAGCATTCGCCCCGCGCGGGACGGCAATACGCTGGCGCTGACCCTGGATCAGCGCCTGCAGTACCTGGCCTACCGCGAGCTGAAGGCCGCGGTCGCCGAACACAACGCGCGGGGCGGCTCCGCGGTGATGCTGGACGCCCGCAGCGGCGAGGTGCTCGCGCTGGTCAACCAGCCCGGCTTCAATCCGAATAACCGTGGTGCCATCCGTTCCGACCGCGCTCGCAACCGCGCCATCACCGATACCATGGAGCCGGGCTCGGTGATGAAGCCCTTCACCGTCGCGGCGGCCCTGGATGCCGGGGTGGTGGATGCCAACGCCACGCTGGAGACAGGCCCCGGTACCATGCGTGTCGGGCGCCTGACCGTTCGTGACCTGCGCGATTACGGGACCATCGACCTGACCACCCTGATTGCCCGTTCCAGCAACGTCGGGGCCACGCAGCTGGCGCTGGAAACCCCGGCGGATCGCTTCTGGCAGACCCTCCACCAGGCCGGGTTCGGGCAGGCGCCGGGCACCCATTTCCCCGGCGAGGCCCGCGGGCGCCTGCGGGACTTCACCACCTGGCGCGAGGTCGAGCAGGCCACGCTCGGCTATGGCTACGGCCTGTCGCTGTCGCCGCTGCAGATGGCGGCCGCCTACACCGCCTTCGCCAACGACGGCGAGCGCGTGCCGGTCCGGCTGGTGCGCACCGCCGACGATCTGCGCGAACCGGCGCGGGTGATGTCCCCGCGCACCGCGCGCCAGGTACTGGCGATGATGGAACACGTGATCGGCACCGAGGGCACGGCCCGCCAGGCGGCGATCGATGGCTACCGGGTGGCCGGCAAGACCGGCACCAGCCGCAAGAGCGGGCCGGGTGGCTATACCGAGGACCGCTATTTCTCCAGCTTTGTCGGCCTGGCCCCGGCCTCTGATCCGCGCTTCGTGATGGCCGTGGTGATCGACGAACCCGATGCCGGGGTCTACTACGGCGGCGCCGTCGCGGCCCCCGTGTTCCGGCAGGTGGTGGGCTCGGCCCTGCGCATGTTTAATGTGCGTCCGGACGCGATACCGGAAATCCCGATGCGGGTGGCGGCGGAACACGAGGGGGCCACATGATGGCCGCCCGCGATACCCGAGGCGAGGCTGCACCCGTGCTGGGCGATCTGCTGCCCGCCGGGTCCCTGCGCCCCGACCAGGCGGCCCTGCCGGTCGCCGACCTGGTCCAGGACAGCCGCAAGGTCGGCCCCGGCGCGGTCTTTGTGGCCCTGGCCGGCACCCACGGGCACGGTCTGGCGCACGCCGCCGATGCGGCTGGCCGTGGCGCCCGGGTCATCCTCTGGGACGAGGGCGAGCCCCCGGAATCCGCCGTGGAGGTCCCGCTGATCCATGTGCCGGGCCTGCGCGACCGGCTGCCGCAGATGGCGCGCGCTTTGTTCGGGGCGTGGCCGGAGGCGGCCCCCCTGGTGGCGGTGACCGGCACCGATGGCAAGACCACGGTGACCCACCTGATCGCGCTGGCCCTGGAGGCCCTGGGCCGGCCCACCGGCCTGATCGGCACCCTCGGCGTCGGGCGTCCCGGGCAGCTGGAGGCGACCGGGCACACCACGCCCGGGTTGCTCGATCTGCATCGTCATCTGGCGGATCTGGCGGGGTCCGGTTGCCAGGCCGTGGCGCTGGAGGCCTCCTCGCACGGTCTGGCGCAGGGGCGCCTTGCCGGGGCCCCGATCACGGTCGGCGTGCTGACCTGCCTGAGTTCCGACCACCTCGATTTCCACGGCAGTCAGGACGCCTATGCCGAGGCCAAGGCCCGCCTGTTCGCCTGGCCCGGCCTGCAGACGGCGGTGCTGAATGTCGACGACGCCTTCGGGCGCCGGATCGCCGGGGGACTGCCGCCGGGTGTTCGCGCCCTGACCTACAGCACGACCGGGGCGCCGGCCGACCTGCGCGCCCGCGACGTGGCGGCGACGCCGGACGGGCTGTGCTTCACGCTCGAGACCGAGGGCCAGACCCGCACGGTCCAGTCCACGCTGTTCGGCCTGTTCCAGGTGGGCAACCTGCTCGCGACCCTTGCCACGCTGCAGGCGCTGGGCCTGGAGCGTGAACAGGCCATCGCCGCCCTCGCGCGGCTGCCCGGCGTGCCCGGGCGCATGGAGCGCTTCCCGCTGCCCAACGGGGCCCTGGCGGTGGTCGACTATGCCCACACCGCCGAGGCGCTGGACGCCGCCTTGCGCGCCCTGCGGCCTCACACCGAGGGACGCCTGAGCGTGGTCTTCGGGTGCGGTGGCGAGCGCGACCGCGGCAAGCGTCCGGCGATGGGACGGGTGGCCTGCGAGCGTGCGGACGTGGTCTTCGTGACCGACGACAACCCGCGCGGCGAGGACCCGGCCGAGATCCGAGCCGAGATTCTTGCCGGCTGTGCCGCGGCCGCCGAATGCCACGAGATTGGTGACCGCGCCACCGCGATCGCCAGTGCCCTGGCGGAGGCCGGCGCGGGCGATGTGGTGCTGGTGGCCGGCAAGGGCCACGAGACCACTCAGGAGATTCGCGGGCAGCGGTATCCGTTCAGCGACCGCGAGCAGGTGCGAACCGTGGGGCGCCGGCATCTGCAGGACACGCGCGACCCGCAGCGCGCGACCGGGGAGGAGGGAGAATGATTCGCATGACCAGCCAGGAACTGGCCGAGGCCGTGAAGGGGCGCCTGCAGGGGGCGGGCGACGTGGCCTTCGAGGGCGTGTTCACGGACACCCGCGAGCCCCGCCCCGGGGCGCTGTTTATCGCGCTGAAGGGGCCCAACTTCGATGCCCACACGCAGGTGGCCGCCGATCTGCCGGCGCCGGTGCTGCTGGTGGAGCGCGCCCTGGATGTCCCGCAGCCGCAGGTCATTGTCTCCGATACGCGGGAGGCCCTGGGGCGACTCGGCCGCCACTGGCGCCGCCAGAGCCGGGCGCGGGTGATCGCCCTGACCGGTTCGAACGGCAAGACCACCACCAAGGAGATGCTGCGCTGCATCCTCGAGGGCGCAGGCTCCGTGCATGCCACCGCGGGCAATCTGAACAACGAGATCGGCGCGCCACTGACGCTGCTGGCCATGCCGCAGGACGTGGACTACGCGGTGATCGAGCTGGGCGCCAATCACGCCGGCGAGATCGGCCGTATGGTGCGCTGGGTCGAGCCGCAGGTGGCCATGATCACCAATGCCGGGCGCGCACATCTGGAGGGCTTCGGGAGCCTCGAGGGCGTGGCGCATGCCAAGGCCGAGATCTACTCCGGGCTGCCCGCCCAGGGCGGTACCGCCGTGATCAATCTGGACGACCCGTTTGCCGACTACTGGCTGTCCCTGAACGAGCACCACCACTGCCAGCGCTTCTCGCTGGAGGGCGGCGGCGAGGTCGAGGGGATGTGGCAGGCCCCGGACCGGCTGCGGCTGGCGATCCTCGGCGCCGGGCGCGACCTGCGCCTGGCCGGCCCCGGGCGCCATCTCGCGGCGAACGCCGTCGCCGCGGCCGCCGCGGCCAACGCGGTGGGCATCGGGATCGACCGCATCGTCGAGGGCCTGGCGCGCTGGAAGCCCGTCCGCGGGCGCCTGCAGGAACTGTGGCATGTCACTGGCGCACGCCTGTGGGACGACAGCTACAACGCCAATCCGGACTCGCTGCGGGCCGGGCTGGAGGTGCTGGCGGCCATGCCCGGCCGGCGCATCCTGGTGCTGGGCGCGATGGGCGAGCTGGGCTCGGAGACCCGCGAACTGCATCGCGAAACGGGCCGGCTGGCCCGGGCCATGGGCATCGACCACTGCCTCGCCCTGGGCGACGCCGCGCGCGACAGTGCCGAGGCGTTCGGTGACGGTGGCGAATGGTTTGCCGATCACGGCGCATTGCAGGCGCGCCTGGAGGCGCTCCTGGCCGAGGGTACGACGGTGCTGGTGAAGGGCTCGCGCAGCCAGCACATGGAACGGATCATCGAGGGGCTGGATCTGGCCTCGGCAGCGCCGGAGGTGGCGGATGCTCTACGCGCTGACTGAGTACCTGAGCCAGTTCTATTCCGCGTTCACGGTCTTTCAGTACCTGACCGTTCGCGCCATCCTCGGGGTGGTCACGGCGCTGGCGATCGCGCTGCTGATCGGCCCGGCGATGATTCGCCGCCTCACTGTCGGCAAGGTCGGCCAGCAGATCCGTGACGACGGCCCCGAGTCGCACCTGACCAAGGCCGGCACCCCGACCATGGGCGGCGCGCTGATTCTGGTCGCGGTGGCCATCGCCACCCTGCTCTGGAGCGACCTGACCAACCGCTTCGTCTGGCTCGTGCTGCTGACGACCCTCGCGTTCGGTGCGGTCGGCGGCTGGGATGACTACCTGAAGCTGCGCTATGGCAACAGCAAGGGGCTGTCGGCGCGCGCCAAGATCCTGTGGCAGACCCTGTTCGCCCTGATCGCGGCCGGCGTGATCATGTACACCGCGCAGGGCCCGGTGGAGACCACGTTCTACCTGCCGGTGTTCAAGGACATCCAGTTCAGCCTGGGCTGGTTGTTCATCCCGCTGGTCTGGCTGGTCGTGGTCGGTTCCTCGAACGCGGTGAACCTCACCGACGGGCTGGACGGCCTGGCGATCATGCCTGCGGTGCTGGTGGCCGGGGCCCTGGGCGTGTTTGCCTACGCGGCGGGTCATGCGGTGTTCGCCGACTATCTCGGCATCCCGGCGGTGCCCGGGGTGGGCGAGGTCGTGATCTTCACCGCCGCGCTGGTCGGCGCCGGGCTCGGGTTCCTGTGGTTCAATACGTACCCGGCCCAGGTATTCATGGGCGATGTCGGGGCCCTCGCGCTGGGCGCGGCCCTGGGCATGCTGGCGATCCTGACCCGGCAGGAGATCGTCCTGCTGATCATGGGCGGCATCTTCGTGCTGGAGACGCTGTCGGTGATGCTGCAGGTCGCCTCGTTCAAGCTCACCGGGCGGCGCATCTTCCGCATGGCGCCGCTGCATCACCACTTCGAACTCAAGGGCTGGCCGGAGCCGCGCGTGATCGTGCGTTTCTGGATCCTGACCGTGGTGTTCGTGCTGATCGGTCTCGCGACCCTGAAGGTGCGCTGATCCCATGATGCGAGCCAGCGGCGACAACCTGATCGTGGGCCTGGGGGCGACCGGACTGTCGGTGGCCCGCTTCCTGCGCGCGCAGGGCCAGTCGTTTGCGCTCACCGATACCCGGGCGGCCCCCGCCGCGCTGGCTACGGGCGCGGACTGGGTGAACGCCGCCTGGGTGGGGCCGCTGGACGATCTGGATGCCACGGGGGTCTCCCGAATCGTGGTCTCGCCCGGTGTCGCCCTGGAACACCCCGTCCTGCAGCAGGCGCAGGCGGCCGGCGCCCGCCTGATCGGGGACATCGATCTGTTCGCCGAGCAGGCGACCGCCCCGGTGATCGCGATCACCGGCTCCAACGGCAAGAGCACCGTGACCGCCCTGGTGGGCGAGCTGCTCCTGGCCGCTGGCTACCGTGTCGCGGTCGGCGGCAACTTCGGGACCCCGGCGCTGGACCTGCTGGAATCGGCGCCCGATCTGTACGTGCTGGAGCTGTCCAGCTTCCAGCTGGAGCGCAGCCACACATTGGCGCCGGCCGCCGCCGCCATCCTGAATATCTCCCCCGATCACCTGGACCGCTACGCCGATCTGGACGCCTATGTACGCGCCAAGGCCCGGATCCTGGATCGCGCCCAGCGCGGCGTGCTGAATCGCGAGGACACCTGGCTGCGCGAGATTGCGCTGCCGCAGGACCTGCAGGTGATCTCCTTCGGTCTTGACGCCCCGCCGCGCGCGGTCGACTTCGGCGTGCGTCCGGCCCCCGAGGAGGGCCCCGAGCTGGTGCGTGGCGACGAGGGCCTTCTCGCCACGGGTCGCCTGCGCCTGCGGGGGCAGCACAACTGGGCCAACGCCCTGGCCGCGCTGGCGCTGGCCTGGCCGTGGCTGGAGCCAGGCGCGCCCCGGGCCCGCGCACTGGCGGCCCTGGCCGAGTTCCCCGGGCTGCCGCACCGCTCGCAGTGGATTGCCGAGGTCGACGGGGTCGCATACATCAACGACTCCAAGGGTACCAACGTGGGTGCCACCCTGGCCGCGCTGCGTGGCACGCCGGGGCCGCTGGTGCTGATTGCCGGGGGGCAGGGCAAGGGCCAGGACTTCGCCCCGCTGGCGGATTACATCCCGGGCAAGGTCCGCGGGGTGGTCCTGCTGGGCGAAGACGCGCCGGCCATCGCCCGCGCCCTGGCATCAGTGGTGCCGGTGCAGCGGGTCGACGACATGGCCGCCGCGGTCGCCCAGGCCGCCGCCTGGGCGGAGCCCGGGGATACCGTGCTGCTGTCGCCGGGCTGTGCCAGCCTGGATATGTACGAGAATTACCAGGCGCGCGGCGACGACTTCGCCCGCGCGGTGCGGGGGCTCGCGGCATGAGTGTCTCGAGTAGCCGCCTCGGACTGCCGGATCGCGGCCTGGTGGCCGGCCTGCGCGATCACGTGGACCTGCCTCTGCTGGCGGTCGCGGCGACCCTGCTGGGGATCGGGCTGGTGATGGTCGCCTCGGCCTCCATGGGGTTGGGCGAGCGCTATTTCGGCAATACCTGGCACTTCTTCCAGCGCCAGGTGATCTTCGCCGCTATCGGTCTGGCGGTGGCGACCTTCCTGTGGTCGGTTCCGCTGGCGCGCTGGGAGCGCGCGGGGCCTTGGTTGCTGATCCTGGTGATGGTGCTGCTGATCGCCGTGCTGATCCCCGGGGTGGGCCGCACGGTGAACGGGGCGACCCGCTGGATCCCGCTGGGCATGTTCAACCTGCAGGTGGCGGAGCTGGTGAAATTGCTGGTGGTGATGTACCTCGCCGGCTACATCGTGCGCCACTACTCGACGCTGCGTCTGCATTTCCTCGGCTTCATCCGTCCGCTGATCGTGCTCGGGGTGGGCACCATCCTGATGCTGCTGCAGCCCGACTTCGGGGGGGCGGCGATCATGCTGGCGATCGGCATGGGCATGCTGTTCCTCGCCGGTGCCAAGCTGTGGCAGTTCGCCGCGCTGGGGGTCACGATCGGCGTCGGCATGGCGGTGGTGGCGGTCGCGGCACCCTACCGCGTGGCGCGCCTGACGGCCTTCCTCGACCCCTGGCAAGACCCGTTCGCCACCGGCTTCCAGCTGACGCAGTCGCTGATCGCGATCGGCTCCGGTGGCTGGTTCGGGGCCGGGCTGGGCAACAGCGTGCAGAAGCTGTTCTACCTGCCGGAGGCGCACAACGATTTCCTGTTTGCGGTCTTTGCCGAGGAGTTCGGCTTCGTCGGCGTTATCGCCCTGATCGCGCTGTTCGGGGTGCTGGTCTGGCGCTGCATCCGTATCGGCCTGTATGCCGAGCGCGCCGGGCACGCCTTCGCCTCCCATCTGGCGTTCGGCGTGGCGATCTGGATGGGCCTGCAGGCCTTCCTGAACCTCGCCGTGAACATGGGGCTGCTCCCGACCAAGGGGCTGACCCTGCCGTTTCTCAGTTACGGCGGCAGTTCGCTGATTGTCTCGCTGGCGGCCATCGGCCTGGTGATGCGCGTCTACCGCGAGGCCCAGGTGCCCGCTCCCCGGGCGGCGCAGCCCTCCCGTCGCCGGCGCGGAGGTGCGGCATGAGGGCCCCGCGCATCCTGATCATGGCTGGCGGCACCGGAGGGCATGTGTTCCCCGGGCTGGCGGTGGCCGAGGAGCTGCGTGCCCGTGGTGCCGAGGTGCGCTGGCTGGGTACCACCCGCGGCGTGGAGGCGCGCCTGGTACCGGAGTCCGGCATCGAACTGACAACCCTCCCCATCGCCGGGATTCGCGGCAAGGGCGTGATCGGACTGGCGCTGGCGCCGTGGCGGCTGGGTCTGTCGCTGTGGGCGGCGCTGGGCCTGATGACGCGCCTGCGCCCGGACGCGGTGATCGGTTTCGGCGGCTTCGCGGCCGGGCCCGGCGGCCTGATGGCGGCCGCGCTGGGGCGCCCCCTGGCGATCCACGAACAGAACGCGGTGGCCGGCCTGACCAACCGCTGGCTGGCGAAGGTCGCCGACCGGGTGTACTCCGGCTTCGAGCACAGTTTTCCCGAACGGGTGGCGGTCACGGTCGTGGGCAACCCGGTGCGCGCGCAGATCGCCGGCCTGCCCGTCCCGGAGGTCCGCTTCGACGAGCGCGAAGGCCCGCTGAACATCCTGGTCCTGGGGGGCAGCCTGGGCGCGCGCTCTCTTAATCGGACCCTGCCCGCGGGCCTGGCGATGGTGGCGGCGCAACAGCCCCTGAACATCCGCCACCAGGCCGGCGAACGCACCCTGGAGGAGGCCCGGTCCGCCTACGCCGAAGCCGGGCTGGCGGCCGAGATCTCCGCCTTTATCGAGGACATGGCCGCCGCTTACGCCTGGGCGGACCTGGTGATCTGTCGCGCCGGGGCCCTGACCGTGGCCGAGGTGGCCGCCGCCGGGGTGCCGGCGATCTTCGTCCCCTATCCACATGCGGTGGATGACCACCAGACCGCGAACGCCGAGGCCCTGGTGCGCGCGGGCGCGGCCTGGATGATCGCGGATGCCGAACTGACGGCCCAAGCCATCTTTGACCGGGTCGGGCCGCTGGATCGCGAGGCCCTGCGGGCCCGCGCGGTCCTGGCGCGCGAGCAGGCCTGCCCGGACACGGTGCAGCGCCTGGCCGACGCCTGCATGGAGATGGCGGGTGCCCGCCCGGAGGGATCGTCATGAACGCCACGCGCCTGCCGCGTCACGCAATGCGCCGCATTCGCCGTATCCACTGCGTCGGGATCGGGGGTTCCGGCATGAGCGGGATCGCCGAGGTCCTGCACCAGCTGGGTTACCGGGTCTCCGGGTCCGACCTGGGGCAGTCGGCGATGGTCGAGCGCCTGAAGGCGATGGACATCCCGGTGGTGGCGGCCCATACCGAGGCGAATGTGGCGGACGCGGACGTGCTGGTGGTTTCCAGCGCGATCAACCCGTCCAACCCAGAGGTCCAGGAGGCCCGTCGTCGGGGTATCCCGATTGTGCGCCGCGCCGAAATGCTCGCCGAACTGATGCGTTTTCGCTACGGCATCGCGGTGGCCGGCACCCACGGCAAGACGACCACCACCAGCCTGGTCGCCAGTGTCCTGGCGGAGGCGGGCATGGATCCGACCTTTGTGATCGGCGGGCGCCTGAACAGCACGGCCAGTCACTCCAACCTCGGGGCCGGTGACTACCTCGTGGCCGAGGCCGACGAGAGCGATGCCTCGTTCCTCCATCTGCAGCCAATGATCAGCATCGTGACCAACATCGATGCCGATCACCTGGGGACCTATGGCAACGACTTCGGCAAGCTGCGCGCCACCTTCCTCGAGTTCCTGCATCACCTGCCGTTCTACGGCATCGCCGTGCTGTGCGCGGACGACCCGCAGGTGCGCGACCTGTATCCGGAACTGGAGCGCCCGCGCCTGACCTACGGCATCGAGCAGCCGGCCGACGTGCGCGCCCTGAATGTGCGCCAGGAAGGCGTGCGCATGTACTTCGATCTGGCCCTGCCGGGGCAGGCCGCATTCCCCGTGACCCTCAACCTGCCCGGCCGCCACAACGTGCTGAACGCCCTGGCCGCGGCGGCGGTCGCGCACGAGCTGGAGGTGGCGCCGACCGCGATCCAGGCCGCGCTGGAGCGTTTCCAGGGCATCGGCCGGCGCTTCCAGGTCCAGTCCTGGCAGGCCCCCAGCGGCCCGGTGACCCTGGTCGACGACTACGGCCATCACCCGCGGGAGATCGCCGCGACTCAGGCCGCCGCGCGCGATGCCTGGCCGGATCGGCGGCGCATCACGATCTTCCAGCCGCATCGCTATACCCGCACGCGTGACCTGTTCGAGGACTTTGTCGAGGCGCTGTCGGAGACCGATGTGCTGATCCTGCTGGAGGTGTATGCCGCCGGCGAGGAGCCGATCCCCAGTGCCGACGGCCGCAGCCTGGCGCGGGCCATCCGCTTGCGCGGTCAGGTCGAACCGGTGTTTGTCGAGCGGGCCGACGACGTCGTCGATGTCCTCGGGCGCATGCTGCGCGCGGATGACGTGGTCATTGCCCAGGGCGCCGGCGACATTGGCCGCCTGGCCGGTCTGCTCCCCGAACAGCTGAGCGCGTCCGGCGAGGGGGGCACATGATGGCGGCGCGCGAGATCGAGCCGATGGCGACGCCGTTCGCCGGGGAGCCGCGCGGGCGGCTGCAGGCCCGGGTGCCGCTGGCCGGGCTCACGTCGTGGCGGGTCGGCGGGCCGGCCGACTGGCTGTTCCAGCCGGTCGACCTCGACGACCTGGTGGCCGCGTTGCGCGACCACGCGACCCACGCCCCGCAGATGCCGGTGACCTTCCTCGGGCTTGGCAGCAACGTGCTGATCCGCGACGGGGGTGTCGAGGGGCTGGTGGTGCACCTGTCGGGTGTCCTCAACGAGCGCCGGCGTCTGGACGGTGATCGTCTCCTGCTGGGCGCCGGGCTGGCCTGTGCCCAGGCCGCGCGCTTCGGGGCCCGCGAGGGGCTGGTCGGGGCCGAGTTCCTGGCCGGCATCCCGGGCACGGTGGGGGGCGCGCTGTACATGAATGCGGGGGCCTGGGGCGGCGAGATCTGGCCGCTGGTGGAATCGGTGGCCACGGTGGATGTGCGCGGTGAACTGCATACCCGCACGCCGGCGGGTTACTCCATCGGCTACCGCAGTGTCCGAGGCCCGGAAGACGAATGGTTCACCGGCTGCGTGCTGCGGCTGGCCCCGGGCGACCCCGAAGCCGGAACCCGACGGATCCGCGAACTGCTGCGCGAGCGCTCGGCGAAGCAGCCGCTGGGCCTGCCGTCCTGCGGTTCGGTCTTCCGTAATCCGAAGGGGGATCACGCGGCGCGTCTGGTGGAGGCGGCCGGGTTGAAGGGCCTGCGCCGCGGCGCGGCGGAGATCTCGCCCAAGCACGCCAATTTCATCACCCACGACGGGACGGCCCGCGCCGCCGATATCGAATGGCTGTTGCGCCACGCCCAGGACGCGGTGGAGCGGCGCTTCGGGGTGCACCTGGAGCCGGAGGTCCGGGTGCTGGGACGCGCCGCGGGTGCGGACGAGACAAGCGAGGGAACGGCATGAGCAAGCGAAGCGCACAAGACTACGGCCGGGTCGCGGTCCTGATGGGTGGCTGGTCCGGCGAGCGCGACATCTCGCTCCAGAGTGGCCAGGCCGTGCTGGCGGCCCTGCAGCGTCAGGGCGTGGATGCCCACCCGCTGGACCTGACCCGCGAGAGTGCCCGCTGCCTGGCGCTGGAGGGCTTCGACCGGGTGTTCATCGTGCTCCACGGCGAATGTGGCGAGGACGGCACGTTGCAGGGCTGCCTCGACATGGCGGGTGTGCCATACACCGGGACCGGCGTGCTCGGCTCCGCGCTGGGCATGGACAAGCTGGCCTGCAAGCGGCTTTGGGCGGGCAGCAATCTGCCCAGCGCGCCCTACCGCCTGCTGACACCCGGTTTCGATCCGGAGGCGGTCGCCGAGGCCCTGGGCCTGCCGCTGATCGTGAAGCCGGCCCGCGGGGGCTCCAGCCTCGGCATCACGCGGGTCGATCGCGTCGCGGATCTGCCGGCGGCGTTCGAGGCGGCCCGGCTGCAGCCGGGCCAGGTGTTCGCCGAGCAGTGGATCCGCGGGCGCGAGTACACCGTCGCGATCCTTGGCAACGAGCCGCTGCCCGTGGTGGAGATCCGTACCCCGGGTGGGTTCTACGACTACCACGCCAAGTACGAGGCCGATGATACCGGCTACGTCTGCCCGCCCCCGCTGGATTCGAGCGCGCTTCTGGAGCTGCAGTCCCTGGCGATCGCGGCCTTCGCGACGCTGGAGGGCTGCGGCTGGGGCCGGGTGGACATCCTGCAGGACGAGCACGGCGAGAACTTCCTGATCGAGGTGAACACGATCCCGGGCATGACCGACCACTCGCTGGTGCCCAAGGCGGCCGCGCAGGCCGGGATCGACTTCGACGAGCTGTGCCTGCGCATCCTCGACTCCAGTTTCGAGTGTGGAGGGCTGCGTTGAACGCACGCCGCACAACGCGACCCGCGCGCCGGCCGCAATCCCAAAGGCCGTCGCCCCTGCGCCGGCTGGCCGGGCCGGGGCTGCGCCTGATGGCGGGCATGGGCCTGGCCGGGGTGCTGGTGCTGGGCACGCTGGCCTGGCTGCAGTTCGACCCGGATGCCTGGCTGCCGATCGAGCGCATCGAGGTGACCGGCAACCCGCAGCACGCGGATGTCGCGGCCGTGCAGGAGCTGGCCCGCGCCCATGCATCGGGCTTTGTCGGGGTCGAGCTGGAGCGCCTGCGCACGGCGCTGGAGGCCCAGCCCTGGGTGGACACGGTGCGCCTGCGCCGCCAGTGGCCGGACACGCTGGTGGTCGAGATCCGCGAGCCGGTGCCGGTGGCGCAATGGGGCGACGACCACCTGGTCGACCGCCACGGCCGGCTTTTCGGGCCGGTGGCGCTGGATGACTGGGAGGGGCTGCCGGCCCTGGCGGGGACGGATGGGCGGCAGGTGGTGCTGATGCATCGCTACCTGGAGGTCTCCGCGCGCCTGGCCGATGCCGGGCTGGAGGTCACCGGGCTGCAGGAAGGGGCCCGCCATGACTGGAGTATCCACCTGGCGGACGGCGTGCGCGTGCTGATGGGGCGGGATGCCGATCTGAGCCGCCTGGGTCAGCTGGTCCGCGCGGTGCCGGCCATTCGCGATTATCGCGATGCCCCGGTGGAACGGATCGACCTGCGCTATCCGCACGGGCTCGCGGTGGCCTGGGCGGATGCGGCGGATGACGGTGCGGGAGACGCCCGATGACACGAACGACAGGACGCAGAAAGATGATGGCAAAGAAGTCGGAACCCGGTCTGATCGTCGGCCTGGACGTCGGGACCTCGAAGATCGAGGCGGTGGTCGGGGAGCTGACCGAGGAAGGCGAGATCGAGATCATCGGGATCGGCTCCTCCCCTTCGCGCGGGCTGAAGAAGGGTGTGGTGGTGAACATCGAGTCCACCGTCCAGTCGATCCAGCGCGCGGTCGAGGAGGCCGAGCTGATGGCCGGCTGCGAGATCCACTCGGTCTACACCGGGATCGCCGGCTCTCACATCAAGAGCTACAACTCCACCGGCGTGGTGGCGATCAAGGACGGCGAGGTGGTCGCGGGCGACGTCGACCGGGTGATCGACGCCGCGCGCGCGATCGCGATCCCGGCCGACCAGCGCATCCTCCACGTGCTGCCGCAGGAATACATCATCGACGAGCAGGAGGGCATCCGCGAGCCGATCGGGATGTCCGGGGTGCGGCTGGAGGCCAAGGTGCACCTGGTCACCGGCGCGGTGTCCGCGGCGCAGAACATCGTCAAGTGCGTGGAGCGCTGCGGGCTGCGGGTGGACGACATCATCCTGGAACAGCTCGCCTCCAGCTATTCGGTGCTCAGCGAGGACGAGAAGGACCTGGGTGTCTGCCTGGTGGACATTGGCGGCGGGACCACCGACATCGCGGTGTTCGCCCACGGCGCGATCATGCACACCGCGGTGATCCCGATTGCCGGGGATCAGGTGACCAACGACATCGCGGTCGCCCTGCGTACGCCGACCCAGTACGCCGACGAACTCAAGATCAAGTACGCCTGCGCGCTGCGCTCGCTGGCCGACCCGGGCGAGAGCATCGAGGTGCCCGGGGTGGGCGATCGGGCCGCGCGCCGGCTGTCGCGCCAGACGCTCGCCTCCGTGGTCGAGCCGCGCTACGAGGAACTGCTGCAGCTGGTGCAGGCGGAGCTGCGCCGCAGCGGCACCGAGGAAATGATCGCCGCCGGGGTCGTACTGACCGGCGGATCGTCTCGAATGGAAGGTGTGGTGGACCTCGCCGAAGAGGTCTTCCACATGCCCGTACGCCTGGGGGTGCCGCAACGCGTCACCGGGCTCCTGGATGTGGTGAAGAATCCGATCCACGCGACGGGAGTGGGGCTGCTGCTCTACGCCCGCGAGTCGCGTGCGGAGCAGGAGGCCCGGCCCGTGAGCAGCGGGTTCCAGGGCGTATGGGCGCGCATGAAGCGCTGGTTTTCCGGGCAGTTCTGATGATCGGGACACCGGAATCTTTGGGGGTCGGACCGCTCTCCGGCCATGACGCAGGCCAACAGAAGTACCTGTACACACGCAACGAGAGGACGCAATCATGACGTTCGAACTGATGGATACCTATAGCCAGAACGCGACGATCAAGGTCGTCGGCGTCGGGGGCGGCGGCGGCAACGCCGTGCAGCACATGGTCAACTCGCAACTGGAGGGCGTGGACTTCATCTGCGCCAATACCGATGCCCAGGCCCTGAAAAGCCTGGATTCCAAGACGCTGCTGCAACTGGGTGGCGACATCACCAAGGGCCTGGGGGCCGGGGCGGATCCCTCCGTGGGCCGCGAGGCCGCGCTGGAGGATCGCGAGCGCATCCAGGACCTGCTGCAAGGCGCGGACATGGTCTTCATTACCGCCGGCATGGGCGGTGGTACGGGTACCGGGGCCGCGCCGGTGGTGGCGCAGATCGCCAAGGAGATGAACATCCTGACCGTGGCGGTGGTCACCAAGCCGTTCCCGTTCGAGGGCAAGCGCCGCATGCAGGTGGCCATGTCCGGGATCAAGGCCCTGACCGAGCAGGTCGACTCGCTGATCACCATCCCCAACGAGAAGCTGCTGACGGTGCTGGGCAAGAACACCACGCTGCTGGACGCCTTCAAGGCCGCCAATGACGTGCTGTTCGGCGCGGTCCAGGGCATTGCCGAGCTGATCACCCGCCCGGGCCTGATCAACGTCGACTTCGCCGACGTGCGCAACGTGATGCGCGAGATGGGTATGGCGATGATGGGGACCGGCTCCGGTTCCGGCGAGGACCGTGCCCGCGAGGCGGCCGAAGCCGCGATCGCCAGCCCGTTGCTGGAGGACATCGATATCTCCGGCGCGCGCGGCATCCTGGTGAACGTGACCGGCGGCATGGATGTCGGTATCGGCGAGTTCGAGGAAGTCGGGGAGGCGGTGAAGGCCCTGGCCTCGGAAGACGCCAACGTCGTCGTCGGGACGGTGATCGACCCCGAGATGACCGACGAGCTGCGTGTCACCCTGGTGGCCACCGGCCTGGGGGCCCCGGCCTCGCAGTCCGAACGTCCGCAGGTGCGGGTGGTCGATGCCCAGCCGAAGAAGGCCGTCGGTTCCGACGTCGAAGTCGACCTCGACCAGCCGACCGTCAAGCGCCGCGGTGGCGACAATCTGGCGGTGGACTACAACCAGCAGCAAGGCATTGATGTGCTGGATATTCCGGCCTTTCTGCGCAAACAGGCGGACTGAGAGCGCCGGCACATGCAGGACGAGCGGAATCCTGCAATAATGCGGCAATCGTTGTGTGCATGAGGAGCCCGGGAGGGCCCGGGCTCCCCTTATGCGCTCTCCTGAAAGAGAGAGGCTCAATTCGTTGATCAGGCAAAGAACGCTCAAGAACAGCATTCGGGCGACCGGGGTGGGACTGCATACCGGAGAGAAGGTGGTGCTGACCCTGCGGCCGGCCCCGGTGAACACCGGGATTGTGTTCCATCGCTGCGATCTTGATCCGTCCGTGGAGATTCGCGCCTGTGCCGACAATGTCGGCGACACGCGGCTTTCGACCACGCTGGTCAATGGCGATGTCCGGGTCTCGACCGTGGAGCATCTGCTCTCGGCCATAGCCGGACTGGGCATCGACAACCTGCACGTCGACGTGAGCGCCGCCGAGGTGCCCATCATGGACGGCAGTGCCGGTCCCTTCGTGTTTCTGCTGCAGTCCGCCGGGCTGAAAGAGCAGGACGCACCCAAGGAATTCATTCGGGTCAAGCGCAGCGTGGAAGTCCGCGAGGGCGACAAATGGGTGCGCTTCGATCCCTACGAGGGGTTCAAGGTCGGTTTCTGCATCGACTTCGAACACCCGATGTTCACCGACGGGAGCCAGCGCGCCGAGCTGGATTTCTCGTCCACCTCCTTCGTGAAGGAGGTCTCGCGTGCCCGAACCTTCGGGTTTATGCGCGACATCGAGGCCCTGCGGGCCAACCAGCTGGCGCTGGGCGGCAGCCTGGACAATGCCGTGGTGCTCGATGACTACAAGATCCTGAACGAGAACGGTCTGCGCTACGACAACGAGCTGGTCAAGCACAAGATCCTCGACGTGGTCGGGGACCTGTACCTGCTCGGCCACAGCCTGATCGGCGCCTTCACCGGGCACAAGTCCGGGCATGCACTGAATAATCAGCTGATCCGCCAACTCGCGGCCGACGAGACGGCCTGGGAAAAGGTCACCTTCGAGGACCCGAGCGAGCGCCTGCCGATCTCCTTCGGCCAGCTGGCACCGACGCCGGCGGGCTGAATACCGCGGCGCCGGTTCAGTCCGGCTTCGGCGGGGACGGGCGCGCCGCGCGGGCGAGCCGATCCAGCGCACCGGCCAGTTCGGGATCCTCAATGCGAGAGGCAGTGTCGGCGAGGATCTGCCGGGCGGCTTCCGGGATCTCGCGCCGTTCCAGCCGCGCGGCCGGTTCGGCAGGGCGGGGCACCCGGGACAGCCGGATGCGCATCTGCTCGATGCCCTCGAAGCCCGCGGCACGCAGGGTCTTGAGCAGTTCGCGTTGCTGGAAACGCAGCTCCGTCGCCAGGCCGCGGTCCGCGCAGATCGCGACCAGGGTGTCCTCGCGCAGGGTGAACGCCAGTCGCCGCGCCTTCAGCGCATTGCCGGCGAGGCCCTCGAGGGCGCGCTCCACGCCGCGGTCGCGGCCGGAGTGCGCGGACCAGTCGCGGGCGATGAAGCGGGTGATCCGCTGCGGTGTCATCCCGGTAACCCGGTGGCGCAAGGCGGAGAGAACAAGAGGATTCGCATGCAGTTGATCGTACTACGTCCGGACGGCCTTTGTGCACGCCTGCCCCTGTGGGCGATGGCCGTGTCGGGGGGCGTGCTGGTGCTGCTGATGGCGGCCGCGGTGGTGGCGGCCTACCTGGTCGGCCAGAGCCAGCGCGAGGTGGTCCGGATTCCGGTGACCAATACCCTGGATCCTGTGGCCGTCGAGACGGTGGAGCGCGAAGCCGCCCGCGAGGGCCTGAATCATCTGGTCGAACGGGTCGTGGCGCTGGAACGCCAGTTGTCGCGTGTGGATCTGCGCATCCGCTCGGTGGGCGACTCCCTCGGGCTGGACGTGGCCGATCTGGCGCCGGAGACCGGGGGGCAGGGCGGGCCCCTGCTGGAAGGACCGGATTCGCCGCTGGAGGTGCACGACCGCCTGCTGGCGCTGGAGCACCTGCTGAGCCGGCACAGCGCCGCGGTGGACCTCGTGGGCTCCGAGCTGCGCCTGGATGCCTCGCGCGAGGCCCTGTCGCCGCGGCTTCGTCCGGTCGAGGATGATGCCTGGATCAGCTCGGCGTTTGGCTACCGCGAGGATCCGTTCACCGGCAATCGGCGGTTCCACTCAGGGATGGACTTTGCCGGTCGGCCCGGCTCCGAGATCCGCGCGGCGGGTGGCGGTCTGGTGGTGTTCGCGGGGCGGCGCAGCAGCTTCGGCAACCTGGTCGAGATCGCCCACGGCGGCGGCCTGAACACGCGCTACGCCCACAATGCGGAGATCCTGGTCGAGGCTGGCGAGCGCGTGGAGGCCGGCCAGGTGATCGCGACCATGGGCCGCACCGGCCGCGCGACCGACACCCACCTGCACTACGAGGTGGTGGATGCCGGCAAGGCCCTCAACCCCTACAACTTCCTTCCCGATCGGGACTGACACCTAGGGGGACGCTGATTGAATCGCACGTCCGCGCTCGAGTCGCTTTTGCGTGCGAACAAGGCGCGGTGACTGCCGTGCAGTCACTCTGCACAAGGGAACCGCAACGCCGTGCGCGCGCCCGTTTTTGATCAGCAACGGGCGCCCGATCCCCTGCATTCAATCGCTTGCGGGGTTGGTGCCCCCTATTCCCCGACCCTGCGTTGCGCCCCTTGCGGGTAGAACCACTACCCGCTGCACGACGCGCCTTGTCTCGGAAAACAGGGGGCACCAACGCGGACGTGCGATTCAATCAGCGTCTCCCTAGTGGCTGCGCGGCGCGGGATTCGGCGTCGGTGGCCTCCCGGAAAGCCGTTTTCCCGGCACAGCGTTTCCCCGGCGGATCGTTTATCCTAGGCGGGTTTCAGCCAACCCTTACGGATCCCCATGGTCAAGCAGCTCGTTCAGAAGATCTTCGGTAGTCGCAACGATCGCATCCTCAAGCGCTATACCCGCGCGGTGGAACGCATCAATGCCCTGGCCGACTCCACCGAGGCGCTGTCGCGGGACGAGCTGCGCCACAAGACCCGGGAATTCCAGCGCCGCCTGGGCGAGGGCGAGGACCTGGAGAAGCTCCTGCCGGAAGCCTTTGCCGTGTGCCGCGCGATGAGCGCGCAGGTGATGGGCCTGCGCCATTTCGACGTGCAGTTGATCGGCGGCATGGTCCTGAACGACGGCCGCATTGCCGAGATGCGTACCGGCGAGGGGAAGACCCTGGTCGCGACCCTGCCGGCCTATCTCAACGCACTGACCGGCGACGGGGTGCACGTGGTCACGGTGAACGACTACCTGGCCCGGCGCGATGCCGCCTGGATGGGGCGGCTCTATCACGCGCTGGGGCTCTCGGTGGGCGTGGTCAACAGCTCCGGCGGCCTGGGCGTGGACTCCGCCTCCTATCTCTTCGATCCGGATTATCACGCCGAGGAGGGCGGGTTCGAGCACCTGCGCCCGGTCACCCGTCGGGAGGCCTACGCGGCGGACATCACCTACGGGACCAACAACGAGTTCGGCTTCGATTACCTGCGCGACAACATGGCCTTCTCGGCCGACCAGCGGGTGCAGCGGGCGCTCAACTTCGCGGTGGTGGACGAGGTCGACTCGATCCTGATCGACGAGGCGCGTACCCCGCTGATCATCTCCGGCCCCAGCGGCGACAGCTCGGAGCTCTACGAGCGGCTGAACACCATCCCGCCGCAGCTCACTCGTCAGGAAGACGAGGAGAGCGAGGGCGACTACTTTGTCGACGAGAAGGCCAAACAGGTCTTCCTCAGCGAAGAGGGTCACGAGAAGGCCGAGGAACTGCTGCGCCAGGCGGGTCTGCTGGAAGAACACCAGACCCTGTACGACTCCGCGAGCATCGCGGTCCTGCATCACCTGAACGCGGCCCTGCGCGCGCACGCCCTGTTCCATCGCGACGTCGACTATCTGGTGCGCGACGACAAGGTCCAGATCATCGACGAGTTCACCGGACGCATCATGGCCGGGCGGCGCTGGTCCGAGGGGCTGCACCAGGCCATCGAGGCGAAGGAAGGCGTGCCGATCCAGCGCGAGAATCAGACGCTCGCCTCGATCACCTTCCAGAACTACTTCCGGCTGTACGACAAACTCGCCGGCATGACTGGTACCGCGGACACCGAGGCATACGAGTTCAAGACCATCTATGACCTGGAAGTGGTCGTGATCCCCGGCAACAAACCGCTGGTGCGCGAAGACATGCAGGACCTGGTGTTCCTGACCCAGGAAGAGAAATACACCGCCATCATCAAGGAGATCCAGTGGTGCGTGGATCGCGGCCAGCCGGTGCTGGTCGGCACTGCATCCGTCGAGGCCTCCGAACGCCTGGCCCAGGCCCTCAAAAAGACCGGCATCGCCTTCGAGGTCCTGAACGCCAAGCAGCACGAGCGCGAGGCCTCGATCATTGCCCAGGCCGGCCGTCCCAAAGCCGTGACCCTGGCGACCAACATGGCCGGGCGCGGCACCGACATCGTCCTGGGCGGCTCGCTGGATGCCGAACTGGCCGAGGTGGATCCGGAGGACACGGCCCGGCAGGAGGCCATCCGGGCCGACTGGCAGCAGCGCCATGATGCCGTGCTCGAGTCCGGCGGTCTGCACATCATCGGCTCCGAGCGCCACGAGTCGCGGCGCATCGACAACCAGCTGCGCGGGCGCTCCGGGCGTCAGGGTGACCCGGGCTCCAGCCGTTTCTTCCTGTCGCTGGAAGACAACCTGATGCGGGTGTTCGCCTCCGAGCGCGTGCGCGGGCTGATGCAGCGCCTGGGCATGAAGGAGGGCGAGGCGATCGAGAACGCCTGGGTCTCCCGCGCCATCGAGAACGCCCAGCGCAAGGTCGAGGCCCACAACTTCGATATCCGCAAGCAGCTGCTGGAATACGACGACGTGGCCAACGACCAGCGCCGGGTGATCTATGACCAGCGCGCCGAACTACTGACCACCGAAGACATCAGCGACACCATCGACACCCTGGTCGAGGACGTCGTCAATGCCCAGATCAGCCAGTACATCCCGCCGGGCTCGATCGAGGACGAGTGGGACGTTGAGGGCCTGCAGCAGGCCCTCAACGGCGAGTTCGGGCTGGACCTGCCGGTGCAGCAGTGGCTGGACGACGAGGACGACCTCCACGAAGAGCCGCTGCGCGAACGCATCGTGGGGCATGCCCGCGAGATGCTGGCCGGCAAGCGCGAGCAGCTGGGCGACGAGACCATGAACCGGCTGCAGCGCGACGTGATGCTGCAGGTCCTGGACAGCCAGTGGAAGGAACACCTGGCCGCGATGGACTACCTGCGCCAGGGCATCGGGCTGCGCGGCTACGCTCAGCGCAACCCGAAGCAGGAGTACAAGAAGGAAGCCTTCGCCATGTTCCAGTCCCTGCTGGAACGCATCAAGCACGATGTCGTGAAGTTCCTGCTGCGCATGCAGCTGCGGTCGCCGGAGGAGGTCGAGGCGCTACAGCCGAAGAAGGCCGCGCCGGCCGAGGACGACCTGCAGTTCCAGCACCAGAACCCCGACAGCGCCCTGAAGCCCGATGCCGAAGGCGAGGCGGAGGGCCGCGAGCCGGTCGCCAGTGGCGAGGCCCCCTATCGTCGCGAGGAGCCCAAGCTGGGACGCAACGAGCCTTGCTGGTGCGGTTCGGGCAAGAAGTTCAAGCACTGCCACGGCAAGCTGTAGGGGACGCCCACAATGGCCGTTGGATTGATCGCCCCGGAGGTCCTTCATCCCGTGCCGGGCATCCGCCTGGCCGCGACCGCAGCCGGCATCCGTTACGCCGGCCGTGACGATCTGGTCCTGATCGACGCCGGCCCGGAAGCGACCATCGCCGCGCTCTACACCACCAATGCCTTCCGCGCGGCGCCCGTGGTGGTGGCCGCCGAGCACCAGGCGCGGGGGCACGCTCGCTGGCTGCTGATCAATGCCGGCAACGCCAATGCCGGTACGGGCGAGCCCGGGCTGGCCGCCGCGCGCGCCTCCTGCGAGGCGGTGGCCGGCCTTACCGGGACCGTCGCGGATGCGGTCCTGCCGTTTTCCACCGGCGTGATCGGGGAGCCGCTGCCGGTCGAGCGGATCGTCGCGGCCCTGCCGGTCCTGTACGCCGGGTTGGCGCCCAATACCTGGATGCAGGCCGGGCGTGCGATCATGACCACCGATACCGTGCTCAAGGGCTGCAGCCGCCGCGTCTCCCTGTCGCAGGGCGAAGTGACCCTGACGGGCATCGCCAAGGGTTCCGGCATGATCCACCCGGACATGGCGACCATGCTGGCCTTCATCGGGACCGATCTCGCCATCGACGCCGCCGAACTCGAGGGCCTGCTGCGCGTGGCCAACCGCGACAGCTTCAATGCGATCACGGTGGACGGCGATACCTCGACCAACGATGCGGTCGTGGTGATGGCCAGTGGCGCCAGCGGCGCTGGGCTCGCCACGCCGGCGGATCGGGAGGCGTTTCTCGCCGCGCTGGCGGCGGTGTGTCTGGAGCTGGCCCAGGCGATCGTGCGCGATGGCGAGGGCGCGACCAAGTTCGTCACCGTGGAGGTGACCGGGGCGCGGGAGCGCGAAGAAGCGGCGCAGGTGGCCGAGACGGTCGCGCTGTCCCCGCTGGTGAAGACCGCGTTGTTCGCCTCGGACCCCAACTGGGGCCGGATCCTGGCGGCGGTGGGGCGCGCCGGTGTGCCGGACCTGGCGATCGAGCGGGTCGCGATCCACGTGAATGATGTGGAGATCGTTCGCGACGGTGGCCGGGCCCCGGCCTATGCAGAGGCCGATGGCCAGCGGGCCTTCGGCGCGGACGAGATTCATGTGCGCATCGACCTCGGCCGGGGCCCCGCGGGCGCGCGCAAGTACACCTGCGACTTCTCCCACGAGTACGTGCGCATCAATGCCGAATACCGGTCCTGAACCGGTTGTCTCCCGGACGGTCGAGGTCGCGATCGGGCTGATCCTGGATGCCCGGGGCCGCGTGCTCGTCACGCGCCGTGCGCGCGGGCAGCACCTGGCCGGGTTTCGGGAATTCCCCGGGGGCAAGGTGGCCGCGGGGGAATCGCCGGCCACGGCCCTGGCCCGCGAGCTGGATGAGGAACTGGGCGTCCGGGTCGGCGCTGCGGTTCAGTGCCTGACCATTGATCACCGCTATTCGGAGCGCGCCGTGCGCCTGCACGTGTTTCGCGTGAGCACGTGGTCCGGCGAACCCGCGCCGCGCGAGGGCCAGACCATGGCGTGGCTGCGCCCGGACACCCTCGACCCGGCGGATTTCCCGGCGGCCAACCGCGCGATGCTCAACGCGCTGCGGCTCCCCGAGCGCTATCTGATCACCCCGTCCCCGGACGATGCGGGCCAGGCCGACGCGATCGCGGAGCGCGTGGTCCGGGCCCTGCGCGCGGGCCGGGCCGGCATGGTCCAGGTTCGGGCGCCGGCGCTGGACGCGTCGGCCTATCGCGACTTCCTCGCGGCCATCGCCGGGCCCGCCGGCGCGCTGGGTATCCCGGTGCTGGCCAACGCCCCGGCGGACTGGCTGACCGGGTTCCCGGAGGTGGGGCTGCATCTGCCGGAGCGGCGCTGGCGCGAACTGGAGACGCGTCCGGACCGGGGTGGCTGGATCGGCGCGTCGGTGCATGACCGGGCCGGGCTCGCGCGGGTCGCCGCGCTGGGGCTGGATTTCGTGGTCCTCGGGCCGGTGGAGGTGACCGCCACCCACCCCGGGGCCGAGGTGCTGGGCTGGGAGCGCTTCACTGCCTGGACGGCCGGTGCGGGCGTACCGGTTTACGCGCTGGGAGGCATGACCCCGGGGCACCTGGCCCAGGCGCGCCGGGCGGGGGCGCAGGGGATTGCCGGCATTCGCGGGCTGCTGGACGGTTGATCCCGTCGCCGGGCAACGAGCCCGGTCACGGTGTCAGATCGCGCAGCAGCAGAGCTGGAAGGGGACGTCGCGACTGGCCGGAACCGGGCGCTCGCGGAAGTCGCCCGGGGCGAAGAAGCGCACGGTAAAGCGCTGGCGTCCGCCGCTGATCTCCGGATAGACCCCGAGGGTGGGGTCGACGGTCACCCGGATCAGCTGCCAGGCATGGCTGGTGTCCAGGCTGCGCTCGAAGTAGCCCTCCTCCGCTGTGACCGGCTCCGCGTGGCCCGAGCGGCGCATGTAGCGCAGCACCTGGGCGGTCGCCTCGGCGACGGTATTGAGCGGCTCGAACCACTCCAGCAGGAGTTCGCTGCGCGCCTGGCTTGGCTGTGCGAGCCAGTAGTGGTAGATCGGCAGGTCGAAGTCGAAGGCGCCGCCCGGCAGGGCCATGCGCTGGCGTACGCTGGAGAAGAACTCGCTGCCGCGCACGCGGTGATCGAGGGCGCCGGCCTGTTCCTCCAGCGCATCATGGAGCCGCTTCTGCGTGTCCATGGTTTCGCGGAAGCGCTCGGCATCCACGCCCGGCTGGTTGGCCAGGCGGTTCAGGTTGACCGTCTGGCGTTCGATCTCGCCCATCAGCTCGCGTTTGATGTCGACGCGGGTCACCAGCGCGTAGATATCGACCAGGGAGACCAGGGCCTCGTGGTGGTCGAACGGCCGCCCCGACTCCAGTGCGTCGGCGAAGCGCGCGTTCAGGGCCTCCAGTCGCAGCAGGAGGCGCACGCGTTCATGCAGCGGTTGTTCGAAGGTCAGGGTCTGGCTCACGGCGTGCCCGTTCGGCAGGAGGGCTGAAGGTGCATGGCCCGGGAATCCCGGCAGTATCAGGTATTCGGGGGGCGGATTTCCACCCGGGAGGCGGTCGTGGCGGACAGCTCGCGCAGGGCGGCGTCGCGTTCTGCTACCTGGTTCGCCAAGTCGGCCTCCGTTGTGGCTTCGCGATTGCGGATTTCGCTGTCCCCGCGCAGGCGGCGCTCCTCGGGATTCATCTGTGCCGCCAGGATGGCCTCCACCTCGGCGCTGCTGCGGCCGTCACGCTGGGTGACGCGGGCAATCTGCTCGTGGGGCTCGCAGTGGACCACGATCACGTGGTCGAAGCGGTTCTCCCAGCCGGCCTCGAACAGCAGTGGAACCACGATCAGGGCGTAGGGCGTGTCGGATGGCAGCGCGGCGAGGTCTTCCTCGATGCGGGCCTCCACCGCGGGGTGGACCAGGGCCTCCAGCGCCTGGCGCTCCCCCGGGTCGGCAAAGATCCGGCTGCGCAGGGCGCCGCGGTCCAGGTGCCCGCGGGCATCCAGGACGCCGGGCCCGAAGCGGTTCACGATGGCAGCGTAGAGGTCGTGTCCCGGTGTCTGCAGCTCGCGGTTGATGGCGTCGGCATCCAGCACCGGCACGCCGAGGCTGGCGAACAACCCCGCGACCCGGCTCTTGCCGCAGCCGATCCCCCCGGTGAGTCCGACCCGCAGCATGCCCGTCGCCTAGAATCCCTGGGGGAAGTAGAGGGCCAGCAGCTCGTCTCCCCAGATCAGCGCGAGCCAGCCGGCGGCGGCGAGATAGGGGCCGAACGGGATCGGGATATTGCGATCCCGGCCGCGCAGCAGGATCAACGCAATCCCGACTACGGCGCCGACCAGCGAGGCCAGCAGCAGGATGACCGGCAGGGCCTGCCAGCCCAGCCAGGCGCCCAGCGCGGCCAGCAGCTTGAAGTCCCCGAAGCCCATGCCCTCCTTGCCGGTCAGCAGGCGGAAGCCATGGAAGATCAGCCACAGCACCAGGTAGCCGGCGACGGCGCCAATGACCGCCGACTGCAGGTCGGTGAAGGTCCCCGGGATGTTGACCAGCAGGCCCAGCCACAGCAGGGGCAGGGTCAGCTGGTCCGGGAGCAGGGTGGTGCGGGCGTCGATGCCGGCCGCCGCAATCAGCACGCCGGTGAACACCAGGGCCAGGAGGCCTGTGGCGTTCGGCCCCAGGTGCCAGATCGTCACGATGAACAGCAGCGCGGTGAGGGCCTCGACCGCGGGATACTGCCAGCTGATGCGGGTGCCGCAGCCAGGGCAGCGCCCGCGCAGAAGCAGATAGCTGAGGAGGGGCACGTTCTCCAGCGCCCGGATGGGGCGTTGGCATTGCGGGCAGCGCGAGCGCGGGCGCACGAGGTCGAAGCGCTCCTCTGCGCCCGGCGGTTCGTGCTCGAGGATGGCGCGGGCCTCGCGTTCCCAGTCGCGTTCCAGCATCACCGGCAGGCGCGCGATGACCACGTTCAGGAAACTGCCGATCAGCAGCCCGAAGACCCCGGCGATCGGCAGGGCCCACGCGCCCAGTTGCGCACCGGTCTCGGCCAGCATCCCCTAGATCACCTGACCCATCTGGAAGATGGGCAGGTACATGGCGATGACCAGACCGCCGACCAGCACGCCCAGAACCACCATGATCAGCGGTTCCAGCAGGCTGGACAGGCTGTCGACGGCGTTGTCGACCTCGTCCTCGTAGAAGTCCGCGACCTTGGCCAGCATGGAGTCCAGTGAGCCGGATTCCTCGCCGATCGCGACCATCTGCACCACCATGTTGGGGAACACGCCGGTATTGCGCATCGACCATTGCAACTGCCCGCCTGCCTCGGTCTCGTCGCGCATGCGCAGGGTCGCCTCGCGGTAGACCGCGTTGCCGGTGGCCCCGGAGACCGAGGTCAGGGCATCCACCAGCGGGACCCCTGCGGAGAACATGGTCGACAGCGTGCGGGCGAAGCGCGCGATCGCGGCCTTGCGCAGGATCGGCCCGAAGGCCGGGGCCTTGAGGATGATGATGTCGAGGAAGCGGGCGAAACGTGGCGAGCGCCGCTTGGCCTGCACGAAGACGAAGCCGATCGCCACCATGACCCCGAGGATCGCCCACCACCAGCTCTGGGTGAACTCCGAGAGGTCCACCACCATCCGCGTGAACACCGGCAGGTCGGCACCGAAGCCCTGGAACAGGGCCTCGAACTGCGGGACCACGTAGATCAGCAGGATCGCGGTGACCACGATGGCCACCACGACGACCGCTGCGGGGTAGAACAGGGCCTTCTTGATCTTGGCCTTCAGGGCCTCGGTCTTTTCCTTGTAGGTGGCGATCTTGTCCAGCAGGGTCTCGAGCGTCCCCGCCTGCTCGCCCGCCTCGACGAGGTTGGTGACCAGGTCGTCGAAGTGACGCGGGTGCTTGGACAGGGCCTTGGCAAAGGTCTCGCCGCCTTCCACGTCCGCTTTCAGTTTCAGAACGAGGTCGCGCATCGCGGGTTTCTCGTTCCCGCGGCCGACGATCTCGAACGCCTGCACAAGAGGTACACCGGACTGCAGCATCGTGGTCATCTGCCGCAGGAAGTAAGCGATATCCGCCGGCACGATCTTCTTGTTGCCGCCGGAGAACAGCGACTTCGGCTTCTTGCGGATCTTGACGACGTTAATGCCGTTCTTGCGCAGTTCGGCGCGCGCGGTGGCCTCATTGTCGGCCGGGGTCTCGCCCTTGACCCGGTCGCCGTTCTTGTTCAGTCCTTCCCAGGTGTAGATCGTCCCGGAGTCGGCCATCCCCCTGTCCCCCTGTAGCTGGTGACCCGTGCCCCTTGCGGCACTAGTCCTTGGTCACGCGATTGACTTCCTCGAGGCTGGTCAGCCCCGCCATTACCTTCATCAGACCGGCGCGGCGCAGGTCCTCGATGCCTTCCTTTTCTGCCTGTTCCGCCAGCTGCATGGAGTTGTAGCCCTCCAGGATGCCGCGCTGCATCTCCTCGCTGATGGGCATGACCTGGTAGATCCCGAGGCGGCCCTTGTAGCCGTTGGTGCACTGGTCACATCCCACCGCGCGATAGGCAGTCACCCCGGCCTGGATATCGGCGTCGGTGAAGCCCTCCTTGCGCAGGACCTCTTCCGGCAGCTGTTCCGGTTCCTTGCAGTTCGGACACAGGCGCCGCGCGAGGCGCTGGGCGATGATCAGCAGGATCGACGACGCGATGTTGTACGGTGGCACGCCCATGTTGGCGAGGCGAGTCAGCGTCTGTGGCGCGTCGTTGGTATGCAGGGTGGAGAGCACCAAGTGGCCGGTCTGCGCGGCCTTGATCGCGATCTCCGCGGTCTCGAGGTCACGGATCTCCCCGACCATGATCACGTCCGGATCCTGGCGCAGGAAGGCGCGCAGGGCGCTGGCGAAGGTCAGGCCGACCTTCGGGTTCACGTTGACCTGGTTGACCCCGGGCATGTTGATTTCCGACGGGTCTTCGGCGGTGGAGATGTTGCGGTCCGCGGTGTTCAGGATGCCGAGGCCGGTATAGAGGGATACGGTCTTGCCCGACCCGGTGGGGCCGGTCACCAGGATCATCCCGTAGGGCCGGCTGAGCGCCTGCAGATAGGCTTCCTTCTGATGTTCCTCGTAGCCCAGTTGGTCGATCCCCATCGACGCGCTGCTGGGGTCGAGGATACGCATCACGATCTTCTCGCCGTACAGCGTCGGCAGGGTGCTGACACGAAAGTCGATCGCCCGTGTCCGTGACAGCTTCAGCTTGATCCGTCCATCCTGGGGTACGCGGCGTTCGGCGATGTCCATGCGCGACATCACCTTGACCCGCGCGGTGATTCGCGGTGCCAGGGAGTTCGGCGGGTGGGCCACTTCGTGCAGCACGCCGTCGATGCGAAAGCGCACGCGGAAGTCCTTCTCGAAGGGCTCGAGATGGATGTCGGAGGCCTTGCGGTTGATGGCGTCCATCAACAGCTTGTTGACGAAGCGCACTACCGGGGCATCGTCCGCCCCTTCGGCGGTGTCCGAGCTGTCCTTGTCGTCGTCGCCCGATTCGATTGCCAGGCTGTCGAGGCCGTCGTCCCCCAGGTCGTCCATCAGCGACGAGGCGGCGCTCAGGGCGCTGTCGATCAAGCGGTCGAGCTTGTGCGACTCGACCAGCACGGCCTCCACCGGCATGCCCGTGGCGAACTTGAACTCGTCGGTGGCGCCAAGATTGGTCGGGTCGGAGACGGCGATGTAGAGCCGGTTGCCGCGCACCATCAGCGGGAGGGCGTGATGCTTCTGGATCAGCTTCTCGTTCAGATGATCCTTGGGCAGCAGTTCCGGCTCGAAGGTCGCGAGGTCGAATACCGGCAGCCCGAATTCCTCGGCGGCGGCCTCCGCGAGCCGGGCCTCCGCCACCTGGCCCTTGCTGGCCAGCAGGGTCATCAGGGGGGTCTGCTGGGACTGGGCCTCCTCGACCAGCTGGGAGGCGATGTCCTCCGCGATCAGGCCGGCCTCGACCAGGCGCTTGGCCAGCCCGGGGAGCCGCGGTGCCGTAGTGGTGTTCGCCATGGGCCTCTGCGTATACAAACCAGTGATGGGCCACACAATACGTGCGTCCGCGGCGGAAGGGAAACGCCCTGGCGGACTACTGGCGCCCCCCGCTTTGCCCCCGATCATAGGAATCAACCCCGCAGAAGACAAGGCTGTTGCGCCGCGGCCGGAAGCGAATGGTCGAGGCGCTTGACGCTGCGCTTCGCGCTGGTTCAGAATACGCGGCTTGATCGAGGAGGGATACCCAAGCGGTCAACGGGGGCAGACTGTAAATCTGCTGGCTCAGCCTTCGGAGGTTCGAATCCTCCTCCCTCCACCATCGAGTTTTTGAAGCCAGCGGCCATAGTGGGCGGTGGTCAGGCAAGCCAGGGTTCTGCGGGTGTAGTTCAATGGTAGAACCTCAGCCTTCCAAGCTGATGATGTGGGTTCGATTCCCATCACCCGCTCCACGTTTGGCCTGTTGTGGTGCGTCCTTGCGGGCGGCCCGGCCGAGGCCCTGGCAGCCAGAGCAATAGAGTTATCCGGCTCATGTAGCTCAGTCGGTAGAGCACTTCCTTGGTAAGGAAGAGGTCACCGGTTCGAATCCGGTCATGAGCTCCATATTAATGTCAGCGTACAACCTGCGTCGCTGTTGAGTTTTAGCGTCACGATCCGGGGAAGCGAGAAATGTCCAAGGAAAAGTTCGAGCGTAAGAAGCCGCATGTGAATGTGGGGACGATTGGTCATGTGGACCATGGGAAAACGACGCTGACGGCGGCGATGACGGCGGTGCTGGGCAAGAAGTACGGGAGCGAAGCCCGTGCGTTTGACCAGATCGACAATGCGCCGGAAGAGAAGGCGCGCGGGATCACGATTGCGACCGCGCACGTCGAATACGAAAGCGACATTCGCCACTATGCGCACGTCGACTGCCCCGGGCACGCGGACTATGTGAAGAACATGATCACGGGTGCGGCGCAGATGGACGGCGCGATCCTGGTGGTGTCGGCGGCCGATGGCCCGATGCCGCAGACCCGCGAGCACATCCTGCTGGCGCGTCAGGTCGGTGTGCCGTACATCGTGGTGTTCCTGAACAAGGCCGACATGGTCGACGATCCGGAGCTGCTGGAGCTGGTCGAGATGGAAGTTCGCGACCTGCTGTCCTCCTACGACTTCCCGGGTGACGACACCCCGGTGATCACCGGTTCCGCGCTGAAGGCGCTGGAAGGTGACGAGAGCGAAGTGGGCGCCCCGGCGATCTACAAGCTGGTGGAGGCGATGGACAGCTGGATTCCGGAGCCCGAGCGTGCCGTGGACGGCGCGTTCCTGATGCCGGTGGAAGATGTCTTCTCGATCTCCGGTCGTGGCACCGTGGTGACCGGTCGCGTCGAGCGCGGCGTGGTGAAGGTCGGCGAAGAAATCGAGATCGTCGGCATTCGCGACACCCAGAAGACCACCGTCACCGGCGTCGAGATGTTCCGCAAGCTGCTGGACCAGGGCGAAGCGGGCGACAACGTCGGCATCCTGCTGCGTGGCACCAAGCGTGACGACGTGCAGCGCGGTCAGGTGCTGTGCAAGCCGGGTTCGATCACCCCGCACACGCATTTCGAGGCCGAGGTGTACATCCTGGGCAAGGACGAGGGCGGTCGTCATACGCCGTTCTTCAATGGGTACCGCCCGCAGTTCTACTTCCGTACGACCGACGTGACGGGTTCGGTGGAACTGCCGGAAGGCACCGAGATGGTGATGCCGGGCGACAACGTCAAGATGACGGTGTCCCTGATCAACCCGATCGCGATGGAAGACGGGCTGCGCTTTGCGATCCGCGAAGGTGGCCGCACCGTCGGCGCCGGCGTCGTCTCCAAGATTATTGAGTGAACGAGATGGCTAACCAGCGCATTCGAATTCGTCTGAAGGCCTTTGATCATCGACTGATCGACCGCTCCGCGGCCGAGATTGTCGAGACCGCGAAGCGGACCGGCGCCCGGGTCAAAGGGCCGATTCCGCTGCCGACCAAGCGCGAGGCGTACACGGTCCTGGTCTCCCCGCACGTCAACAAGGACGCGCGTGACCAGTACGAGCTGCGTACGCACAAGCGCCTGATGGATATCCTCGATCCGACCGACAAGACCGTGGATGCCCTGATGAAGCTGGATCTGGCCGCGGGCGTCAATGTTCAGATCAGGCTTAACTAACGTTAAATTTTCTGCCATACTATTGGGCTTTCCGTGGCCCGGCGGAATTTTCGCCGGGCCACGGCTTTAGGGCGCTTGATAGCGCCGTCTGATACGGAAGGGGTTTTGTAATGGCTCTTGGACTCATCGGTCGCAAGCTCGGCATGTCGCGCGTCTTTACGGACGACGGCGTCTCCGTGCCGGTCACGGTGCTGCAGGTGGACAACAATCGCGTGGTCCAGATCAAGCGCACTGAAGGCGACGGCTACAACGCGGTCCAGGTGACGGCGGGCTCGCGCAAGCCGTCTCGGGTAAGCAAGCCGGAGGCCGGTCACTTTGCTGCGGCGTCGGTGGAACCGGGTCGTGGTCTGTGGGAATTCCGCGTGGACGAGGCCGATCTGGAAGGCCTGGCCGCCGGTGATGCGATCACCGTTGACCGGTTCGAGGAAGGTCAGATCGTCGACGTGACCGCGCAGAGCAAGGGCAAGGGCTTCCAGGGTGCGGTAAAGCGTCACAACTTCCGCACCCAGGACGCGACCCATGGCAACTCGCTGGCGCACCGTGCCCCGGGTTCCATTGGGCAGAACCAGAGCCCCGGCCGCGTGTTCAAGGGCAAGAAGATGGCCGGCCACATGGGCGCGGAGCGCAAGACCATCCAGAACCTCAAGGTGGTGCGTGTCGACGCCGATCGCAGTCTGGTCCTGGTTCAGGGTGCCGTGCCGGGCGCGCCGAGTTCCGACGTGATGATTCGTCCGGCCGTGAAGGCGAAGGGTTAAGACAATGCAAGTAACGACTGCCGATACCGGGGCCAGCGTCGAGCTGTCCGCCGTCTGCTTCGAGCGGGAATTCAACGAATCCCTGGTGCATCAGAGCGTGGTCGCGCAGCTCGCCGGAGCCCGCAGCGGCACCCGTGCGCAGAAGACGCGCGCCCAGGTGAGCGGCGGCGGCATCAAGCCGTTCCGTCAGAAGGGCACCGGCCGTGCGCGTGCCGGCACCATCCGCAGCCCGCTGTGGACCGGGGGCGGCAAGGTATTCGCGGCGCGCACCCAGGATTTCTCGCAGAAGCTCAACAAGAAGATGTATCGCGCCGCGATGGCGTCGATCCTCTCCGAGCTGCTGCGCCAGGATCGCCTGAAGGTGGTTGCGGGCTTTGCCGTTGAATCCGGCAAGACCCGCGACGGCGTCGCGAAGCTGAAGGAACTGGGCCTGGAGAAGGGTCTGGTGGTCCTGGCCGAAGAGGACGCGATGACCGCCCGCGCCCTCGGCAACGTGCCGCACGTGGACGTGATCGACGTCAACGGCGTCAATCCTGCCAACCTGGTCGGGGCCGAGACGGTCGTGATCACGGAAGGCGCCATCCGCAAGCTCGAGGAGTGGCTGGCATGAATTCGCGTCTGATGCAGATTATTCAGGGTCCGGTGGTGTCCGAGAAATCGACCAACGCCGGGGAAGTCGGGCAGTACGTGTTTCGCGTGCTGCCGGATGCCGACAAGGCCGAGATCAAGGCCGCGATCGAGAAGCTGTTCGAGGTTCGTGTCCAGCAGGTCCGCACGCTGAACCAGCAGGGCAAGAACAAGCGCTTCGGTCGCCAGTTCGGTCGTCGTAACCACTGGAAGAAGGCCTATGTCGCGCTCGCCGAGGGCGAGAGCATCGACATGGGTGAAGGAGAACAGGTCTAGTCATGGCGATTATCAAGACCAATCCGACGTCGGCCGGACGCCGTCACGCGGTTCAGATCCGCGGTGACGGTCTGCACAAGGGCGCCCCGCATGCGGCGCTGGTGGAGAAGCAGACGCGCACGGGCGGCCGAAACAATTCCGGGCGCATCACCACCCGTCATGTGGGCGGTGGGCACAAGCAGCGCTATCGCATCGTCGACTTCAAGCGGAACAAGGACAACGTGCCGGGCAAGGTTGAACGGCTCGAATATGACCCGAACCGTAGCGCTCATCTCGCACTGGTGCTGTACGCGGACGGCGAACGCCGGTACATTATCGCGCCTCGCGGCCTGAAGCAGGGTGACGCGGTGCACAGCGGCTCGCAGGCGCCGATTCGTGTCGGTAACGCCATGCCGTTGCGCTCGATCCCGGTCGGTACGGTGATTCACTGCATCGAGATGAAGCCGGGCAAGGGCGCCCAGATCGCCCGTTCCGCCGGTGCCTCGGCCCAGGTCGTGGCCCGCGAAGGCGCCCACGCCACCATCCGGCTGCGCTCCGGCGAGATGCGTCGCATCCCGTCCGAATGCCGCGCCACGGTGGGCGAGGTCGGGCATACGGAGCACAGCCTGAAGAAGTTCGGGAAGGCCGGTGCCAAGCGGTGGACGGGCGTGCGCCCGACCGTGCGTGGCACCGCGATGAACCCGGTCGACCATCCGCATGGTGGTGGTGAAGGGCGCAACTTCGGGCGTCACCCGGTGACCCCGTGGGGCCGTCCGACCAAGGGTTACAAGACCCGAAACAACAAACGTACCGACGGCATGATCGTGCGTCGGCGCAAGAAGTAACGGAGTGCCAGCATGCCGCGTTCACTGAAAAAAGGCCCGTTCGTCGACCACCACCTGCGCAAGAAGGTGGAAGAGGCGCGCGAGAAGAACGATCGCCGGCCGATCAAGACCTGGTCGCGTCGCTCGATGATTATCCCGCAGATGGTGGGTCTCACCCTCGCGGTTCACAACGGGCGTCAGCATGTTCCGGTGCTGGTCAACGAAAACATGGTCGGCCACAAGCTGGGCGAGTTTGCGTTGACGCGGACCTTCAAGGGTCACATCGCCAACAAGAAGTCGCGCTGAGGACGAACGATGGAGACGATTGCAAAACTGCGCTACGCGCGCATCTCGCCGCAGAAAACGCGGCTGGTCGCCGACCAGGTTCGTGGTATGCGCGTGGAAGAGGCCCTGAACGAGCTGACCTTCAGCCCGAAGAAGCCGGCCGCCATCGTGAAAAAGGTGCTGGAATCCGCGATCGCCAATGCGGAGAACAACGACGGCGCCGACATCGACGAGCTGCGCATCTCGCGCATCCAGGTCGACGAGGGCCCCGTGCTCAAGCGCATGCAGGCGCGTGCCAAGGGCCGCGGCAACCGCATCATGAAGCGCACCAGTCACATCGTGATTGGCGTTAGCGAGAAGGGAGCGAACTAACCATGGGTCAGAAAGTACATCCAACCGGCATCCGGCTGGGCATTTCTCGCCCGTGGTCGGCGACCTGGTACGCCGACGGTCGTGAATTTGGCGAGACGCTGAACAACGACATCAAGCTGCGCGAATTCCTGCAGAAGAAACTCGCGCACGCGTCGGTGAGCCGCATTACTATCGAGCGTCCGGCCAAGGCCGCGCACATCACGATCCATACGGCGCGTCCGGGGATCGTGATCGGCAAGAAGGGCGAGGACATCGAGAAGCTGCGTCGTGAAGTCGCGGCGGAGACAGGCCTGGACCAGGGCAACGTCAAGATCAATATCGAGGAAGTGCGCAAGCCCGAGATCGAGGCCCAGCTGGTGGCGGAAGGGATTGCCCAGCAGCTCGAGCGCCGCATCATGTTCCGCCGTGCGATGAAGCGCGCCGTCGGCAATGCCATGCGCCTGGGTGCCCAGGGGATCAAGGTGCACGTCTCCGGCCGTCTGAACGGCGCCGAGATCGCGCGTTCCGAGTGGTACCGGGAAGGGCGTGTGCCGCTGCACACCCTGCGTGCCGATATCGACTACGGCTTCGCCGAGGCCCGTACGACCTACGGGATCATCGGTGTGAAGGTGTGGATCTTCAAGGGCGAAGTCTTCGGTCTCGAACCGGTCGAAGGGACGCGCGCTGCGGCCAACGCGAGCTAGGACATAGACCATGTTGCAGCCAAAAAGAACCAAATTCCGCAAGCAGTTCAAGGGCCGGAACCGGGGCATGGCCTCGACCGGTGCCAAGGTCAGCTTCGGCGAGTACGGCCTGCAGGCCGTTGAACGCGGTCGCATTACCGCGCGCCAGATCGAGGCCGCGCGGCGTGCGATGGTGCGTCACATCAAGCGTGGCGGGAAGATCTGGATCCGGGTGTTCCCGGACGTGCCGGTGACCAAGAAGCCGCTTGAAGTGCGTATGGGCAAGGGCAAGGGTGGCGTGGAGTACTGGGTCTGCAAGATCCAGCCCGGCCGCGTGCTCTACGAGATGGAAGGCGTTCACGAGGACGTGGCCCGCGAGGCCATGCGCCTGGCCGCCGCCAAGCTCCCGGTCAAGACGGTCTTCACCCGTCGGCAGGTGATGTAATGAAAGCAGAAGAACTCAGAAAGAAGTCGGATGACGATCTGAACCAGGAGCTGGAAGCGCTCTACAAGGAGCAGTTCGGCCTCCGTATGCAGAAGGCGATCGGGCAGCTCGCGCGCCCGGATCGCGTCGGCAAGGTGCGGCGCGAGATCGCGCAGATCAAGACGCTGATGAATGAACGCAGAAGGGCAGGCTAAGAAGATGACCGAAGAAGGTTCCAAGACTCAGCGTTCCGTCGTGGGGCGGGTGATCAGCGACAAGATGGACAAGACCCGGACGGTCCTGGTCGAGCGTCGCGTGCGTCATCCGCTGTACGGCAAGTTCATCCGCCGCAGCACGAAACTGCACGTCCACGACGAGGAGAACGTCTCCCGCATGGGCGATCGGGTTCGTATCCGTGAATGCCGGCCGGTTTCCAAGCAGAAGCGCTTTGCCCTGATCGAAGTGGTCGGGCAGGACGCGCTCTGAATCGGCTGCCAGGAGATAAGTCATGATTCAAATGCAGACCGTGCTCGAGGCCGCCGACAACAGCGGCGCCCGACGCATCCAGTGCATCAAGGTGCTGGGCGGCTCGCACCGCCGGTACGCCCGCGTGGGCGATGTCATCAAGGTGAGCGTCAAGGACGCGATCCCGCGTGGCAAGGTCAAGAAGGGCGATGTGTACGACGCCGTCGTGGTGCGTACCGCCTCCGGCGTGCGGCGCCCGGATGGTTCGATCATCCGCTTCGACCGCAACGCCGCGGTCCTGCTGAACAACCAGCACCAGCCGATCGGCACCCGTATCTTCGGGCCGGTGACGCGTGAACTGCGAGGGGAGAAGTACATGAAGATTATTTCCCTCGCCCCGGAAGTGCTGTGAGGACGAGATGAACAAGATTCGCAAGGGCGACGATGTCGTCGTGATCGCGGGCAAGGACAAGGGTCGCCGCGGGACCATCATCAAGGTCCTGGACGGCAAGGTCCTGGTCCAGAACATCAACATGGTGAAGAAGCATCAGAAGCCGAACCCGCAGCAGGGTGTCGGTGGCGGGATCATCGAGAAGGAAATGCCGATCGATGTCTCGAACGTGATGCTCTTCAACCCGGCAACCGACAAGGGTGATCGCGTGTCGTTCAAGACCCTGGAAGACGGCCGCAAGGTGCGGGTCTTTCGCTCGAACGGCGAGGTCGTGGACGCATAACGCGGGACGGACGGTTTATGGAACGCTTGAGAGAAGAATACGAATCCAACGTGAAGCAGGCCCTGCGCGAGCAGTTCGGCTATGCCAACGTGATGGAGATTCCGCGCATCACCAAAGTGACCCTCAATATGGGTCTCGGCGATGCGGTCGCGGACAAGAAGGTGATCGAACACGCGGTCGGTGATATGACTGCGATCGCCGGGCAGAAGCCGGTGGTCACCAAGGCACGCAAGTCGATTGCGGGCTTCAAGATCCGTGATGATTATCCCATCGGCTGCAAGGTGACCCTGCGGCGCCGGCAGATGTACGAATTCCTGGATCGCCTGATCAATGTGGCGCTGCCCCGGGTACGCGACTTCCGCGGTTTTTCCGCGAAGGCGTTCGACGGCCGCGGCAACTACAGCCTGGGCATCAAGGAACAGATCATCTTTCCGGAGATTGACTACGACCGTGTCGACAAGCTGCGCGGCATGGACATCACCATCACAACCAGCGCAAAGACGGACGCGGAAGCCAAGGCCCTTCTGGAGGCCTTCCGATTCCCGTTCCGGCAGTAAACGAGGTAGGCGCACATGGCGAAGGTATCGATGGTCGAGCGCGAGAAAAAGCGCGAACGACTGGTAAAGAAGTACGCGGCCAAGCGGGCCGAACTCAAGGCAATCCTGGTGGACGACACCAAGTCCTCCGAGGAACGTCTGGCGGCCATGCATGCGCTGCAGAAACTGCCGCGTGATTCGTCGCGCGTGCGTCAGAAGAACCGCTGTGGCGTGACCGGCCGGCCGAAGGGCTATTACCGCCGGTTTGGCCTGGGGCGCAACAAGCTGCGGGAATACGCCATGAAGGGCGAGATTCCGGGCCTGCGCAAGGCGAGCTGGTAAGGAGATTTGAAGCGATGATGACCGATCCGATTTCCGACATGCTCACCCGCGTGCGCAATGCGCAGCGCGCGAACAAGGAGCAGGTCGCCATTCCCTACAGCAAGGCCAAGGAGCGCATCCTGAAGGTCTTCGCGGAAGAGGGTTTCGTGGGCGACATGCAGGTCGAGGGCGAAGCCGCACAGAAGAAGCTTGTGGTGAAGCTGAAGTATTTCGAGGGACGGCCGGTCATCGAGACCGTCGAACGGATTTCCCGCCCGGGTCTGCGGATCTATCGCGGCAAGGACGAACTGCCGCGGATCAACGCGGGCCTTGGTGTCGCGGTGATCTCCACGCCGCAGGGTGTCATGAGTGACCGCGCAGCCCGGGCCGCTGGCCAGGGTGGCGAGGTCCTCTGCAAGATCTACTGAGGAATCAGCCATGTCGCGCATTGCAAATCTGCCGATCCAGCTGCCGAGCGGTGTGTCCGTGGAGCAGACGGACAGCGAGATCAAGATCAAGGGCCCGAAGGGCGAGCTTCAGCTCACCTGCCCCGAGGCGGTGACGGTTACCGTCGAGGACGGCGTGGTGCGTGTGAAGGCCGCCGAGAATGCGAAAAACGTCGCGCTCGCCGGTACCATCCGTGCGCTGCTCGGGAATCATGTCCACGGTGTCAGCCAGGGGTTCGAACGGGCCCTGGAGCTGGTGGGTGTCGGCTACCGCGCGCAGATGCAGGGCGCCAAGCTGAACCTGACCCTCGGGTATTCGCATCCGATCGACTTCGAGATCCCCGATGGTGTGACGGTGGAAACGCCGACCCCGACCGAGGTCGTGGTCAAGGGGACCGATCGCCAGAAGGTGGGCCAGGTGGCCGCGAATATTCGCGCCTTCCGCCCGCCGGAGCCCTACAAGGGCAAGGGCGTGAAGTACAAAGACGAGCGCATTGTGCGCAAAGAAGCCAAGAAGAAGTAGGTAGGCACCAGTGGACAAGAAAGAGGCCAGACTTAAGAGGGCGCGTCGCGCACGGTTCAAGATCCGTGAGCTGGGGGTGCATCGTCTCTGTATCCACCGGACGCCCCGCCACATGTACGCGCAGATCATCGCCCCGTCCGGCGACGCGGTACTCGCCGCGGCGTCAACGGTGGAGAAGGATCTGAAGAATGCCGGCGGTTCGACCGGGAACGCCGAGGCGGCGGCCCGTGTGGGGCAGGCGATTGCCGAGCGCGCGCGCAAGGCCGGTATTGAACAGGTCGCGTTTGACCGCGCGGGTTTCCGTTATCACGGACGGGTGAAGGCTCTGGCCGACGCCGCACGTGAAAACGGCCTGCAGTTCTAGTCAAACGGGATCGAGCGGAGAGAGATATGGCACGTAACGATGTAAGCGAAGCGCAAGACGGCCTGCAGGAAAAGCTGATTGGCGTGAACCGCGTGGCCAAGGTGGTCAAGGGCGGTCGCCAGTTCCGGTTTGCCGCACTGACGGTGGTGGGCGACGGAGAAGGTCGCGTGGGCTATGGCTATGCCAAGGCGCGCGAGGTTCCGGCCGCGATCCAGAAGGCAATGCAGCAGGCGCGGATGGAGATGCGCAACGTGGCCCTGCACGAAGGGACCCTGCACTACGCGGTCAATGGCCGCCACGGTGCCGCGAACGTCTACATGCAGCCCGCCTCGGAAGGTACCGGGATCATCGCCGGCGGGGCCATGCGTGCCGTGCTGGAAGTGGCCGGGGTGCGTAACGTGCTTGCCAAGTGCGTGGGATCACGCAATCCGATTAACGTCGTGCAGGCCACGATCGACGGACTCACCACGGTGAGCTCGCCGGAGCGCGTGGCGGCCAAGCGCGGCAAGACCGTTGACGAAGTGACGAGCTAAGCCATGAGCAAGCTGAAACTGACCCTGGTACGCAGCACCGCCGGCCGCATCGCATCGCACAAGGCGTGCGTCCGCGGCTTGGGGCTGCGCAAGACCCACAGCACCTCGACGGTCGAGGCCACCCCGGAAAATCTGGGCATGGTCAAGAAGGTGTCGTACCTGCTGAAGGTAGAGGAAGTCTAACGATGCGACTGAATGAGATTGCAAGCCCCGACGGCGCCCGCAAGCCGGGCAAGCGCGTCGGTCGTGGCATTGGTTCCGGTCTGGGCAAGACTGGCGGCCGTGGCCACAAGGGCCAGAAGTCCCGCTCCGGCGGCTTCACCAAGGTCGGCTTCGAAGGCGGCCAGATGCCGTTGCAGCGGCGCCTGCCGAAGGTGGGCTTCCGCTCCCGCAAGCAGCAGTACGCGGCCGAAGTGCGCCTGAGCGAGCTGGCCAAGGTGGACGGCGACGTGACCCTGGAAAGCCTCAAGGCCGCCGGTGTCGTGCGCAGCGACGCCCAGAGCGCGAAGATCTTCGCCTCCGGTGAGGTGTCCCGTGCCTGCGCCGTGAAGGGCGTGGGTGTGACCAAGGGTGCGCGGGCCGCGATCGAAGCGGCCGGCGGGAGCGTCGAGGCCTAAATAATGGCGCGTGGAGCGACAGCACGTTCCGGTGGCGGACTCACCGGTTTTACCGAGTTACGCCAACGCTTGCTGTTCGTGCTGGGCGCCCTGGTGGTGTACCGGATCGGTACGTTCATCCCGGTGCCGGGCATCAACCCGGTCGCGGTGTCGCAGTTCTTCGAGCAGCAAAGCGGCACCATCCTGGACATGTTCAACATGTTCTCGGGCGGGGCGCTGGAAAGGCTGTCGATTTTTGCCCTCGGGGTGATGCCGTATATCTCCGCCGCGATCATCATGCAGCTGCTGGCGGCCACGGTGCCGGCCCTGCAGCAGCTGAAGAAGGAAGGCGAGCAGGGGCGGCGCAAGATCACGCAGTACACGCGCTACGGGACCGTGGCGCTGGCGCTGTTTCAGAGTATCGGGATCGGGATTGCGCTGAATGGACAGACCATTCAGGGCATGCCGATGGCGCTGAACCCGGGGCCGATCTTTATCTTTACGGTGGTCGTCTCGCTGGTGACCGGTACCCTGTTCCTGATGTGGCTGGGCGAGCAGATCACCGAGCGCGGCATCGGGAACGGGATCTCGATCATCATTTTCGCGGGGATCGTGGCGGGGCTGCCGGGGGCCATTGGCGGCACGCTGGAGCTGGCGCGTACCGGCGAACTGGCGGCGGCGTTCGTGGTGATCCTGATCGTGCTGGCCCTCGCGGTGACGGCCTTCGTGGTGTTCGTCGAGCGCGGTCAGCGACGCGTGACGATCAATTACGCGAAACGCCAGGTCGGGCGGAAGATGGTGGGCGGGCAGTCCTCCCACCTGCCGCTGAAGCTGAACATGGCCGGGGTGATTCCGCCGATCTTCGCCTCCAGTATCATCCTGTTCCCATCGACGCTGGGGCAGTGGTTCGGGCAGGCCGAAGGGATGGACTGGCTGCGCGAGATCTCGACGACGCTGGCGCCGGGGCAGCCGCTGTACGTGATGTTCTATGCGGCCGCGATTATTTTCTTCTGCTTCTTCTACACCGCGCTGGTGTTCAACTCCCGGGATACCGCGGAGAACCTGAAGAAGCAGGGCGCCTTCATCCCGGGGATTCGTCCCGGGGTGCAGACGGAACGGTTTATTGACGGGGTCATGACACGGCTGACGGCGGTGGGCGCGGTCTATATCACCGCGGTCTGCCTGCTGCCCGAGTTCCTGATCCTGTACTGGAACGTGCCGTTCTACTTCGGTGGGACGTCGCTGCTGATCATCGTGATCGTGGTGATGGATTTCATGGCCCAGCTGCAGTCGCATCTGGTGTCCCACCAGTACGAAGGGTTGATGAAGAAAGCGAATCTGAAGGGTTTCGGCGGTACCGGGATCCGCTAGACCAGGAGAAAGACCATGAAGGTACGTGCATCTGTAAAGCCGATCTGCCGAAACTGCAAGGTCATTCGGCGTAACGGTGTGGTGCGGGTGATCTGTTCGGATGCCCGCCACAAGCAGCGCCAGGGCTAACGCTTGGCGTAACGGATATTCATTGCTACTATAGCCGGCTTTGCCGGATTTAGATGGAGAGGTTGGATGGCTCGCGTCGCTGGAATCAATATTCCTGACCAGAAGCACACGGTAATCGCGCTGACCGCGATCTATGGCATTGGCCCCACCCGGGCCGGCCTGATCTGCGATGCCGCGGGTGTGCGTCGGGACATCAAGGTGCGGGATCTGACCGATGCCGAAGTCGATGCCCTGCGCGCGCAGATCGACAAGATCCCCGTGGAAGGGGATCTGCGCCGGGAAGTCAGCATGAACATCAAGCGGCTCATGGACCTGGGCTGCTACCGGGGCGTGCGTCACCGCCGCGGCCTCCCGCTGCGGGGTCAGCAGACGCAGACGAATGCACGCACCCGCAAGGGCCCGCGTCGCCCGATTCGCAAGTAATCAGACTGGGATCTCAGGTACATGGCACAAGCGCAGACTCGGACCAAGAAGAAGGTCCGCAAGAATATCGCCGAGGGCGTGGCTCACGTATATGCCACGTTCAATAATACGATCATCACGATCACGGACCGGCAGGGCAATACGATCAGCTGGGCCACCTCCGGTGGCTCCGGTTTCCGTGGTTCCCGCAAGTCCACGCCGTTCGCTGCGCAGATCGCGGCCGAACGGGCCGGGACGACCGCGGCCGAGCACGGCGTGAAGAATCTCGACGTGATGGTGCGGGGCCCGGGTCCGGGTCGCGAGTCGGCGGTGCGTGCGCTGAACAATGCCGGGTTCAAGATCACGAATATCAGTGATGTGACCCCGATCCCTCACAACGGCTGCCGGCCGCCCAAGAAACGCCGCGTTTAAGGCTGGAGTTCGAGAATGGCTCGTTACATTGGACCGAAGTGCAAGCTCAGCCGCCGCGAAGGCGTGGATCTGGGCCTGAAGAGCGGCGCGCGCGCGCTGGAAACCAAATGCAAGCTGGACAAGCCGCCGGGTCAGCACGGTGAACGCCGTACCCGCCTGTCCGACTATGCCGTGCAGCTGCGCGAGAAGCAGAAGCTGCGCCGGATCTACGGCGTGCTGGAGAAGCAGTTCCGCAACTATTACAAGAAGGCCGCCCAGCGCAAGGGCTCGACCGGCGAGAACCTGCTGAAGCTGCTGGAAGGTCGTCTGGACAACGTCGTGTACCGCATGGGCTTCGGCGCCACCCGCTCGGAAGCGCGGCAGTTGGTGGCGCATCGCGCGATCATGGTGAATGGCCAGGTGGTGAACATCGCCGCCTATCAGGTTCAGCCGTCGGATGTGGTCACGGTCCGCGAGAAGGCCCGCAAGCAGGTCCGCATCCAGGATGCGATGACCCTGGCCGAGCAGACCGGTTTCCCGAGCTGGGTCGAAGTCGACACCAGCAAGTTCGAAGGGACCTTCAAGGCGATCCCGGACCGTTCGGATCTGCCCGCGGACATCAACGAGTCGCTCGTCGTCGAGCTGTACTCGAAGTAATCGTTTTTCGGCCTGGCGCCAGGAGTCACAATGCAGTCGAACGAACTGGTCAAGAAACAGCAGATCGAGGTCGAGGCCGAGAACCGGAATCAGGCCAAGGTCGGGCTCGAGCCGCTGGAACGCGGTTTCGGGCATACCCTGGGCAATGCCCTGCGGCGTGTGCTGCTGTCGTCCATCCCCGGTGCCGCGATCGTCGAGGCCCGGATCGAGGGCGTGCTGCACGAATACACCACGATCGAAGGGGTGCAGGAGGACGTCGTTGACATCCTGCTGAACCTCAAGGGCGTGGCGCTGCGCATGCACAGCCGTGACGAATCCACCCTGACCCTGAAGAAGAAGGGTCCGTGCGTGGTGACGGCGGGTGACATCCAGGTGGACCATGACGTGGAGGTCGTGAATCCTGAACACGTGATCGCGACCATCACCAAGAACGTCGACCTGGACGTGACGCTGACCGCGCGGGCCGGCCGTGGCTATGAGCCCGTGAGCGCCCGACGCCAGTCCGAGGCGGGCGACGATACGGGCATCGGCCGACTGCTGCTGGATGCCAGCTTCAGCCCGATCCGCCGCGTGTCCTACCGCGTCGAGAGCGCGCGTCTGGCGCAGCGTACCGACATGGACCGCCTGGTGCTGGAACTGGAGACCAACGGTGCGATCGCGCCGGATGACGCGGTGCGTCAGGCAGCGACGATCCTGCAGGGCCAGCTGGCCCCGTTCGTCGACCTCCAGGAAGAGGCCGGCGAGGTGGTCGGGACCGCCGGTGGTGCGATCGACCCGGTCCTGCTGCGTCCGGTGGACGAACTGGAGCTCACGGTGCGTTCGGCGAACTGCCTGAAGGCGGAGAACCTGTACTACATCGGGGACCTGGTTCAGCGCACCGAGGTCGAGCTGCTGCGCGCGCCGAACCTCGGCAAGAAGTCGCTCACCGAGATCAAGGACACGCTGGCGACCCATGGGCTGTCGCTGGGCATGCGTCTCGAGAACTGGCCGCCGCCGGGTCTGCGCGACGACAACGAGTAATCACGGCGCCCTGCGCCCATCGTTTTTCTAGAGGAAGCCTCTCATGCGTCATCGTCATTCCGGCCGTCAGCTGGGCCGTAACAGCTCGCACCGCAAGGCCACGTTTCAGGCCCTGTCCGTGGCCCTGTTCCGGCACGAACTGATCAAGACCACGCTGCCCAAGGCGAAGGAACTGCGCCGGGTCGCCGAGCCGCTGATCACCATGGCCAAGGAAGACAGCGTGCATGGCCGTCGCACGGCCTTTGCGCGTCTGCGCGACAAGGAGATCGTGGGCAAGCTGTTCAGTGAGCTGGGTCCGCGCTATCAGCAGCGCCCGGGTGGGTATCTGCGTATCCTCAAGTGTGGCAATCGTCCGGGTGACAACGCCCCGATGGCCTACGTGGAGCTGGTGGATCGCCCCGAGGGCGATTCCGGGGACGGCGAAGCCGCCTGAGGTTCCGCAGTGCAATGAACCGCGCCCTCTCGGGGGTGGCGGTCCCGAGAAAGCCGGCCTCGTGCCGGCTTTCTTGCGTCCGGGGCGGGCGTTTTGCGAGCCGGTCGCGGGATGCGCGGCTTCAGTTGGAGACGGCCCGAGGGCGGGCGGCCGGGGCCAGCAGGGGCGCGAGGAACTGGCCGGTGTGGCTGTTGGGCGTGGCGGCGACGGTCTCCGGGGTGCCGGCAACCAGCAGTTCGCCGCCGCCGCTGCCGCCTTCGGGCCCAATGTCGATCAGCCAGTCGGCGGTCTTGATCACGTCGAGGTTGTGCTCGATCACGACGATGGTGTTGCCGTGGTCGCGCAGGCGGTGGAGCACGCGCAGGAGCTGGGCGATGTCTTCGAAATGGAGCCCGGTGGTGGGCTCGTCGAGGATATAGAGGGTGCGTCCGGTGTCGCGCTTGGAGAGCTCGCGCGCGAGCTTGATGCGCTGGGCCTCGCCGCCGGAGAGGGTGGTCGCGTTCTGGCCGAGCTGGATGTAGGACAGCCCGACCTCCATCAGCATCTCCAGCTTGCGGTGGATGACCGGCACGGGCTGGAAGAAGTCGAGGGCCTCTTCCACCGTCATTTCGAGGACCTCGTGGATGTTCTTGCCCTTGTAGCGCACCTCCAGCGTCTCGCGGTTGTAGCGGTGGCCCTTGCAGACGTCACAGGGCACGAAGACATCCGGGAGGAAGTGCATCTCGACCTTGATCACGCCATCCCCCTGGCAGGCCTCGCAGCGCCCGCCACGGACGTTGAAGGAGAAGCGCCCCGGCTTGTAACCGCGCGAACGGGCCTCGGCGGTTGCGGCGAACAGCTCGCGGATGGGTGTGAACAGTCCGGTGTAGGTCGCCGGGTTCGAGCGCGGTGTGCGCCCGATCGGGCTCTGGTCGATGTCGACGACCTTGTCGATGCGTTCCAGGCCGTCGATGCGCTCGTGGGCCTCGATGTGGTGGCGGCCCCCATGCAGGGCGGTCGCGACGGCCGGATAAAGGGTGTTGTTGACCAGGGTCGACTTGCCGGATCCGGACACGCCGGTGACGCAGGTGAACAGGCCCGTAGGGAAGGCGAATTCGCCGCCCTTGAGATTGTTGCCGCGCGCGCCGATCACCCGGATTTCGGCTTCCGGATCGGCAGCGTGGCGCTGTTCCGGGACCGCGATAGATCGTGTGCCCCGCAGGTAGGCACCGGTGAGTGATTCAGGATGCGCGGCGACGGCCTCGGGGGTCCCGGAGGCGACGATCTGGCCCCCGTGGCGGCCGGCGCCCGGTCCGATGTCCACTACGTGATCGGCCTGTCGGATGGCGTCTTCGTCATGCTCGACGACAATCACGGTGTTGCCGAGGTCGCGCAGGTGGCTGAGGGTGTTCAGCAGCCGCGCATTGTCGCGCTGGTGCAGGCCGATGGAGGGTTCGTCGAGGATGTACATGACGCCGACCAGGGCCGAGCCGATCTGCGACGCCAGCCGGATGCGCTGGGCTTCCCCGCCGGACAGGGTGTCGGCGGAGCGGTCCAGCGTCAGGTAGTCGAGCCCGACATCGTTGAGGAAGCCGAGGCGCGCGGAGATCTCGCGCACGATCTTCTCGGCGATCTGGGCGAAACGCCCGGGCAGGCGCAGGTCGCTGAAGAAGGTCTGGGCATTGGCCACGCTCATGTGCGTGACCTCCGGCAAGGTCAAGTCATTGACGAACACATGGCGCGCGGCGGAATTCAGGCGCGTGCCGTGGCAGTCGGGGCAGGGCTGCTCCGCCAGGTAGCGGCCCAGCTCCTCGCGCACGGCAGAGGAGTCGGTCTCGCGGTAGCGCCGTTCGAGGTTCGGGATCACGCCCTCGAACACGCGTTCGTCGGTGCGCAGGCGGCCGTTGGCGGCGGGCGTGGCGAGCTTGACCTTCTCCTTGCCGGAGCCGTGCAGGACCACCGCGCGCACCTCCGCGGGCAGCTCCTGCCACGGGGTCTCTACGTCGAAGCCGTAGTGACGGGCCAGGCTGGTCAGCAGGCTGAAGTACCAGGCGTTGCGTCGGTCCCAGCCGCGCACGGCCCCGCCGGCCAGGCTCAGCTCCGGCTGCGAGACCACGCGCTCGGGATCGAAGAACTGGTGTACGCCCAGGCCGTCGCAGGTGGGGCAGGCCCCGGCCGGGTTGTTGAACGAGAACAGGCGCGGCTCCAGCTCGCGCAGCGCATATCCGCAGACCGGGCAGGCGAAGCGGGCGGAGAAGATCATCGGTTCGCGTTCCGGCTCGTCCATCCAGGCGATCAGGGCCAGGCCGTCGGCGAGCTCGGTGGCCGTCTCGAAGGACTCGGCCAGACGCTGGCGCAGGTCCTCGCGCACGCGGAAGCGGTCGATCACGATCTCGATGTTGTGCTTGCGCTTCGGGTCCAGCGCCGGCAGGGCATCGAGGTCGTGAATCTCGCCATTGATGCGCGCGCGCAGGTACCCCTGGGAACGCATCGCCTCCAGCATCTTGTGATGCTCGCCCTTGCGTCCGCGCACCACGGGCGCGAGCAGCATCACCTTGTCGCCCTCCGGCAGCTCCAGCACCTGGTCCACCATCTGCGAGATGGTCTGCGCGGCCAGGGTCTCGCCATGTTCCGGGCAGCGCGGTTCGCCGGCGCGGGCGAACAGCAGGCGCAGGTAGTCGTAGATCTCGGTAATGGTGCCGACGGTGGAGCGCGGGTTGTGCGAGGTGCTCTTCTGTTCGATGGAGATCGCCGGCGACAGGCCCTCGATCTGGTCGACGTCGGGTTTCTCCATCATCGACAGGAACTGCCGGGCATAGGTGGACAGGCTCTCCACGTAGCGGCGCTGGCCTTCGGCAAACAGGGTGTCGAAGGCCAGCGACGACTTGCCCGAGCCGGAGACGCCGGTGATCACGATCAGCCGCTCGCGTGGCAGATCGAGGTCCACGTTTTTCAGGTTATGGGTACGGGCGCCGCGAATGCTGATGCTGTCCATGGGGCTGGGTCGACTCCACCGGGTTGCGTCGCGCGGTGTGCCCGGCGATCCGGGGTACCGCAAACCGGCCATCTTAACACCCGGGCGTGCGGCGCCATGGTTTCCGCGCCGGGGTTGCCGGTAAACTCCGCTGCCATGAACACCCCTCCGTCCATGCGCCGGTTCCGGACGCCATGAGCCCGCGGGAGTTGCGCGCCACCACCGGGCTCGCGGCGATCTATGGCGTGCGCATGGCGGGCCTGTTCATGGTCCTGCCCGTCTTTATGCTGCATGCCGACCGTATCCCTGGCGCGACTCCGCTGCTGATGGGGCTGGCGCTGGGGATCTACGGCCTCACCCAGGCGATTCTGCAGATCCCGTTCGGGCTGCTGTCCGACCGCGTGGGGCGCAAGCCGCTGATCCTGGCCGGCCTGCTGCTGTTCGTTGCCGGCAGCCTGGTGGCCGCGCTGGCGGAGACCATCCACGGCATCATCCTCGGGCGTGCCCTGCAGGGGGCCGGCGCGGTGGCCGCGGTGATCCTGGCCCTGACGGCGGACCTGGTCGGCGAGGAGCGTCGGATGCGGGCGCTGGCTGCCATCGGCTTGACCATCGGTCTGACCTTTACCGCCGCGATGGCCCTGGGCCCCTTGGTGGACCGTGCGGCGGGGCTGGAGGGGGTCTTCGGCCTCTCTGCGCTGCTCGGGTTGGTCGCGATCGTGATCCTGTTCCTGTGGGTGCCGAGCCCGGATCGGGTGCGCAGGCATCCGGACATGGTGCCGGTGTGGTCCGCGTTGCCGCGGGTCCTGCGCGCCCCCGACCTGCTGCGCCTGAATCTCGGCATCTTTGTGCTGCACCTGGTGCTGGCCGCGAACTTCCTGGTGATCCCGGTCCTGCTGCTGGAGACCCTGGCGCTGCCCGGGGCGAGTCACTGGAAGTTCTATGTGCCGGTCCTGCTGGCGGGGTTCGTGCTGATGCTGCCGGGGATCATCTTCGGCGAGCGGCGGCGGCGCGTGCACGCCGTGCTGCGCGCGGCGATCCTCCTGCTGGCCGGGGTGCAGGTCCTGCTGGCCCTGCTGGTGCTGGACGGTGGCGGCCTGTGGACGCTGGGCGCCTTGATGATCCTGTTCTTCGCCGCGTTCAATCTGCTGGAGGCCGGATTGCCGTCCCTGGTGGCACGCGTGGCGCCGGTGGCCCACAAGGGCACCGCGATGGGCGGCTTCGCCACCGCGCAGTTCCTCGGGATCTTCGCCGGCGGGGTGCTTGGGGGCGCCTTGCTGACGGTCGCCGGGCCGGTCGGCGTGTTCCTCGCCGGGGTGCCTTTGCTGCTGCTGTGGTGGTGGGGGGCGCGCGGGATGCAGCCGCGCTACCGCTCCAACCGCGTGCTGGCGCTGCCCGCCCACTGGTCCGGTCGCGAGGCCGAGCTGCTGCGACTGATCGCGCACTGGCCGGGGGTGCACGAGGCCGAGCTGTCGCCGGACGCCGGGTCCCTCTACCTGAAGGTGGAGCCCGGCGGTCCGGATACCCCCGAGCTGGCGGCCTGGCTGGCGCGCCCGCCCTCCCGGTAGCGCCGGCAGGACGTGCCGGCTCCGCGTCGTGGACCGGTGCACTGTCGCGGCGGGGGTGGGCTGCTACACTATCGGGTCTGTCTCTCCATGCCCGACTGAAGGAGGCCCCATGGCCCGCGGCGTCAACAAAGTCATCCTGCTCGGCAACCTCGGGGCCGACCCGGAAAAGCGCGAGACCCCCAACGGGGTTACCGTCACCAACCTGCGTCTGGCAACGTCGGAACAGTGGACCGACAAGAATTCCGGCGAGAAGCGCGAGAACACCGAATGGCACCGGGTGGTGATGTTCGGGCGCCTGGCGGATATCGCCGCGCAGTATCTGTCCAAGGGCTCGCAGGTCTATATCGAAGGCAAGATCCAGACGCGCAAGTGGCAGGACCAGTCCGGCAACGACCGCTACAGCACCGAGGTGGTCGCCAACGACATGCAGCTGATCGGCGGTCGCGGGGGCGGCGGCGGTGGCGGGTTCGATCAGGACCCGGGCTATGGCGGCGGCAATGCCTATGGCGGTGGCGGCCAGCAGGGTGGCAACCGCAGCAGCGCCCCGGTCTCCGGTGGCTTTGATGACGACGACGTCCCCTTCTAGAACGCACGGCGATCCCTGACCGGCCCAACCAGCGAAGTACCGAGAGCATGATCCGCAAGGTCTATATTCAGACGCACGGCTGCCAGATGAACGAGTACGACTCCGATCGCATGCTCGACGCGCTGCGCGAGCTGCACGGGGCCGAGCGTACCGACGATCCGGAGCAGGCCGATGTCCTGTTGATGAACACCTGCTCCATCCGCGAGAAGGCGCAGGAGAAGGTGTTCTCGCTGCTGGGGCGCTGGCGCCAGATCAAGGAGCGCCGGCCGGAGGTAATCATCGGCGTGGGGGGCTGTGTCGCCAGCCAGGAGGGTGATGCCCTGCGCGAACGCGCTCCGTACGTGGACCTGGTGTTCGGCCCGCAGACCCTGCACCGGCTGCCGGCCATGATCCAGTCGGTGCGCCGCGAGCGCGCGCCGGTGGTGGATATCTCCTTCCCCGAGATCGAGAAGTTCGACCGCTTGCCGGAGCCGAAGGCCGATGGCCCGACCGCGTTCGTCTCGGTGATGGAGGGCTGTTCCAAGTACTGCAGCTTCTGCGTGGTGCCCTATACCCGCGGTGACGAGATCAGCCGGCCGTTCGACGACGTGATCGCCGAGGTGGTCGCGCTGGCCGCGCAGGGGGTCCGGGAGATCAACCTGCTGGGACAAAACGTGAATGCCTATCAGGGGCCGATGGAGGACGGTGATACCGCCGACCTCGCGCTGCTGATTCACTACGTCGCCGCGGTGGACGGGATCGAACGCATCCGCTTCACCACCTCGCACCCGGTGGAGTTCTCCGATTCGCTGATCCAGGCCTTTGCCGACGAGCCCAAGCTGGTCAGTCACCTGCACCTGCCGGTACAGAGCGGCTCCGACCGCATCCTGGCGCAGATGAAACGCGGCCACACGATCCTGGAATACAAGTCCAAGATCCGCCGCCTGCGCGAGGCGCGCCCGGACCTGGACCTGTCCTCCGACTTCATCGTCGGCTTCCCCGGCGAGACGGATGCCGACCACGCGGCGACCATGAAGCTGATCGAGGAGCTGCACTTCGACTTCTCCTTCAGCTTCATCTACAGCGCCCGCCCGGGCACACCGGCGGCCTCACTGCCGGACGACGTGCCGCTGGCCACCAAGAAGGCCCGCCTGGCCGAGCTGCAGGCCCTGATCGAGCAGCACGGGCGCGAACGCAACCAGGCCATGGTCGGCAACATCGAGCCCGTGCTGGTCGAGGGCCCGGCCAAGCGCAATCCCGGCGAACTGGCCGGACGCACGGCGAACAACCGCATCGTGAACTTCGCCGGCGACCCCGGCCTGATCGGGCAGATGATCCCGGTCGAGATCACCGATGCCCTGGCGCATTCCCTGCGCGGCCGAACCGTGGAGCGGGCCATGTCTGCGGCCGTCGGCGCCTAGGGAAACACTGAACAATGTGCATGTTCGCGTTGGCACCCCATGTTTTCCGAGTCAAGGCGCGGTCCGCAGGCGGTAGTGGTTCTACCGGCAAGGGCCGCAACGCAGGATCGGGGAACATGGGGTGCCAACCCCACAAATCATTTGAAGCCGGGGCTCGGCCGCTTTTGCCCGCGGACGGCGTTGCGGCTCGTTCATGTAGCCAGGCTACACTTCACTCACCGCGCCTGGTCAGCGAGCAAAAGCGACTCGAGCGCGAACATGCACATTGTTCAGTGGTTCCCTAGCGCATGGCCAATCGTCTGGATTTCACCCTGGAACCCGGTGACCAGGAGACGCTCGCGCGGATCTCCGGGCCGCTGGATGCCCATCTGCGCCTGATCGAGTCGCGCCTGGGCGTGGCCGTGCACAACCGCGGCCCGCGCTTTAATCTGACCGGCCCGAAGACCGCGGTGCAGGCGGCCGGGGCGCTGATCCACGACCTCCATCGCATGGCGCAGGAGGAGCCGGTCAGCCTGGAACAGGTGCATACGGCGCTGCAGACGGCGCATGTCGAAGGCCTGGCCGAGCCCGATGGCAATGCGGGCGATCCGTCGCTGCGTCTCAAGCGCGCGGTGATCCGCGGGCGCGGCCCGCGTCAGGCGAAGTACCTGGCGGCGATCGCGCAGCACGACCTCAGTTTCGGCATCGGGCCGGCCGGTACCGGCAAGACCTTCCTCGCGGTCGCCGCCGCCGTCGCGGCGCTGGAACAGGACCGCGTGCAGCGCCTGGTGCTGGTGCGCCCGGCGGTGGAGGCCGGCGAGCGTCTGGGTTTCCTGCCCGGCGACCTGGCGCAGAAGATCGACCCCTACCTGCGCCCGATGTACGACGCGCTGTACGAACTGATGGGCTTCGACCAGACCGCGCGCCTGATGGAGCGTCAGGTGATCGAGGTGGCCCCGCTGGCCTACATGCGCGGGCGCACCCTGAATGAGGCCTTCATCATCCTCGACGAGGCGCAGAACACCACGGTTGAGCAGATGAAGATGTTCCTGACCCGCATCGGCTTTGGTTCCACGGCGGTCGTCAACGGCGACATCACCCAGGTCGACCTGCCGCGCGGCCAGCGCTCCGGGCTCAAGCACGCGATGCAGATCCTGAACGACGTGGAGGGCGTACATATCACCCGCTTCCAGGCGGGTGACGTGGTGCGCCATCCGCTGGTGCAGCGCATTGTGGAGGCCTACGACGCCCACGACAGCGCCTCCGGCAAACCGGATGCGGCGCCCGAGTCCGGTGCCGGCGCCGCTGTGGACGGGCAGGACGCCGATGGGGCTTGAGGTTGCGGTGCAGTACGCCGTGCCGCGCGCCGGCCTGCCGGCTGCCACCACCCTGCACCGCGCGGCCCGCGCGGCCTGGCACGGCGCCGGCGAGGCCGCGGTGACGCTGCGCCTGGTGGATGTCGACGAGGGGCGCACCCTGAACCATGCCTTCCGCGGCCGAGACTACGCGACCAATGTACTGTCCTTCCCCGCACCGGAGCTGCCACCCGGTCTGCCGCCCGAGGCGAACGCCTATCTCGGCGACGTCATCCTGTGCGCGCCGGTGCTGGCGCGCGAGGCGGTGGAGCAGGGCAAGCCCCTGGCCGCCCACTACCACCACATGGTGGTGCACGGGATGCTGCACCTGCAGGGGATGGATCACCAGACGCCGGACGAGGCCGCGCGGATGGAGGCCGTTGAGCGCTCCATCCTGGCCGGGTTAGGCTATCCCGACCCCTACGCCGAGCATCCGGTCCGTGCCCTGACGCCGCACCCAGCCGGAAACGCCCCCGATGCCTGAACCCGAACCCGACGAGCAACCGATCTGGCGGCGCTGGCTGGCCCGCGTCGCCGAGACCCTGCGTCCGCGCCGCGAGCCGGCCACCCGCCGCGAGCTGATCGAGACCCTGCGGGGCGCCCACGCCCGCGAACTGGTCGACCCCGAGGCCCTGACCATGTTGGAGGGCGTGCTCAACGTCGCCGACATGCAGGTGCGCGACATCATGATCCCGCGCGCGCAGATGGAAGTGGTCCGCCGGGATGCGGGGCTCTCCGAGTTTCTCCCCGACGTGGTGGCCTCCGCGCACTCGCGGCTGCCGGTAGTCGGGGATCACCGTGACGAGGTCGTTGGCGTCCTGCTGGCCAAGGACCTGCTGCGCTTCTTCGGCGAGCCCGACGATGCTGCCTTCGACATGCAGGAGATCCTGCGCCCGGCGGTGTTCGTGCCGGAGAGCAAGCGTCTGAACGTGCTGCTGAAGGAGTTCCGCCTGAGCCGCAACCACATGGCGATCGTGGTGGACGAGTACGGGGGCGTGGCCGGCCTGGTGACCATCGAGGACGTGCTGGAGCAGATCGTCGGCGAGATCGAGGACGAGCACGATGTCGAGGACTACCTGACCCAGATCATGCAGCACCCCGGCGGGCGCTACACCATCAAGGCGCTGACGCCGATGGAGGAGTTCAACGCCTACTTCCAGACCGCCTACAGCGAGGCCGACTTCGACACCATCGGAGGCCTGGTGCTGTCGCACTTCGGGCATGTGCCGCGGCGTGGCGAACAGATCGTGGTGGATGGCATGCAGTTTCGCGTATTGCGGGCCGACAACCGGCGTCTGCATCTGCTGGAGATGCGCCTGCCGGAGCCGGATGGCCGCGTGACCACCGGCGAGGGGGCGCAGCCATTCGATGGCCCGGCCCCGGAGCCGGGCGACCACCGCGCCCCCTGACGGTCATGCCGATCCGTGTCGCGGACTTGCCGCCCTGGGCCGCGGGGCTGGTGGCCCTGCTGGCCGGGGCGGGGGCGACCCTGGCCTTTGCCCCGGTGGGCTGGTTCCTGGCGGCCCCGCTGGCCCTGGCCGCCTGGTTTGCCCTGCTGCCCGGGGTGACCCCGCGCCGGGCCGCCGGGATCGGCTATGCCTTTGGTCTCGGGTTCTTCGGCGTCGGGGTGACCTGGATCTTCAACAGCCTGCTGGTGTTCGGCCAGGCCCCGCTGGTCGTGGCCTCGCTGATTACCGTGCTGTTCGTGCTGGCCATGGCGGTCTATCCGGCGCTGCTGGCCGCGCTGGCGGCGCGCTTCCTGCCGCTGGGGCGTCCGGCCGGGATGCTGGCGCTGGCCGGTGGCCTGGTGCTGATGGAGCTGGCGCGCTCCTGGCTGTTCTCCGGCTTTCCCTGGCTCCTGTTCGGGCACACCGTGCTGGATACACCGCTGCAGCCCTGGTTGCCGCTGGCCGGCGAGCTGGGGGCAGGGCTGGTCGTGGCACTGCTGGCGGTGGCCGTGGTCAGCGTGTTCCGGGCCGGGCAGCGCGGGGCGGGCGCGGGGCTGGTCGGGGTGCTGGTGCTGGCCTCGCTCGTGCTGGGGCTCGCGCGCTGGGCGGAGCCGGGCGGCGAGGCGATCTCGGTGGCCATGGTGCAGGGCAATATCGATCAGGCACGCAAGTGGGATGCCGACGGCATCGAGTATTCGCTGGGGATCTACCAGGAACTGACCCGCGAGGCAGGGGACGTGGATCTGGTGGTCTGGCCGGAGACCGCGATCCCGGCGTTCTATGTGGAAGTGCAGCGCCCGCTGGGGCAGCTCGCGCAGTCGCTGGCGGAGCACGATGCCGAGCTGCTGGTCGGGGTGTTCGACCATGCTTCGGCCGGCCGTCACGTCTACAACTCGGTGATCAACGTGACCACCGGCGCGGGGTACAACAAGCGCCAGCTGGTCCCGTTCGGCGAATATATCCCGCTGCGCGGCCAGCTCGACTGGCTGGACCGGCTGCTGGCGATCCCGATGTCCGACCTGTCCCCGGGGACCGGTGACGGGCGCATGCGGGTGGCCGGCCAGACGGCCGGGGTCAGCATCTGTTACGAGTCTGCGTATTCGCGCCACATCCGGGCCGCGCTGCCGGAGGCGGGATTCCTGGTCAATGTCTCCAACGACGCCTGGTTCGGCGACAGCCTGGCGCCGGCCCAGCATCTGCAGATCGCCCGGGTGCGGGCGGTGGAGACCGGGCGCCCGATGATCCGCGCGACCAATACCGGGATCTCGGCCCTGATCGATGCCGATGGCCGCATCCTGGAACGTTCGGGCTTCTTTACCCGCGAGGTAGTCACCGGCACCCTGCAGCCGCGCCAGGGCGTGACGCCGGCGACCGCCACCGGGGCGGGGCCGGCCGTGCTTGCCGCGCTGGTGCTGGTGGTTGCCGGTGCCGCCGTCGGGCGCCGGCGCGGCGCCCGCGGGCCCGACTGAACCTGTCCCCGGAGGGGTTATTCCGCCTCGGTGCCCCCGGGGCCGCGGCGGAAGGTGGTGTTGTGGCAGTTGGAGCACGGGGGGATGCGGCCGACCCGGGTCATGTGCAGCGGATGGCCGCACTTCTTGCACAGCAGTTCGCCCGGTCCGGTGATCTCGCCGGTGTGCCACTCGCCCATCACCTGGGCGCGCGCGGTCAGTTCGGTGATCTCGATCCGGGTGCGGTCGGCGATCCGCTCCAGGGCGTTCTTGATGCCGGCCTCGATCAGGCCCAGATCGATCTGCAGCCAGCCGCGCCAGTCAGAGCTGCGACTGTCCAGGTAGGCGCCGAGGTCCTGCAGGTCGCGGCGCAGGTAGTCCATCACCTCGTGGGCCTCTTCGCGGGTCAGGTCGCTGGCCTTCTGCACACGGTCGCGGGCGTTCTCCAGGGCCTCGGTGATGGCCTTGCTGGTCTTGTCTTCCAGCTTCTCGAGGTCCTCGGTGACCTCGTTCAGCATGCGGTGATAGGCATCGCTCAGGCGCGATTCGCGCTCTTGATCCTTCTGTTCTTCGCTCATCGGCCTCTCCTTTGCGAGCGTAGATGGTGGCGTGTCCCTAACGTTAGCACGAGCGCGGTCGTCCCCGGAGCCCGCGCCCCGGGGACGACCGCGCTTGCCTGTCGGAGCTCAGCTTGCCTCGACCATATCCCGGTAGCCATGCCACATGGCGAAGCCCAGCCACGGGAAGATCACGATCAGGGCCAGCAGGGCGGTTGCGATCGACACCATGAACAGGGCCGTGATGATCAGGGCCCACAGAATCAGGGTGCCCGGGTTGTGGTTGAAGGCCTTCAGGCTGACACCAATGGACTCGATCAGGCTCTTTTGCGAGGCCTCTTCACGCACCCGGTGATCCAGCAGGGCCGGGATGGTCGCCAGGCTCAGGGCGAAGACCACCAGCCCGAACACGATGGCGGCCAGCACGACCCCCACCAGCGAGATGATCCCGGCGCCGCTGCCGAGCATCGCACCCACCAGATGGTGCAACTGCCCCATCATGGCGAGTTCGCCGATGTTGAGGACCGCGATCCACATCCACACGAAACTGGCCCAGATCACGAACAGCACGGCCAGGAGCGCGGCGAAGCCCCAGATCGAGCCACCGAGGGTGCCCAGCCAGCCGAGGCCGGCACCGCCCGGCCGGTCGCGCTCCTTCTGCAGGGCCAGGTAGTTCACGCCCACCGCGAGTACAGGCCCCAGCAGCAGGATGCCGGCCAGGAAGGAAAAGGCCATCCACGGCTGGTTCCACGACAGGCCCAGCAGTATCAGGCTGGCCACGGCGATCACCAGGCCGTGCACGAGGGCCACCGGCGTCTGCCAGAGGTCACGCCAGCCCTTGCCGAGCCAGGTGCCGAGGTCCTCGGGCGCGACTTCGCGGATCGCGGGCGAGTCGGTTTCGGGCGTATGTTCGGGATGGGTCTCGCCCAGATCCTCGGGGTAGGCCCGCTGCACAACGGGGATTTCGTCCTTCTCGTGCATGTCCTTCCTCCTTGGAACGTCAGGTTCAACGTTTCCGGTTGCTTTACCCAGTGAGGCAGTCCGGGCCGGGGGCATGTTCCTGAATTGACGTGACGCGGTTCACAGGCCGCCGGTGATCCGGGTGTCCCTCCGGATCTCTGCCCTGCGCCGCGCGAGGCTGCGGGGCGCTGTTTCCCTTGGAGGGGGTGGGGGGCGCTGGTATTCTGCGCAGTTCTTTGTTTTCGGCGATCAGGACAGGTGAGGCGCATGCAGGAGCACTATTCCCCCGAGGCGGTCGAGGCGCAGGCACAGCGCCAGTGGGAGGAGGCCGACTGCTTCCGCGCGCGCGAGGATGCCCCCGGCGAGCCGTTCTACTGCCTGTCCATGTTCCCCTACCCCTCGGGCAAGCTGCACATGGGGCATGTGCGCAACTACACCATCGGCGACGTGATCGCGCGCTTCCAGCGCATGCAGGGCAAAAGCGTGCTGCAGCCGATGGGCTGGGATGCCTTCGGCCTGCCCGCCGAGAACGCGGCCATGCAGAACCACGTGCCACCGGCCGCCTGGACGCGCCAGAACATCGAGCAGATGCGAACCCAGCTCAAGCGCCTGGGCTTTGCCTACGACTGGTCGTGCGAGTTCGCCACCTGCGATGCCGACTACTATCGCTGGGAACAGTGGCTGTTCGTGCGCCTGCTGAAGAAGGGCCTGGTCTATCGCAAGAAGGCGACCGTGAACTGGGACCCGGTGGACCAGACCGTGCTCGCCAACGAGCAAGTGATCGAGGGCCGCGGCTGGCGTTCCGGCGCGGTGGTCGAGCGCCGCGAGATGCCGCAGTGGTTCCTGCGCATCACCGACTACGCCGACGAACTGCTGGAGGCGCTGGACGAGCTGGACGGCTGGCCGGATCAGGTGCGCACCATGCAGCGCAACTGGATCGGGCGTTCCGAGGGCGTGGAGCTGGAATTCGCGGTGGATGGCGGCGAGCCGCTGACTGTCTACACCACGCGCCCGGATACCCTGTTCGGGGTCTCCTACATGGCCCTGGCCCCGGAACACCCGCGGGTGCAGGCGCTGGCGGAGCAGGATGCCGAGCTGGCCGCGTTCGTCGCCGACTGCGCGCAGGGCGGGGTGGCCGAGGCGGACCTGGCCACCATGGAGAAGAAGGGCCGCTCGCTGGGCTTCACCGCGCGCCACCCGCTGACCGGCGAGGATGTCCCGGTCTGGGTCGCCAACTTCGTGCTGATGGAGTACGGCACCGGCGCGGTGATGGCCGTGCCTGCGCACGACGAGCGCGACCACGAATTCGCGACGAAATACGGCCTGCCGATCCGCCAGGTGATCGCCCCGGCGGATGGCGCCGAGGTCGACGTGCACCAGGCCGCGTTCACCGAGGCCGGCGTGCTGGTGAACTCCGGGGAGTTCGACGGCCAGGACTCGGAGGCGGCGAAGGCCGCGATCGCCGAGCACCTGGAGCAGGCCGGGATCGGCCGGCGCCGGCGCAACTACCGCCTGCGCGACTGGGGCATCTCGCGCCAGCGCTACTGGGGTTGCCCGATCCCGGTGATCCACTGCGACACCTGCGGTGCCGTGCCGGTGCCGGAGGCGGACCTGCCGGTGCGCCTGCCGGAGGACGTGATCCCGGACGGGGCCGGTTCGCCGCTGGCACGCATGCCCGAATTCTTCGAGGCGACCTGTCCGGAATGCGGGAAGCCGGCGCGGCGCGAGACCGACACCTTCGACACCTTCTTCGAGTCCAGCTGGTACTTCGCCCGCTACGCCTGCGCCGACAATGAAACGGCCATGCTCGATGCGCGCGCCGATCACTGGCTGCCGGTGGACCAGTACGTCGGCGGCATCGAGCACGCGGTGCTGCATCTGCTGTATGCGCGCTTCTTCCACAAGCTGCTGCGCGACGAGGGCCTGCTGGCCTCGGACGAGCCGTTCACCCGCCTTTTGACCCAGGGCATGGTGATCGCGCCGACCTTCTACCGCGAGCGCGGTGACGGCGGGAAGGACTGGATCAACCCGGCGGATGTCGAGCTGGAGCGCGCCGAGGACGGCTCGGTGAAGGCCGCGCGCCACTGCGAGGACGGGCAGCCGGTGGTCATCGGCGGCATGGAGAAGATGTCCAAGTCGAAGAACAACGGCGTGGACCCGCAGGCCCTGATCGAGCGCTTCGGCGCGGATACCGCGCGGCTGTTCACCATGTTCGCCGCGCCCCCGGACCTGTCGCTGGAGTGGTCCGACTCCGGCGTCGAGGGCGCGCAGCGCTTCATCAAGCGCCTGTGGCGGGCGGTGCACGAGCACGTGAATGGTGATGCCCCGGGTGCGCTGGATGTGGACGCGCTGGACGACGCTGGGCGCGAGCTGCGGCGCAAGCTGCACGACACCATCGCCAAGGTCACCGACGACATCGGCCGGCGCCAGACCTTCAACACGGCGGTGGCCGCGAACATGGAGCTGCTGAACGACCTCGGCAAATTCCCGAAGGATGGTGCGCAGGCCGCGGCCGTGCGCCAGGAGGCCCTGGAAGGCGTCGTGCGCATGCTGGCGCCGATCATCCCGCACGTGACCGAGACCCTGTGGCGCGCGCTGGGCCATGACGAGCTGGTCGCGACCACCGCCTGGCCGACGGTCGACGAGGCCGCGCGCCAGGCCGCACAGGAGACCCTGGCGGTGCAGGTGAACGGCAAGCGCCGCGCCGAGATCGCGGTCCCGGCCGGCGCTGACAAGGACGCCATCGAGAGTGTTGCCCGCAACGACGAGAACGTACAGCGCCATCTCGAGGGCCACCATGTGGTCAAGGTGATCGTGGTCCCGGGCCGGCTGGTCAACTTCGTGGTGAAGCCGCAATGACCGCCCTGCTGCGCGCCGCGCTGGTCCTGGTGCTGGTGGCTGCACTGGCCGCCTGCGGTTTCCAGCTGCGCGGCAGTGGCGAGTGGCCGGAGGCGCTGCAGCCGGTCCAGATCACCGGGATCAATGCGCGTGATTCGCTGTACCGCGAGCTGGCCGTGACCCTGGGCTCCGCCGGCGTGGAGATCGTCAACCAGCGCCCCGAGGGGCAGGGCGCGATCCTCGAGATCCGCTCGGTCAACGACCAGCGTCGCACCCTGTCGGTGACCGAGGCGGCGCGGGTGTCCGAGTACGAGTTGATCCGCACGGTCGAGGTCCGCCTGCGCCCGGTCGACGGCGAAGCAGTGGACCTGGGGCCGCTGCGCGCCTCGCGCATCTACCTGTTCGACGGGACCGCCGTGCTCAGCCGTGGCGAGCGCGAGGCCACGCTGCGCGAGGCGATGGACCGCGACATCGTGGGTCAGCTGCAGCGCCGGATCGCGGCACTGACCGAGCCGGACGGCCGCCTGCGCGAACCGGCGGAGGAGCCGGCCCCGTAATGGCGCTGGATATCGCCCGCCTGGAGCAGGATCTCGCCCGCGGGCTGGCGCCGATCTACCTGCTGCTGGCCGAGGAGCCGCTGCAGGCGATCGAGGCGGCCGACGCGATCCGCGCGGCCGCCCGCGAGCAGGGCTTCCTCGAGCGCACGGTGCTGGACCTGACCGCACAGTCCGACTGGGGGCCGTTCGAGGCCGCGATCCGCGACCGCTCGCTGTTTGCCGAGCGCACGGTGCTGGACCTGCGCCTGGCCACCGGCAAGCCGGGCAAGACCGGTGGCGACCACCTGAAGGCCTACGCCGGCGATCCGCAGGACGATCTGGTGCTGTTGCTCCAGTTGCCGCGTCCGGACCGCGATATGCGCCGGGCGGCCTGGTTCAAGGCCCTGGAAAACCGTGCGGTGGTGATCCATGCGCGGCCGGTGCCGCCGGCCCAGCTGGGCAGCTGGATCCGCGCGCGCCTGCAGAAGAACGGGCTGCGCATCACCGACCCGGCGCTGGCGCTGCTGGTCGCGCGGGTGGAGGGCAACCTGCTGGCCGCGCGCCAGGAGATCGAGAAGCTGGCGCTGGCCGGCGTGACCGAGATCGACGAGACGGTGCTGGCGGAGGCCACCACCGACGCCGCGCGTTTCGAGCTGTTCGCCCTGGCCCCGACCGCGCTGCGCGGCGATGTCCGCCACGCGTTGCGCATGCTGGAGGGCTTGCTGGAGGAGGGCCAGGCGGAGCCGCTGATCCTGTGGGCGCTGGCGCGCGAATGCCGGCTGCTGGTGCAGGCGATGGAGCGCAAGGCCGCCGGCGCGCCCGACAAGGAGGCCTTCCAGGGCAGCTTCGGCGATGGCCAGAAGGCCCTGCGCCAGGCCATGTCGCGGCTGAGCTTGACGCAGGCGCGGGGCCTGCTGGCCGAGGCCGCGCGCGTGGATCGCGTGATCAAGGGTCAGGAAAACGGCAATGCCCGGCAGGGGTTGCTAGACTTGGTGGCCCGTATGGCGGGGCGCCCGCTGACCGTGGCCGAACCCGCCCTGAACCCGGAACGAGTCTGACCGCATGAACGCTGCCGTGAACCCCACCGAATCCGTAGCCGACGATGTGATCGCCCAGGTCGAGGCGCTGGGCCGTGCCGCGCGCGTGGCCTCGCGGCGCATGGCCGAGGCCGAGCCGGGCGCGAAGAACGCGGCCCTGCACGCGATCGCCGAGGGCATCGCCGCGCGCCGTGCCGAACTGGCGGAGGCCAACAGCCGCGACCTGGAGGCGGGACGCGAGCGCGGCCTGGACGCCGCGATGCTGGATCGCCTGGCGCTGACCGATGCCCGCATCGACACCATGATCGAGGGCTGCCGCCAGGTGGCGGGCCTGCCCGATCCGGTGGGCACCATCTCCGACATGGCCTATCAACCAAGCGGCATCCAGGTCGGCCAGATGCGCGTGCCGCTGGGCGTGATCGGCATCATCTACGAGTCGCGCCCGAACGTGACCATCGACGCCGCCGCGCTGTGCCTGAAGTCCGGCAACGCCGCGATCCTGCGCGGCGGCTCCGAGGCCCTGCACTCCAACCAGGCCCTGGCCGCGATCATCCAGGCCGGGCTGGAGCAGGCCGGGCTGCCGCGCGAGGCGGTGCAGGTGGTGCCGACCACCGACCGCGCGGCGGTGGGCGCGCTGCTGCGCATGCCGCAGTACGTGGACGTGATCGTGCCGCGCGGTGGCAAGGGCCTGATCGAACGCGTCAGCAACGAGTCGCAGATCCCGGTGATCAAGCACCTGGACGGCGTCTGCCACGTGTACGTGGACGGCGGGGCCGATCTCGACAAGGCGCTGGCGGTCGCGGTGAACGCCAAGACCCAGCGCTATGGCACCTGCAACACCATGGAGACGCTGCTGGTGCACGCGGATCAGGCCGAGGCCTTCCTGCCGCGCCTGGCGACGGCCCTGGCGGAACATCAGGTGAGCCTGCGAGGCTGCGCGCGCACCCGGGCCATCCTCGCGCACACCGGGACGGACATCGCCGAGGCCACCGAGGACGACTGGGTGGCCGAGTACCTGGGACCGATCCTCGCGATCCGCGTGGTTGACGACCTGGACGCGGCGATCGACCACATCAACACGTATGGCTCGCACCATACCGACAGCATCGTGACCGAGGACTACACCCGGGCCCGGCGCTTCCTGCGCGCGGTGGACTCCAGCTCGGTGATGGTGAACGCCTCCACCCGTTTCGCCGATGGCTTCGAGTACGGCCTGGGTGCGGAGATCGGCATCTCCACCGACAAGCTGCACGCGCGCGGTCCGGTGGGCCTGCATGGGCTGACGACCCTCAAGTATGTGGTGTTCGGCGACGGTCATGTGCGTAGCTAAGAAAGACGTGCGATTGGATCAGCGTCTCCCTGGGGCACGCCCGGCGTGATCGGGATCCTCGGCGGCACCTTCGACCCGATCCACTTCGGGCATCTGCGTCCGGCGCTGGAGATCCAGCAGCATCTGGGCCTGGAACGGGTACACTTCATCCCCTGCCACGTGCCGCCGCATCGCGCGAGCCCGGGCACCGGCAGCGACGACCGGCTGGCGATGGTGGAGAGTGCCATCGCGGACGTGCCGGGGTTTGTGGCCGATCGCCGTGAACTGGATCGCGAAGGGCCGTCCTACACCGTCGACACCCTGCTCAGCTTCCGCGAGGAGCTGGGGCCGGAGGCACCGCTGGTGCTGATCATGGGCATGGACGCCTTCGCCGGCCTGCCGTCGTGGAACCGCTGGAAGCAGATCTTCGATCTGGCGCATATCGTGGTCTCGCATCGTCCCGGCAGCCCGGCCTCGCAGGATCTGGGGGGCTGGCTGGGTAATGCCGCAACCCGCGACCCGGCGGTGCTGCGCAATGCCCCGGGCGGGCGGGTCTATTTCCAGCCGGTGACCCAGCTCGATATCTCCGCCACCGCGATCCGGGATGAACTGCAGGCCGGGCGCAGCCCGCGCTTCCTGCTCCCCGGCGCCGTCAATCGCTACATCCACGACCGCGGCCTGTACCGGGCCGTGTCGAACCGCAATCACGGGATATGACCGACAGCATGAACAGTGAACAACTCCTGGAGCTGGTGACCACCGCTCTGGACGACATGAAGGCCCAGAACATCCGCAGCATCGACGTCCGCGGCAAGACCACGCTGGCAGACTACATGGTGATCGCCTCCGGGACCTCCGGGCGTCACGTGCAGTCCACCGCGGAGTCGGTGGCAATGAAGGCCAAGGAGGCCGGCATCCAGCCGCTGGGGGTCGAGGGCCAGGAGAGCCAGGAGTGGGTGCTGGTGGACCTGAACGACGTGATCGTCCACGTGATGCTCCCGGAGACCCGCGACTTCTACAACCTGGAAAAGCTCTGGCTGGCCGAGGAGGCCGCGGATACCGAAAAGGCCGCGCCCGAGGACCCCAGCCTGGAGCGCGTCCGCCGCCTGCGCGGCTGACCGGGGCGCGCCGCCATGCGCCTGGACCTGATTGCGATCGGCAAGCGCATGCCGGACTGGGTGGCGGCCGGGTTCGACGAGTACGCCGGTCGTCTGCCGCGCGAGCTGAACCTGAACCTGCAGGCCCTGGCCGGCCCCTCCGGGGCCAAGTCCATGGATACGGCCACGCTGCTGCGGCGCGAGGGCGAGATCCTGCTGAAGGCCATCCCCGAGGGCGCCCGCGTGATCCTGCTGGACGAGCGCGGGAAGGGCGTGGACACCAAGAGTGTCGCGCGGCGCCTGGCGGACTGGCAGCAGGACGGGCGCGATGTCGCGCTGGTGATCGGCGGGGCCGCGGGGCTGGATGAGGCCGTGCGCGCCCGTGCGGAATGGGCCTGGTCGCTGTCGCCGCTGACCTTCCCGCACATGCTGGTGCGGGTGCTGGTCGCCGAGCAGCTCTACCGCGCCTGGTCGCTGCTGAACAACCACCCCTACCACCGCGCGTGACGCCCGTGGCCCATCCGCTGCTGCTGGCCTCCGCATCCCCGCGCCGCCGCGAACTGCTGGAGCAGATCCAGCTCGCCTACGAGGTGGCCCCGATGGACGTGGACGAGACCCCACGCCCGGGCGAGTCCCCGGAGGTGCTGGTCGAGCGCCTCGCCATCGCCAAGGCCGAGGCGGCCATCGCGTGCGGCATCCCGGGGCAGTGGGTGCTGGCCGCGGATACCGTCGTCGCGGTGGGCGACGAGGCCCTGGGAAAGCCCGCGGATTGCGCCGATGCCGAGGCCATGCTGCAACGCCTTTCCGGCTGGGAGCACCGGGTGGTATCCGGCATGGCGCTGGGCCGGCCCGGTGCATCCATGCGGGCGCGTACCGTGACGACCCGCGTGCGCATGCGCCCGCTGACGTCATCCGACATCGCGGCCTACTGGGCGACCGGCGAGCCGCGTGGCAAGGCCGGCGCCTATGCCATCCAGGGGCGCGGTGCCGCCTTTGTCGAATGGATCGAAGGGTCCTACACCAATGTGGTCGGCCTGCCCCTGTTCGAGCTGGAGGCCTGGCTGCGCGAGATTCCCGACCCGCCACCGCGCGTCTGAACCGCCGCCGTCAGCGCCCCTTTACTGGATGTTGTGGTGCTCCAGCGGGTAGCCGCGTTCCTTGAAGTAGCGGTAGCGGGCGCGGCCCGCGTCGCGTTCCGACTCCTCGCCGCCGACGATATCCGCGACGCGCTCGAAGCGCCCGCAGTACTCCGGCACCTCCGGCGCCAGGTTGATCAGCACGTCGCAGCGATCCGACGGGGCATGGGCCTCGTGCAGGGAGACCGGGACTTCCGCATCGCGCACATCGGTGCTGTGCGGCAGGAACGCGGTGTCCTCGAAGGTCCACAGCCACTCGTCCAGCGTGCGCGTCAGCTCCGGCGAGCCGGTGTGGATGTGCACGCGATGCCCCTGGCCGCTGGCCTTTTTCGCCAGGCGGCAGGTGAAGCGCAGGCGCGCCTCGGGGGCCGGGTCCTGCAGCAGGTAGAAGCTGACGTGGGTCATCCGCGCCCGACCCGGATCAGGCCTGGTCGAGCAGGTAGCGCATCAGCATCGGCACCGGGCGGCCGGTCGCGCCCTTCTCCTTGCCGCTTTTCCAGGCCACGCCGGCGATGTCGACATGCGCCCAGGTGTAGTCCTCGGTATAGCGCGACAGGAAGCAGGCGGCGGTGATGGTGCCGGCCGGGCGCCCTCCGATATTGGCCATGTCGGCGAAATTGCTCTTCAGCTGTTCCTGGTACTCCGGCCACAGCGGGAGCTGCCAGCCGCGATCGCCGGTCTCCTCGCCGGCGGCCAGCAGGCGTTTGATCAAGGGTTCCTTGTTGCCCAGGATCGCCGCGCCCTGATGGCCCAGCGCGATGATGCAGGCCCCGGTCAGGGTGGCGATGTCGATGACCGCCTTCGGCTTGTAGCGCTCGACCCAGGTCAGCGCATCGGCCAGCACCAGGCGGCCCTCGGCGTCGGTGTTCAGGATCTCGACGGTCTGCCCGGACAGGGTGGTGACGATGTCGCCGGGGCGCGTCGCGCGGCCGTCGGGCATGTTCTCGGCACTGGTGACCACGCCGACCACATTGACTGGCAGCCCCAGCTCGCAGCAGGCCTCGATCACCCCGAACACGCTGGCGGCGCCGCACATGTCGTACTTCATCTCGTCCATCTCGGCGCCGGGCTTCAGCGAGATGCCGCCGGTGTCGAAGGTGATGCCCTTGCCGACCAGCACCACCGGGGCATCGCCCTTCTTGCCGCCGGAGTACTCCATCGCGATCAGGCGCGGCGGGCGCTCGGAACCCTTGCCCACCGCCAGGATCGCCCCGGCGCCGAGCTTCTCCAGGTCCTTCTCGTCCAGCACGGTGGCCTTCAGCGACTTGTACTGTTTCGCCATCTCGCGGGCGGTGTCGGCCAGGCTCTCCGGGTAGCAGACATTCGGCGGGGTGTTGCCCAGGTCCTTCGCGCGGTTCACGCCGGTGGCGATCGCCGCGGCCTCGGTGCAGGCCTGCTTCGCGGTCTCGGCGTCCTTGCGCTCCACGCACAGCTGGATCTTGTCCAGCTTCACCGGGGTGGTCTTCTCCTTGCCCTTGAACGGGGTGAAGCGGTAGGCGGCCTCCGAGATCGCCGCGACCAGGGTGTGCACCACCCAGGCGATGTCCTTGCCGCGCGGCTGGAAGTCCGCGACCGCGATCGCGGCGCTGGTGGCCGGGCGCTCGACCAGTGCGGCGGCCAGGGCCTGCGCCGCCTTGCGCGCGGCGCGGGCGTCGAAGTCCTTCTTCGCCCCCAGGCCGATCAGGAGTGCGCTACCCTTCCCCTGATTGCCTGGGCTGCCACCGCCGGGCAGCAACAGCCGGCTGCCGGCCTCGCCGTCCATCTCGCCGGCCTTCAGCAGTGCCGCGATCTCGCCGTCGCGCGCGGCATCCAGGGCGCTGGCGCCCGCGGCCGGCTTGCGCTTGTGATTGATGCCGGCGGCGCGGATCCCGGCGCGGGGTTTGTCGAGGGTCGAGGTGGTGACGGAGAATTGCATGAATGCCTCCCGAAAATGAGTTCCATCATGGTACCAGCGCCACGCGGCGACCGACCACGCGCCGCGCGGGCCGCGGGGTAATGCGCGCATGATTCTGCGCCGTGCCGAACGCTTCATCGCCCGCGAGCTGCTGGTCACCCAGACCGCGGTCACCATCGTCCTGCTGCTGGTCATCATCGGCGGCGTGCTGGCGCGGGTGCTGCGGGACGTCGCCGAGGGCACGATCCCGGTCGATTTTCTGCCGCCGCTGGTGGCCTTCGGTGCCTTCAAGGGCATTGTCTTCCTCTGGCCGGTGGCGCTGTTTCTGGCCTTCATGCTGGTGCTGGGCCGGTTGCAGCGCGACAGCGAACTGGTCGCGCTGCAGGCCAGCGGCATGTCCTTCGCCGCGCTTTATCGCGCGCTTTTGTGGGTGGCCGTGCCCGCGACGCTGCTGCTGCTGGTGCTGATGATGCTGGTGGTGCCGCGTACCGAGGCCCAGATCGATCAGTTCCGCGACCTGGCCGAGCAGCGCTCCGACCTGGTCGGGATTACCCCCGGGCGTTTCCTGCGCTCGCGGGTGGGCGAGCAGGTCTTCTTCGCCGAGCGCCTGAGCGAGGACCGCGAGGCCCTGCTGGAGGTGTTCATCTACCGCGAGGTGGAGGGCGAGGCACAGGTGACCGTGGCCGAGCGCGCGATCCCCGATCCCGGGGCGGAGGGTAGCGGCTTCCTGATCCTCGAGAACGGTTATCGCCACGTCGGTGTGCCGGGCGAAAGCAGCTTCCGCATGCTCGAGTTCGAACGCCTGCGGACCCAGATCACCGAACCGGACGTGGGTGCCGGAAGGCGCTCGCTGAACGCGATGTCGACGCTGGATCTCTGGGAACAGCGGCATCGCCCCGACCACCGCGCGGAGCTGGAATGGCGTCTCGCCATGCCGCTGTCGATCCTGGTGCTGAGCCTGATCGCGCTGCCGCTGGCGCAGGTGCCGCCGCGCACCGGCCGTTATGCGCGTATCCCGGCGGCGATCGGCGTCTACGTGCTGTATGCCAACCTGTTGATCCTGGGGCAGGGCCAGCTGGCGGACGGGCGCACGCCGCTGGCCCTGGGCCTGTGGTGGACGCACGGTTCGATGCTGGTGCTTTGGCTGGTGCTCGCCTGGCGCAAGGGCATGCTGGGCCTCGGCCGGGGCATGGAGCGTGACGAGGTGACGCCATGACGACGGTGCTGGGGCGCTACATTATGCGCCAGGTCCTGATCGGGACCGCACTGGCCGTGGTCCTGCTGGTGGCGCTGGATGCGGTGTTCGCGCTGATCGACGAGCTGCGCGACACCGGGCGAGGCAACTACGGGCTGACCGAGGCGCTTCTGTACGTGGCGCTGACCCTGCCGCGGCGGATGTACGACATGCTGCCGTCGGCGGCGTTGCTGGGTGGTCTTCTGTGGCTGGGCAATCTGGCCGCGAACAGCGAGCTGACCGCGATGCGTGCGGCCGGGATGACGCTGGGCCGCTTTATCGGCTGGGTGATGCAGGCCGGCCTGGTGGTCGTGGTGGCGATGGTGGTGGTGGGCGAGTTCTTCGCCCCGGCCGCCGAGAGCCGGGCGCAGAACCTGAAGGCGACCGCCTTCGACGAACAGCTGAGTGTGAGCCCGATCGGTCTTTGGGCACGCGATGGCCGGCGCATGGTGCAGGCGGATACCGTGTTGCCGGACAATCGGCTGATCGGGGTGCGCATCATCGAGTTGGATGCGAACCGCGAGCCGCGCGAGATCACGCGCGCCCAGAGCGCACAGTACGAGGGTGGGGTCTGGCGGCTGCAGGAGGTGGAACGCTCGCGGCTGTCGCTGGAACGTGTCGAGTCCGAGCGTCTGGAGACCGAGACCATCGAGCGTCTGATCGCACCGGAGTACTTTGACGTGCTGGTGGTCGAGCCGGGCCAGATGGCGGCGCAGAATCTGGCGCGCTATATCGACTACCTGCAGGAGAATCGCCTGGACTCGGCCCCCTATGAGGTCGCGTTCTGGCAACGCCTGACCCTGCCGGCCAGCACCTTCGTGATGCTGCTGCTGGCCATCCCGTTCCTGTTCGGTTCCCAGCGCGAGGGCGGGGCCGGCCGGCGGCTGTTCATCGGCATCGCGATCGGCGTGTCCTTCGCCATCGTGATGCGCGCGATGACCCACCTGGGGCTGGTCTACAACCTGCCGCCCTTCGTCGCCGCCAGCCTGCCGGTCGTGCTGTTCCTGATCCTGGCACTGGTGGCGCTTTATCGCATGGGGCGCCAGACATGATGGCCTGGCTGCGCGCGGGCTTCCTGCTGGGGCTGGTCGCCATGCTGGTGGCCTGCGGGAGCGGCGTCCCGGGCGACTTCGATCCGCTCCCGCGCCAGGCGACAGTACTGGCCTTCGGCGACAGTGTGACCCACGGGACCGGGGCCGGAGCGGGCGAGGACTACCCGGCGCGCCTGGCGGCGATCACCGGCTGGACGATCGTCAACGACGGGGTGCCCGGGGATCGCGCCAGCAGCGCCCGCGAGCGTCTCGCCCCGAGCCTGCGCGCGCACGAGCCCGATCTGGTGCTGATCTGGCTGGGTGGCAACGATTTCCTGCGCCAGCGCGACCCGGCCGCGGTGCGCGAGGATCTGCGTCTACTGGTGGAGACCGTTCGCGACCATGGAGCCCAGCCCCTGCTGCTGGGGGTGCCGCGGGCCTCCGCCCTGGGCGCGGCCACCGGCCGCCTGCGGGACGACCCGATCTACCGCGAGCTGGCGCACGAGGAACAGGTGCCCCTGATCGAGGGCGTGCTCTCGGGGGTGCTGTCCGAGAGCGATCTGCGCGCGGACCCGGTCCACCCCAACGCCCGCGGCTACCGCCGCATCGCCACCGAGATCGCCGAGGCCCTGGACGACCTCGGCCTCTGGCTCGCCCCCTGATGGTTGTGCACCACGAAGCGCACGAAGAAGGGCCAGGTCAAAAGCGATTGAACCACAGAGAGCACGGAGGGCACGGAGAAAATCGGTGTTTGTTTGGCGGCGGGCAGTGTGCCGACGTGCGCAATAGATCGCATCAAGCCTGCGGACCGACCACCCCCGGTAGATTTCGCGTGGCTCGACCCGTCCCGGCGAGGTTCGATCCGAAAGCCTTTCGGTTTTCTCCGTGTCCTCTGTGTTCTCCGTGGTGAATCCGCCCTTTGCCCTTCTTCGTGCCTTCGTGTGCTTCGTGGTGAAACAAACAACCGGATCGAGGTCAGGTCTTGCGGTTCTGTTTCCAGCGGGGTTTGGCTAGGCCGGGGATGCGCACCAGTTCGGTGCCGGTGAGCCAGTCGTGCAGCATCCAGCGCCGCGGATGGAACTGCGACAGGCCGATCGCGAACAGCGCCGCCGCGGTAACCACGGTAACGGCGACCGCGCCGTATTCGCGCACCGCCCAGATGGCCATCAGGATCACCAGCCACTGGGCGACCGCAACCAGATAGCGCAGCGTCGCCTGCCAGGCATTGACGGCGTGCCCGCCCTCGGTGCGCAGCTGGATGTTCCAGGCCTGCATGCCGAGCGTCTGCCCGGTGCGCGTCCAGAACCAGTAGAAGAACCCCCAGGCCACGATCAGGTTGAGCACGAAATGGGCGCGGGGCGAGTACAGCCCGGTGGTGTTGCCGAGGATGACCACCAGCAGGCCGAGGACCATCCAGATCGCCACCAGCAGCAGGGCGTCGTAGACGATGGCGGCCAGGCGGCGCAGCAGGCTGGAGGGCTGGCCGTCGATGGACGAGGCGGCGGTTTCGGTCATGGGCGTTCCGGGTGGTTCTGGATTTGGCCGCGGGTGCGGAGTGGGCGTAGTCTTGCCGCATGGAGCGACGCTTTCAACGTATCCCCCTGGAATTTCCGGCTACCCTGCTCACCGATGGCGGGGGCGGCCCGGTCCGGGTGGAGGATATCTCCCTGAAGGGCGTGCTGCTGGAGGGCGCGGATCTTCCCGCGATGGCCGATGGCGACGAGGTCAGTGTCGACATCCCGCTCAGCGAGGAGGCGCGGATCACCTTCGAGGGCCGGGTGCGCTGGCACGAGGGCCTGTGGCTGGGCGTGGAGATCGAGGCCATGCCGCTGGAATCCGCCTCCCACCTGCGCCGTCTGGTCGAGCTCAACCTCGGTGACGAGGCCCTGCTGGAGCGCGAATTCGCCGCGCTGATCCAGGCCGACTGACTCGGCCTCAGGGGGTCGGAAAGATCTCCCGGAACGGCAGGACCTCCACCCAGTCACCCGCACGGGCCCCGGCGGATTCGCGTGGCAGGACGACGTAGGCGTTGGCCTCGCTCATCGCGCGCAACTGATGTGAACCCTGGCCGCCGGCGGCGCGCACCACCCAGCCGCGTTCGTCGGTCTCCAGCACCGCGCGCTGGAAATCCTTGCGCCCGGGGGTCTTGTGGAGGTCTTCCAGCAGGCGTGCGTTCAGGGTCTGCGGTGCGGTCGCTGCGCGCCCGGCCAGCTGCTGCAGGGCCGGGCGCACCAGCAGGGCGAAGGTGGTCATTACGGCCACCGGGTTGCCCGGCAGACCGAAGAAGTGGGCCTGGCCGAAATGCCCGAAGGCCAGGGGGCGCCCGGGCTTGATGGCCAGCTTCCAGAAGCCGACCTGGCCGGAGGCCTGCAGCACGCGGGTCACATGGTCGGCATCGCCGACCGAGACCCCCCCGGTGGTGATGATCACGTCGGCCGTTGCCCCGGCACGCGTCAGGGCCTCGCGTACCGCATCCTCGGTGTCGCGGATGACACCGTAGTCCTGCACCTCGACCGGGTAGGCCGCGAGCAGCGCCCGCAGGGTGTGGCGGTTGCTGTCATGGATCTGCCCCGGGCCCAGTGGCTGGTCCACGGGCACCAGTTCGTCCCCGGTCGAGAAGAAGGCCACGCGCGGCCGGCGCAGTACATTCACCCGGGCAATGCCCTGACTCGCCAGCACCCCGATCTCGGCGGCGCCCAGGGTTTGTCCGGCGGCAAACAGCGGGGTCCCGGCGGCGGTGTCGCCACCCGCGCCGCGGATGTTGTGGCCCGTGGCGAGGTCGCCGTTTTGCAGAATGATGGTGGCGTCGTCCCGTTCCACCTGTTCCTGCATCACGACCAGTTCGGCCCCGTCCGGGACCACCGCGCCGGTCAGGATGCGCACGCACTGGCCCGGTTGCAGTTCGCCATCCCAGGGGTGCCCGGCCGCCGAGGTGCCGACCAGCGCCAGGCGTGCACCCTTGGTGGCGTCCGTCGCGCGCAGGGCGTAGCCATCCATCGCAGAGACCGCGGCCGGCGGCACGTCGATGCGCGCAGCCACGGGCTCCGCCAGAGTCCGCCCGAGGGCCTGCTCCAGCGCCACCGTCTCCTGTTCCTCGAGACACTGGCAGGCTTCCAGGATCGCGGTGCGGGCCTGTTCCAAGGTCTTGGCGTTGGGGTCGAACTCGTCGCAGCCGGGGGCAGCCTCGGGCATGGGGGTCTCCGGGTCAGGGGTGGATGTCCAGGTAGTCGATGACGAAGGCCGCCACCGCGTCGGGGTCGTTCACCGGCAGCAGCGGGCCGTCGAAGTCCAGCGTGGCGGCGTCGGTGGCGACCGCGACCACGCCGGGGATCTCGCGGTACAGCGGGGCCTTGCCCACCGACGGCCGATGCACCTCGATCTTGGGCAGGTCCCATTGCTTGAAACCCTCGACCAGGATCAGGTCGGAGCGGCGCGGGTCCAGGCGCGCGCAGAGCATGTCCAGGTCCGGCACGCGGCCGTCGTCGGTCTCCGGGGTCTCCACCATCAGGGCGTAACGCCGACCGGAGGCCACCAGCATCTGGTCGGCGCCGGCATGGCGCAGTTCATGACTGTCCTTGCCCGGCTTGTCCACGTCGAACTCGTGGTGGGCATGCTTGATCATCGCCGGGCGCAGGCCGCGGGCACGCAGGGCCGGGATCACGCCCTTCAGCAGGGTGGTCTTGCCGCTGCCGCTCCAGGCGGCGAAGCCGATGCGCGGGAGGTTGGAGGTGGACTGGATCATGGTGGCCTGCCTGCGTTATGCGCGTCCGAGTATAGCGAGATCCGGCCGGGGCGGGAGGGGCGCTCAGCCCATCAGGTCCCCGGGGGTGTTGATGTTGGCGAATGCCTCCGGCTGATCGGAGAAGTCCACCGTGATCGCGCCGATCTCGTGAAACCAGCGTCCCACCGCCAGCGAACCATGCGCGAGATCCGCTTGCAGGCGCGGCGCCACCGTCGGCCCGAGGAGGGCAAACAGCGGCTGCAGGCGGTTGCCGTCGTGGGCAATGGCGGCCGGCGCCGGGTGGGCCTCCAGGGCCTGGCGCAGGCGGTACTCCAGGTCCAGGGGCAGCGCGGGTGCGTCCACCGGCGCGCACAGGATCGCGTGGTCGGGGAAGGCCGCGAAGGCCGCGGCGATCCCGGCCAGCGGGCCGCGATAATCGGCGTGGGAATCGGTCAGGACGGGAAACCCCAGCGCTTGATAACGGTCGATATCGGTATTGCTGCTGATGGCCAGGCGCGGCGCCTGGGGGCGCAGGCGCGCGATGGCGTGTTCGACCAGGGGGCGGCCCCGATACTCGACCCAGCCCTTGTTGCGCCCGCCCATGCGCAGGCCCTGACCGCCGGCCAGTATCACGGCGGCGAGATTCTCGGGCGGGGTCTGCTTTGCCTGCGGGTCCATGCGGGTCTGCGGGTTCGGCGCGGGTCCGGCCTTTGGTTTATCGTGGTGGGCGAGTCGGCTGTCGCGTGTGCGCACGCAGTGTACGACGAATCCACCCTGACGGGAGAGGAAGCCCATGCGGGTTTCATTTGGACGCAAGGCAGGAGTGGGCGGAGGGCGCCGCTGGCGCCACCTGCTGTGGCTGACCCTCCTGGTGCTCGGGGCCGGCTGGCTGGCCGCCTCGAGCCTGGCCCAGACCGCGGATCGCCACGGCCTGTTGCTGACGGTGAATGACGCGATCGGCCCGGCCACCGGCGACTACATCCGCCGGGGGATCGAGCGGGCCGAGGCCGAGGACGCCGAGATCCTGGTCCTGATGCTGGATACCCCGGGCGGTCTGGATTCCAGCATGCGCAGCATCATCAAGAACATCCTGCAATCGGATGTGCCGGTGGTCACGTATGTCCACCCGGCGGGTTCCCGCGCGGCCAGCGCCGGCACCTACATGCTTTACGGGTCGCATGTCGCGGCCATGACCCCGGCCACCAATCTGGGATCGGCCACCCCGGTGCAGATGGGCGGCGGCGGGCTCCCGGGCATGGACCCGCCGGAGCCGGACGAGGACGCGCGCGACGATACGGAAACCGACGAGGCCAATGGCGAGGCGCGCGACGACGAAACCGACGCGGCGGATGAGCCTGCGGATGAGAATGGAGCCGCCAACGGCGAGGTCGAACCCGCCAGCGAGGAGGAACTGCTGGAGGACGACCCGGCCCCGCGCCGCGGCGGCGACGCGATGGAGCGCAAGGTGCTGGAGGACGCGGTGTCCTATATCCGCGGCCTGGCGGAACGCTACGGACGCAATGCCGACTGGGCGGAAGAGACCGTACGCGAGGGCTCCAACCTGACCGCGACCGCCGCGCTGGAGCAGAACGTCATCGACTTCGTGGCGGACAACCTGAGCGACCTGCTCGCCCAGATCGACGGGCATACCGTGCGCATGCACGACGGCGAGCGCACGCTGGCGACCGAAGGGCTGGAGATCGTGCGCATGGATCCGGACTGGCGTACCCAGTTGCTGTCCGTGATCACCAACCCGAACATCGCCTATATCCTGATGCTGCTGGGGATCTACGGCATCATCTTCGAACTGGCCAACCCGGGCGCGATCTACCCCGGCGTGATCGGTTCGATCGCGCTGATCCTGGCGTTCTTTGCGCTGCAGGTGATGCCGGTGAACTATGCGGGCCTGGCGCTGATGCTGCTGGGCATGATCTTCATGATTGCGGAGGCCTTCGTGCCCAGTTTCGGGGCGCTGGGCATAGGAGGCATCGTGGCATTCACAACCGGTTCCATCATTCTGTGGGACGACCCCAACCTGAACGTGGCCCTGCCACTGGTGATCGGCACGGCCATCGCCATCGGCATCCTGTCCGTCTGGGTGCTGGGACGGCTGTTCAGCCTGCGCGGCAAGAAGCCCGCCACCGGCTATGAAGAGATGATCGGGATGATCGGCGAGGCGCGCGAGGACTTCGATCGCAGCGGTCGGGTCTGGGTCCACAGCGAACAGTGGAACGCCGAGACCTCGGCACCGGTCCGCGAGGGACAGAAGGTGCGGGTGACCGCGATCGAAGGACTCAGGCTGCGGGTCGAACCCGTGACTGAAGAAGACACCCCGGGCACTGCCACGACCGGCTGACCGGTCGCCGCCGAGCCCATAACGCAGAAGGAGCAGGACATGAACGATCTCGGTTTCTTTGTCGTCCCGCTAGTCATCCTGGTCGCCATCATCGTGATGTCGATCAAGGTGCTGCGCGAGTACGAGCGCGGCGTCATCTTCTTCCTCGGCCGTTTTCAGTCGGTGAAGGGTCCGGGTCTGATCATCGTGATCCCGGGCATCCAGCAGATGGTGCGGATCGACCTGCGCATCATCACGCTCGACGTGCCCAGCCAGGACGTGATCTCGCAGGACAACGTGACGGTACGCGTGAACGCGGTGCTGTACTTCCGCGTGGTGGATTCCGCCAAGTCGGTGATCCAGGTCGAGGACTACTACGCCGCCACCAGCCAGCTCGCGCAGACCACGCTGCGCTCGGTGCTCGGCAAGCATGATCTGGACGAGATGCTCTCCGAGCGCGACAAGCTGAACAACGACATCCAGGAGATCCTCGATGCCCAGACCGACGCCTGGGGCATCAAGGTCACCAATGTCGAGATCAAGCATGTCGACCTGGACGACTCCATGATCCGCGCGATCGCGCGCCAGGCCGAGGCCGAGCGCGAACGCCGCGCCAAGGTCATCCACGCCGAGGGCGAACTGCAGGCGGCCGAAAAGCTGGTGCAGGCGGCGCAGCAGATGGAGGCCAGCCCCTCTTCGCTGCAACTGCGCTACATGCAGACGATGTCCGACATGTCGACCAACGGCAACGCCAACACCATCTTCTTCCCGCTGCCGCTGGAACTGACCAAGGTCTTCGAGAACCTGGCCGGCAAGTTCCGCGCGGAGAACCCGGACGCCCCGGGCAATGCCGGGAAACCTGGTGGCCAGTAACGCGTGAGCGTCGCCACGGCGGCATCTCCGGCCCTCGACCGTTTCCTGGACGAGCTCTGGGCGGTCGAGGGTCTGTCCGACCACACCCTGTCGGCCTACCGGCGCGATCTGGAGGGTCTGGCGCACTGGCTGGAACCCAGGGGGGCAAGCCTGGAATCCGCCCGTGCGGCCGATCTCCTGGGCTATGTCAGCGCCCGCATGCAGGCCGGGGCACGGCCGAAGTCCATCACCCGGGCACTGTCCAGCATCCGGCGTTTTTATCGCTATCTGGTCCACCAGGGCGAGCGCGAGGATGATCCGAGCGCCGGGATCGAGTCCCCGCGGGCCGGGCGCCCGTTGCCGGACAGCCTGTCCGAGGCCCAGGTGGAGGCCCTGCTGCGGGCCCCCGATATCGACGATGCGGTCGGGTTGCGGGATCGCGCGATGCTGGAACTAATGTATGCCACCGGACTGCGGGTCTCCGAACTGGTGGGGCTGGAGCAGTCGGAGGTGAACAGTCGGCAGGGCGTGGTGCGCATTACCGGCAAGGGCGACAAGGAACGCCTGATCCCGCTGGGCGAGGAGGCGGCCCACTGGCTGGCCCGCTATCAGCGCGAGGCACGGCCGGACCTGATGGACGGTCACCCGCCCTGCGAGGCGGTGTTCGTCACCCGGCGTGGCGGCGGGCTCACGCGTCAGGCCTTCTGGTACCGCATCAAGGCTCACGCGCGCCGTGCCGGCATCGAGTCGCCGCTGTCGCCGCACACCCTGCGCCATGCATTTGCCACGCATCTGCTGGACCACGGGGCGGACCTGCGCGTGGTGCAGATGCTGCTGGGCCACAGCAGTCTGTCGACCACACAAATCTATACCCACGTTGCGCGCGCCCGCTTGCAGAGCCTGCATGCGGAACATCATCCCCGCGGCTGACGTCTATTACCGGACTCCGCCAGATGGCCCGGGGATACCCCCGCGAGGCTGGTAAACTGGCGCCGCTTTTTTGTATCGACACGAGAGAATCCATGTCCCTGAAACGTGCTCTTCCCCTTGCTGCGGCCCTGGCCGTCATCAGTACTCCGCTCATGGCCACCGAGGCCATCGAGGAATACATGGCCCGGGTCATCCCGGATACCGAGATCGACAGCATCCGCGAGACGCCGATGGAAGGTGTCTTTGAGGTCCGTTACGGCACCGATATCCTCTATGTCTCCGAGGACGGGCGCTATCTGATCCAGGGCAACATGGTCGACCTGGAGACCCGCGAAAACCTGACCCAGTCCGCGCTCAGCGGCGTGCGCGCGGACATGTTCGCCGCCATCGACGACAGCGAGCTGGTGACCTACTCGCCGAACGGAGAGACCCGGGGCGTGCTGAACATCTTCACCGATCCGAACTGCCCCTACTGCCGCGAGATCCATCAGGACCTGCCGGAATATCTGTCCGCCGGGATCAAGGTGCGTTACCTGATGTTCCCGGTGCTGGGACGTGATTCCCCGGAGATCATGGACCGTATCTGGTGCGCGGAGGATCGCGAAGAGGCGATGGACCGAGCCAAGGAAGGCGACAAGCTGAGCGATATCGACGGCAGCTGCGCCACGCCGCAGGATCAGCACATGGCCATGGGGCAGCAGCTCGGCCTGCGTGGCACCCCGGCGCTGATCACCGAGGGTGGCCAGCAGCTCTCCGGTTACCAGGAACCGCAGGCCGTGATCGAGCGCATCCTCGGCAGCAACTGATCCGGACGTCGACCGGGCCGCAGCCAGCGGCCCGGCTCGACCCACCCGGGAAGGGCCCCTTTGTGGGAGCGAGCCTGCTCGCGAATCCCCGCCCGCGCTTGCCCTGCACACCGTGGTTCCCGTCGCAGGTGCAGCTCGGATCGATGGTGGTTGATCAACGCCAATCGCCGAGGGGGCTCGGCTCCTACGGGGGGCTTGCCGCGTGCTGCAGGAGGCCAGCCCTCTGGCCGACGGGCGACGTCGAAGTCTTAGCCGTCTGCAAGGATGCTGTGACGGCAATCGGAGCCCGGTCAGTACAGCAGCGAGGCCATCTGCCGGCGGAACTGACCGACCAGCGGGTGATCGTTGCCGAGGACCTCGAACGCGGCCAGCAGGCCCTTCTGGCCGGCCCCGTCGTTGTAGGAGCGGTGCTGTTTCATCAGTTGCAGGTACAGCCCCAGCGCCTCCTCGGCGCGGCCGGACAGCATCGCGTAGGCGGCCATCTGCTCCAGTGCCTCGGGGCGCGGATCGCCTTCCTGCAGCTCCTTTGCCAGCGCCTGCGGGTCGATGCCGGCGGCCGTCTTGGCGAATACCAGGCGGGCACGCAGGGCCTTCGCCTCTTCCTTTTCGCTCTGGTCCAGCGGGAGCTTGCCGAGCTCGGCCTCGGCGGCTTCCGGGTCGCCGGCCTGGGCGAGCGCGCGGGCCAGCTCGATGCGCAGGTCGCCGTTGTCCGGGTCCTCTTCCAGCGCCGCGCGCAGCGTGGCGAGGGCGGCGCCTGTGTCTCCGGCCTGGGCCTGTTCGCGGGCCTTCTCGATCAGCTTGTCGGAGGGCTTCTCCAGGTACTGGTCGATCATCGCGCGGATGTTCGGCTCCGGCTGCACGCCCATGAACTGGTCCACCGGCTTGCCGTGACGGAAGATCATCACCGTGGGCAGGCTGCGCACACCGTACTGCTGCGCCAGGGCCTGCTGCTCGTCGCTGTTGACCTTGGCCAGGCGGAACTTGCCGGCGTACTGCGCGGCCAGTTGCTGCAGCAGCGGCATCAGCTGCTGGCAGGGCCCGCACCAGGCGGCCCAGAAATCCACCACGACCGGGCGCTTGTGGGATTCGTCCAGCACGGCCTGCTGGAAATCCTCCTGGGTCACGTCGAGGATGTCGTTGCCAGTGATGCTCGCGGCTCCTTCCATCGGAAACCTCCTGTGAAGACGGGGATACGGAATCTGTCCTGCATTGTTGGGATCGGCCCCGGGATTGCAAGCAGCCTTTCCCCCGCGGGCTTTGGTACGCTGCGCACAGTCCGGGACGAGGGGACACGCCGGTAACGAAACCCGCCACCCTCGTCATCGCGGGGCGCGCAGCGCTGTGGCGATCCATGCGTGTGGCCCCGGCGCCGGCAGGCGCGGACGTCGGGGCTTGCGTTGAGGGGTTGCTTCGTCGCTTCGCTCCTCGCAATGACGGTGCCTGTTCAGAAGGCCGGGTTCGGCAAAGGGCATGATCAATAAAGGGGTTCCTGTGTGAGCTATTCCGCATCCGATATCGAGGTCCTCGAGGGGCTGGACCCGGTGCGCAAGCGCCCGGGCATGTACACCGACACCACCCGCCCGAACCATCTGGCGCAGGAGGTGATCGACAACTCGGTGGACGAGGCGATCAGCGGCCACGCGAAGCGGATCGACGTGGTCCTGCACAAGGACGACTCGGTCTCCGTGTCGGATGACGGCCGCGGCATGCCGGTGGATCTGCACCCGCGCGAGAACCGCCCGGGGGTCGAGGTGATCCTCTCCACGCTGCATGCGGGCGGGAAGTTTTCCGACAAGAACTACCAGTTCTCCGGGGGTCTGCACGGGGTGGGCGTCTCGGTGGTCAATGCGCTGTCGCAGCAGCTCGAGGTGCAGATCAAGCGCGACGGGCGCGAGTACCGTATGGCCTTCGCCGGCGGCCACAAGACCCAGGACCTGGAGGCGGTGGGGGAGGTCGGCAAGCGCAATACCGGCACCACACTGCATTTCTGGCCGGACCCGCAGTACTTCGATTCGGCGAAGTTCTCGGTGCCAAAGCTCAAGCACATCCTGCGCGCCAAGGCCGTGCTGTGCCCGGGCCTGACGGTCACGTTCCGCGACGAGACCACCGGCGAGGCCTGCGAGTGGTGCTATCAGGCGGGGCTGCGCGACTATCTGGTGGAGGCCCTGGATGGCCTCGATCGTGTGCCGGAGGAGCCATTCATGGGCTCGGTCTCCGGGGCCACCGAGGCTGCCGACTGGGCCGTCACCTGGCTGCCGGAGGGCGGCGAGGTGGTCAGCGAAAGCTACGTAAACCTGATCCCGACGACTCAGGGTGGCACGCACGTGAACGGCCTGCGCACCGGTCTGACGGATGCCGTGCGCGAGTTCTGCGAGTTCCGCAGCCTGCTGCCGCGCGGGATCAAGCTGGCGCCGGAGGATGTCTGGGAGCGGGTCTCCAGCGTGCTGTCGTTCAAGATGCAGGACCCGCAGTTTGCCGGGCAGACCAAGGAACGCCTGTCCTCGCGCCAGGCCGCGCCGTTTGTCTCCGGCGTGGTCAAGGATGCCTTCAGCCTGTGGCTGAACCAGCACCCGCAGCAGGGCGAGCGTATCGCCGAGCTGGCGATCCAGAACGCGCAGAAGCGCAGCCGTGCCGGGCGCAAGGTGGTGCGCAAGAAGGTCACTCAGGGGCCGACCCTGCCGGGCAAGCTGGCCGACTGCGCCAGCCAGGACCTGGAGCGCACCGAGCTGTTCCTGGTCGAGGGCGACTCGGCCGGCGGCTCCGCCAAGCAGGCGCGCGACCGCGACTTTCAGGCGATCATGCCGCTGCGCGGCAAGATCCTGAATGCCTGGGAGGTCGATCCCGATCAGGTGCTGGGTTCCCAGGAGATCCATGACATCTCCGTGGCCCTGGGCGTGGACCCGGGGCAGGCCAGCCTCGACGGGCTGCGCTACGGCAAGGTCTGCATCCTGGCCGATGCGGACTCCGACGGCGCGCACATCGCCACCCTCCTGTGCGCGCTGTTCCTGAAGCACTTCCGCCCGCTGGTGGAGCGCGGGCATATCTACATCGCGATGCCGCCGCTTTATCGCGTGGACGTCGGCAAGCAGACCTTTTACGCGCTGGACGACGACGAGAAGGCCGGCGTGCTGGAACGCATCGAGGCGGAGAAGATGAAGGGCAAGGTCTCCGTGACCCGCTTCAAGGGCCTCGGCGAGATGAACCCGCTACAGCTGCGCGAAACCACCATGAACCCGGACACCCGGCGCCTGGTGCAGCTCACGCTGGACGCCGCCGACGACACCCAGCAACTGATGGACATGCTGCTCGGCAAGAAGCGCGCCTCCGAACGCCGCGCCTGGCTGGAAGGCAAGGGCCACCTGGCCGACGTCGCCGTCTAGGAAGCACGGAGCAAGGTACACGCTCGCGCTCGCGCTCGAGTCGGACGCAGCGTGGATCCGAATTTCCCGGGCCGCCTGGGCTATGATTCCCGGGGCATCGATCGAGCGGGGTTCGGATATGGCGGGTTGGCGGGGGGTAACGGCACGCGGCCTGGCCGTGCTCGGGCTGCTGGGTTTCGGGGTCTTGTTAGGCGGCTGCGCGACGGTGGAATCTCGGGTGGTCGTGGCGCAGGCGGAACGGCCTGATGTCCCCACGACGAGTCCGCTGCGTGAGGGGATTGGGTACGTGGGGGTGCGCAACGAGGTGTCGCGCTCGCGGTTAACGCCGGGGTTCCTCCAGGGGCGCGTCGAGTCCTACTTGCGCCAGGCTGGCGTGTTCGACCCGTCCGATGACAGCCCTTATTTCCTGCAGATGGACGTTTTGGAGCATGACGAGCCCTGGGTTGGTCGCGACATGACCGTGACCCAGCGTGTGCGCTACACGTTGAGCGAGCGCGAGACCGGCGAGGTCGTGTATTCGCAGGAACAGGAGAACGCGCATACCGCCCAGGCCGGCGAGGCCTGGCAGGCCAGCGACCGCATCCGGATTGCCCGCGAGGGTGCGCTGCAGGCCAGTGTGGACGAACTCATCGAGCGACTCCTGCAGCAGGCCTGGGCGCAGCCGGTACCCGAGCCGGAGGGCGAGGTCGTCGCGGAGACCCGGGCGGAGCCTGCCGAAGAAGTGGCCGAGTCGCGACTGCCGGCGCCGCCAGTCCGGGAGCGGGTGCGCGAACCGGCGCCGGTTGCGCCCGTCGAGTCGGCGGCGGCCCCGAGGCCGGCCCCCGAGGTTGTCGAGCCCGCACCGGCCCCGGCGAGCCCGCCCGCAGCGTCCCCGATGGATTCCACGGATGATCCCCTACTGGACGGCATGTGGCGGTTCGCCAATCCGCTCCATGGCTACGAGCTGCGCTTCGACATGAAATTCATGACCGCGCAAACGGCCCCGGAGGGCGGGACCGGGGTCTGGGCCACCAACTCGGGTGCCGACGGCCGTGTCTGGTATGTGCGCAGCCACGTCCAGTACAACGTTGCGGGTGACGGGATCCGCGAAATGGCGACCGGTCTGCGGGACTGGTGGCGCGAGGGGGACACGGTGAAGGTCGGCGTGATCGCCCGCAACCAGGTCGAATGGGAGATTTCCCAGGGTGACCTCAGCCGCATCCATGTCGGGTTGCAGAGTCCGCGGCCTGCGGTTTATACGCTGGAGGCGGTGGACGGCCTCGCCTATCCGCCACACCGGACGCTGCGCGCCTTCGAGGCGGATCGCTACCGCCTGGTGCAGTCCATGCGCTGATGCGACGCCCGGTTTACCCGGCCGCGCAGTTGTCTGGTTTTCTGGCGCGCAGGCGCCCCCGCCGACGGCGGGGGTAATGGTGGACTCCGGGGTTACCCGGCTTTCGGGTCACGCCGGCGCATCACGATGCCGAGTGCCAGCAAACCGATGGCCATCAGGGCGATGGCTTCAGGTTCCGGGACCGGGGTGGGATCCCCGCGCAGGAACTGGATGGAGTTGACGACCAGTTGCGCTCCCGCGCCGGTATCGGCATAGGCGTCGAACAGCGGCCCCAGGAGCAGGCTCTGGCCATTGTTGCCGAGGACCGCTGCGGATCCGCCGGCCAGGCTGCCGAGACCGGTTGCGCCCGCGCCGGCCGTCCAGCCGCTGGACCAGACGCCCCAGCCCGGATTCTGCAGGCCGATCAGGTCCGGGAGATCCAGGAAGATCGGATGGCCGTCGATTTCGAGGGTCGCGTCGTTTGTGCCGGTGCGGTTGTCGGCACCCATGAAATCGGAGAAGCCGGAGCCGGTGTTCCAGGTGGTGCCCAGCACCAGCCCGTCGCCTGCCAGATAGCCGGAAAGACTGGTCTGGACGTCGGAGAACCTAAAACCACCCTGCTCGCCGAAGATCACCATGTCGTACTGGTTGTTGGTGATCAGGCTGTTGAAGGTGGCGGTATTGTTCGTAAACGTGGTTGTGCCACTCAATCCCAGGCTGTCGAGCGCACTGGGTACCACGCTCGTGCCCGCCGTTGCGTCCTCGAAGTGCAGGATCGCGAAGGCGTGGGCGGCAGAGATATTCATTGCCAGGACAAGACCACCCAGAACGGTGGTAAGCGACTTCTTGTTCATCTTTCTTCCTTGTCGACAGGTGACCCGAGGCCGAGGGTCTCGCGTCATGTTCCTTTATGCGGTTCGGGGCGGGTGCCCCGGAGCAAAAATCGTAGCCCGGCGGTCTGCAAGCAATTCAGGGGCCATATCAACAAGGTATTGATTTATTGATCGTAAAAGTTTGGGCTTGGGCGGTGCTGGTTGGAATGTGTAAAAAATACTGACGCCGCAGCCGCGTGCCAGGGGCAGTGGGTGTCGAGTGGCCCCTTGTCGCGCCTCAGCGGAGCGAAGGGGTTACCCGACGCCGACCCTTGCGCGCTGCATGGCGAGCACGAGGTGACTCAATCCGGGGTGGGGTGAATGCCCTGCAACCCGGGTCTCGCACCTGCGGATCAGGTCAGTGCAGGGTAGTCCGTGTAGCCGTGTGCGTCGCCGCCGTAGAAGGTGGCTTCGTCCCACTCGTTGAGCGGGGCGCCCCGGCGGAAGCGTTCGGGCAGGTCCGGGTTGGCGATGAACGGGCGGCCGAAGGTGACCAGGTCGCAGCGCCCGGCTGCGATGCGCTGGCAGGCCTCGTCGGCGGTATAGGCGCCGTTGCCGATGTAGGTGCGGCTGAAGCGCGAGCGGATCGCGTCGATGATGGATTCCGGACGGCCCGTCTCGTGGTTGCCCTGGAACGAGTCCTCCACCACCTCGATGTAGGCGATGCCGGTGGCGTCCAGGGCCTGGGCGAAGGCGCTATATGTCGCGAGTGGGTCGTCGTCGTGCATGCCGTTGAAGCTGCCGGTGGGGCTTACGCGGATGCCGACCCGCTCCGGGCCCCAGACCTCGATCACGGCTTGGACCACCTCCAGTGGGAGACGGATGCGGTTTTCCACCGGGCCGCCGTAGGCATCGCTGCGGTGGTTGCTGCCGCTACGGAGGAACTGGTCCAGCAGGTAGCCGTTGGCCGCGTGGATCTGCACGCCGTCGAAGCCGGCGGCCTTCGCGTTCTGTGCGCCCTGGCGGTACTGCTCCACGATCCCGGGCAGTTCGTCCAGCTCCAGCGCGCGCGGCTCCTGCACCTCGACCATGCCGGAGTCGGCACTGATGAAGGTATAGGCGCCCTCGGGCCGGATCGCGGAGGGGGCGACCGGCAGCACGCCATCGGGCTGCAGCTCCGGGCGCGAGATACGGCCGACATGCCACAGCTGCGCCTGGATGCGCCCGCCGGCGTTGTGCACGCCCGTGGTCACCTTGTGCCAGCCCTCCACCTGTTCCGCCGAGTGGATGCCGGGGGTGAAGGCGTAGCCCTTGCCCTGTGGCGAGACCTGGGTGGCCTCGCTGATGATCAAGCCGGCACCGGCGCGCTGGGCGTAGTACTCGGCGTTGAGGTCGGTGGGTACGTCTCCGGGCTGGGCCGCGCGCGAGCGCGTGAGCGGCGACATCAGCACCCGGTTCGGCAGTTCCAGCGGGCCCAGGGTATAGGGGCGAAAGAGCGCGTCATCCTGCTCGGTCATGGGTCATTCCTTGGTGGGTGTTTTGGCGTCCGGGCCATCGGACCGGATCTGCCCGCGCGCGTTCAGTGGGGTGGCGTTGGGGCCGGCGCGGATGGCGAGTTCGGCGGCTGACGGGCCTCGACCAGGGCGCGGGTGCGCTCGGCGATGTAGCGCGCGGGGTGGGCCAGGGCCTCGTCCAGGGTAATGCTCCCATCGCACAGGGCGCGGGCGTCGCTCAGGCCAAAGGCGGCCAGTTCGGCCGGGTCGCAGGCGATGGAGCCGGCCACCGCCACGACCGGCACCTGCTGCTCGCGGGCGCGGCGTACCACCTCGGCGACGACCTTGCCGTGCGAGGTCTGGCCGTCGAGCTGGCCCTCGCCAGTGATGACCAGGTCGGCCTCCCGCAGCGCGGCATCCAGTCCGATCAGCTCGGCCAGGTAGCCGGCCCCCATGCGGGCGCGACCGCCGAGGACGCAGTCCAGCGCGAATCCAAGCCCGCCGGCGGCGCCGGCCCCCGGGGTGTCGACGGGCCGCTGCAACTGCCCCGCGGCCTCGATGGCGGCGGCCAGGCGCTCCATGTGGGCATCCATGGCCGGGATGTCCGCGGTCTTCAGGCCCTTTTGCGGTCCGAACACGGCCGCCGCGCCATGCGGCCCGGTCAGCGGGTTGTCGACGTCGTTCAGGACGGTGATGTCGACGCGGGCCAGGCGCGGGTCCAGTGTGTCGAAGTCCACCTGTTGTAGATCCGCGAGGCCTGCGGGGTGGGGCGGGAGGTGCTGCCCTTGCGCATCGAGGAAACGCACGCCCAGCGCGGCCAGCATGCCCGCGCCGCCGTCCACCGTGCCGCTGCCGCCGAGACCGATCAGCAGGTGTTCGGCGCCCGCGTCCAGGGCGGCCCGCATCAACTCGCCGACCCCGAAGCTGTGGAGCTGCCAGGGGTCGTGGCGATCGTCGGGGATCCGGTCCAGGCCGCAGGCAGAGGCGACATCGATCACCGCGCGCCGCTCGCGATGATCGCAGCCCCAGCCGGCGCTCAGGTGGGTGCCGGTGGGGCTGGTCACGTCGGACAGGTGCCAGGCCCAGCCGAGGGTATGGCTGACCAGGCGGGCCGTGCCTTCGCCACCGTCGGCCATGGGCAGGGCGCGTACCCGGGCAGCCGGGCGGGCCGCGTGCACGCCCCGGGCCATGGCGGCCGCCACGTCCTCGGCCTCGAGGCTTCCCTTGTAGCTGTCCGGGCAGACGACGACCCGGAGGTGACCAGGGGGACGCTGACTAATCGGCACGTTCGCGCTCGAGTCGACTCTGCGCGCTGACAAGGCGCGGTGAGTGAAGTGTAGCCGAGCTACATGAGCGAACTGCAACGCCGGCAGCGCGCAGAATCGGCCGAGCCCCTTCGGGGTTGGTGCCCCCTGTTCCCCGATGCTGCGTTGCGCCGCTTGCGGGTAGAACCACTACCCGCTGCACGACGCGCCTTGTCTCGGGAAACAGGGGGGTACCAACGCGAGCGTGCCGATTGGTCAGCGTCCCCCTAGACAAAGATCAGCCCCAGGATGTAGATGGTGATCATTGCGCTGATGCCCTGCAGCAGCGTGGCGGTGGTGAACGCCTTGTACGCGGTGGACACCTTCATGCGGCTGAACTGGGTGACCACCCAGAAGAAGCTGTCATTCGCGTGCGAGACGGTCATCGCGCCGGCACCCACGGCCATCACCGCCAGGACCATGCCCATGGTGGAATCTAGCCCCAGCGAGGCCAGCATCGGCGCGATCATGCTGGACGCGGTGACCAGTGCCACGGTGGACGAGCCCTGTGCGGATTTCAGAGCAGCCGCGATCAGGAATGGCACCAGCAGGCCCAGGCCCAGCCCGCTCAGCAGGTCGCCCAGCTGATCGCCGATTGGGGTCTCGCGCAGCACGTTGCCGAAGGCGCCGCCCGCGCCGGTGATCAGGATGATCGGCGCGGCCAGCAGGATCGCGTCCACCGTCATCTGGTGGAAGCGGTCCTTGATGCCGGCCCCCTTGATCAGCAGCAGCGCGAAGATCACGCCGATCGCCAGCGCCACCACCGGGGTGCCGAGGAAGATCAGGGCCGCGGCGAGCATGCCGGGGTCGCTATCGCGGGTGGCCAGCGCGGCCACCGAGCCGATGGAGATCAGTACGATCGGCGCCAGGATGGGCATGAAGGCGCCCAGGGTCGTCGGGCGATGCTCCAGCTTGATCTCTTCCTTCTCGATCTCCTGGCCAGTCGCTTCACTGATCGGGTCCGGTTCCAGCAGCTCGTCGTCGTTGGCCTTCGCGTAGCGGCTGGCCCACAGCCAGCCAACGGCGGCCGCCACCGCGGACACGAACAGGCCGACCAGGATCACCAGGCCCAGCGCATCGGCGATGCCGACATTGCTGGCGGCCGCGATCGGGCCGGGGGTGGGCGGCACGAAGTTGTGGGTGGCGAACAGGCCGGTGGCCAGCGCCACACTCATCGCGACCACCGAGATGCCGGCGGTCTTGGCCAGGGCATTCTTCAGCGAGTTCAGGATCACGTAGCCCGAGTCGCAGAACACCGGAATGGACACGATGTAGCCGATGATCGAGACCGTCAGGGTCGGGAAGCGGTCGGACAGGGTGCGGATGATCGCCTCCGCCATGACGACGGCCGCACCGGTGCGGTCGAGGATGACCCCGATGATCGTGCCCAGCGCGATCACGATGCCGATATAGCCCAGGGTGCTGCCGAAACCGTCGTTGATGACGCTGATCGCCTCGCGCGGGGCGATGCCGCCGATGATCGCCATCACGAAGGCGGCGATTAGCAGGGCCAGGAACGGGTGCACGCGCAGTTTCGCCGTGGCGAACACCAGCGCGGCGACGACCACAATCAGTCCGATAATCAGCATGTCGCGTCCTTTCTGTTTTGGTTGTTCTGGGCCCCGCTCTGGAGTCTAGACGTCCCGTAGTGATCCCGCGCCCCGAGATCGCCAGCGATCTACAATGCGAACACTTTTCACCGTCGAGGGTTCCATCATGCATCGTGTACTCCGCTTTTCCGGGTGGCTGGTTGTGGGGCTTGCCCTGGTCGTTGCGGCACCGGCTGCGGCCAATCCGTACTCCGAATTGCAGGCACGCGAGATCAAGGCACTCTCCGCGCAGGAGACCGAGGATCTGCTGGAAGGGCGGGGTATGGGCATGGCGCTGCCGGCCGAACTGCATGGCTATCCGGGGCCGATGCATGTGCTGGAGGTGGCCGACTCGTTGGAGCTGACGCCCGAGCAGCAGCGCGAGACCGAGCGCCTGTTCGCGGTGATGCGGGAGCAGGCGCGCGATCTCGGCCGGCGCATTGTGGAGCGGGAGCGGGAACTGGATGCGCGCTTCGCGGAGGGCGGTATCAGCAGCGCGACCATCGAGTCGCTGACCGTCGAGATCGGCGAGCTGCGTGGTCGCCTGCGCCACCTGCATCTGTCCTACCATCTGGAGATGGATGCGCTGCTCGACGCGGAGCAGAAGGCGCGCTATCGGCAGGCCCGCGGCTATCAGGGCGAGTCCGGTGGCTCGCCAGGGGCGCATTCCGGGGGCGGCCATCACGACCATCATGGTCATCATCCGGGGCGCGAAGGGCACCACCACTGAGGGCCTGCTCTCCCTGTCCAGGAACTAACAGCGGGTCGCGTGTTCGACTGGGGAGGTGAACGGAGCGCGCGATGGAAGCCCTGAATCTGGATCTGCAGCAGCCGGTGGTGGTGGAGACGGCCGCCATGTCGTGGAGCGGCAGCCGCGCCGAAGGCGTGGTGCGCAAGCCGCTGGAACGCGAGCTGGCGGAAGCGGGCCGTGCGACCAGTGTCGTGCAGTTCCAGCCCGGAGCCCGCTTCCCGCCGCACACCCACGCACTGGGCGAAGAGATCCTGGTTCTGGACGGCGTGTTCTCCGACGAGGCCGGGGACTATCCCGCCGGGACCTACCTGCGCAACCCGCCGGGTTCCCGCCACGCGCCGCATTCGGACCCCGGCTGCACATTGTTCGTGAAGCTTGAGCAGTTCGCCCCGGAGGACCGCGACAAGGTGGTGGTGGATACCCGTTCGGCGCCGTTCCAGCCGGGCATCGGCGGGTTGCGGGTCCTGCATCTGCACAGCTTCGGGACCGAGCACATCGCTCTGGTGCACTGGCCGACTGGCGAGCACTTCCAGCCCCATCGGCACTGGGGCGGGGAGGAGATCCTGGTGCTGTCCGGTGAATTCATCGACGAGCACGGGCGTTACCCCGCCGGCACGTGGATTCGCAACCCGCACCTGAGCCAGCACAATCCCTGGGTGGAACAGGAGACCCTGATCTACGTGAAGACGGGGCACCTGTGACCCTTAGGCCCCGAGGACCCCGGACGCGCCCGTCTATGCTTCCAGTCAGAGGCCGGCGCCCGGTCGAGCCAACCCCGGCACCGCAGGAGCAGGCCGATGACGCAGCCCCACACCCGTCCGCACCCGACACGCGACCCGGCGTCCGATCCCCACCGCGCCCGCATCCGTGAGGCCTACACGGCCGACGAGGCGGCCGTACTGCGGGAGTTGCGCGGCGGCATCCGGATGGATGCCGAGGCCCGCGCCCGCATCGCGGCGGAGGCCGCGCGCATCGTCGAGCGGGTACGCGCCGAGACCACGCCGTCGATGATGGAGAGCTTCCTGGCCGAGTACGGCCTGTCCACCGAGGAGGGGGTCGGCCTGATGTGCCTGGCGGAGGCGCTGCTGCGGGTGCCGGATGCCGAGACCATCGACGAACTGATCCAGGACAAGATCGAGCCCTCCGACTGGGCAGCCCACCTCGGGCACTCGTCGTCCCCGCTGGTGAATACCTCGACCTGGGCGCTGATGCTGACCGGCAAGGTGCTGAACGACGATCCGCAGCGCCCGGCCGCCGCCCTGCGCGGCCTGATCCGGCGTGTCGGCGAGCCGCTGGTGCGCACGGCCGTCGCGCAGTCGATGAAGCTGCTCGGTCGCCAGTTCGTGCTTGGCGAGACCATCGCCCAGGGCATGCGCAATGCCCGCGAGAGGGAACACGAGGGCTACACCTATTCCTACGACATGCTGGGCGAGGCCGCGCGCACCGATGCCGATGCCCGCCGCTATCACCAGGCCTATGCCACGGCGATCGCCGAGATCGCGAACCAGGCGCAAGGCGACGTGCGCTCCAGCCCCGGCATCTCGGTCAAGCTCTCCGCGCTGCACCCGCGCTACGAGTACACCCAGCGCGCGACGGTCATGGCGGAGCTGGTGCCGCGGGCGCAGGAGCTGGCGCGTCAGGCCGCGCGCGCCGGCATCGGGTTCAATATCGACGCCGAGGAGCAGGACCGTCTGGACCTGTCGCTGGACGTGATCGAGGCCCTGCTGGCGGACCCGGAGCTGGAGGGCTGGGACGGCTTTGGCGTGGTCGTACAGGCCTACGGCCGCCGCGCGGCCCCGGTGATCGAGGCGCTGTATGCGCTGGCGCAGCGGCTGGACCGGCGCATCATGGTGCGTCTGGTCAAGGGCGCCTACTGGGATACCGAGATCAAGCAGGCCCAGGAGCTGGGCGTGGAACGCTTCCCGGTCTTCACCCGCAAGGTCAACACGGATGTCAGCTACATCGCCTGTGCGCAGATGCTGCTGGACCGGCGCGACCGCATCTACCCGCAGTTTGCTACCCACAATGCGCACACCTGCGCGGCGGTGCTGGCGATGGCCGGCGACGCCCGTGACGGCTTCGAATTCCAGCGCCTGCACGGCATGGGGGAGTCGGTGCACGCGATCGTCAAGGCGACGGCCGGCACCCGCTGCCGCATCTACGCGCCGGTGGGGGCGCACCGCGACCTGCTGGCCTACCTGGTGCGGCGCCTGCTGGAGAATGGCGCCAACAGCTCGTTCGTCAACCAGGTGGTGGACAGCAGCATCCCGCCCGCGGAGATCGCGCGCGATCCCATCGCCGACCTGGACGCGCTGGGCGACGCCGTGGCCAACCCGGCCATCCGTGACCCGGTCGATCTCTACCGGCCACAGCGACAGAACTCGCGCGGGTACCGCGTCAACGAGCCGGCCTCCATCCTGCCGCTGCTGGCCGCGCGCGAGGCGTTCGCGCAGACGCAGTGGCAGGCCGCACCCATGCTGGTGGAAGGTCACGCGGCGCAGGGCGCGCCGCGCGTTGCGGTCTCCCCCTCCGATCCCGGTGCCGTGGTCGGCGAGGTCCGCGAGGCCACGGCGGCGGAGGTCGAACAGGCGCTGGACACGGCCCTGTCCGGGTTCGTCGACTGGTCGGCGCACCCGGTGACGGCGCGCGCCGATCTGCTGCGCGCGATCGCGGACCGCTACGAGGAACATGCCCCGGAACTGATCGCACTGGCCAACCGCGAGGCCGGGAAGACCGTCTGGGACGGCATTGCCGAGGTGCGCGAGGCGGCCGATTTCCTGCGCTACTACGCGGGCGAGGCCGAACGCCTGGGGCAGGAGGCGGAGCTGGAGCCACGCGGCGTGTTCGTCTGCATCAGTCCCTGGAATTTCCCCCTGGCGATCTTCACCGGGCAGGTCGCCGCGGCCCTGGCCATGGGCAATACCGTGGTCGCCAAGCCGGCCGAGCAGACCCCGCTGATCGCCGCCCGCGCGGTGGAACTGATGCGTGCGGCCGGTCTCCCGCAGTCGGCCCTGCAGCTGTTGCCGGGCGATGGCCCGACGGTGGGCGGGCCGCTGACCGCCGACCCGCGCATTGCCGGGGTCTGCTTTACCGGCTCCACCGAGGTCGCGCAACGGATCCACCGCAGCCTGGCGGACAACGCCGGGCCGGATGCGGTCCTGATCGCGGAGACGGGCGGGTTGAACGCGATGATCGTGGACAGCTCGGCGCTGACCGAGCAGGCGGTGCGCGACATCCTGGCCTCCGCCTTCCAGTCCGCCGGGCAGCGCTGCTCGGCGCTGCGCATGCTCTACGTGCAGGACGAGGCCTACGACCGCCTGCTGGAGATGCTGCAGGGCGCGATGGACGCGCTGAGCATCGGCGATCCCTGGCAGCTGGCGACCGACGTCTCGCCGGTGATCGATGCCGAGGCGCAGGCGGATATCCGCGACTACCTGCGGACACAGGAGGAGCAGGGGCGGCTGCTGAAGTCCCTCCCGGTACCGGAGCACGGCCGCTTTGTCGCACCGTCCATCGTCCGGTTGTCCGGGATCGGCGAGCTGGAGCGCGAAGTGTTCGGGCCGGTGCTGCACGTGGCGCGCTTTCGGGCCCGCGAGCTGGATGCGGTGGTGGATGCCATCAACGCCCGCGTCTATGGTCTGACCTTCGGTCTACATACCCGCATCGACGACCGCGTGCAGCAGGTGGTGGAACGCCTGCGCGTGGGCAACCAGTACGTCAATCGCAACCAGATCGGCGCCATCGTCGGCTCGCAGCCGTTCGGCGGAGAGGGGCTCTCCGGCACCGGGCCGAAGGCGGGCGGGCCGCTGTACCTGACGCGCTTTGCCCGTCGCACGTCCATTGCCGCGGAGCGGCCGGACCCGCCGGAGGCGGGCGCGCAGGAGGAATGGGTGGCCCCGCAGCGCCTGCAGCAGGCCCTGGATGCCCTGGACGGGAGCGATTGGGCCAAGCGCACCGACCGCATGCACCTGCTGCGCGAGGCGCTGCCCGAGCGCACGGGTCTGCTACGCAAGGCCCTGGCGGAGACCGCGGCCTTCGACACCAGTCCGCAGACGCTGCCGGGTCCGACCGGCGAGAGCAATCGTCTGCGCCTGTATCCGCGCGGTCCGGTGCTCTGCCTGGGCCAGGGTGCGGAGATCGCGCTGGCGCAGGCGGTGCAGGCGCTGGGGGCGGGCTGCCCGGTGATCATGCTGGCGCCGGGGGCCGAGCGCGCGGCGCGCGCGCTGCACGGGAAGGGCGTGCCGCTGGTCGGGATCGACGGCGCGCTGGAACCGGACGCACTGGCCGCGCTGGAGGGGCTGGTCGCGGTGGCCGCAGCCGGCGTGAGCGACTGGACCCGAGCGCTGCGTCAGGCGCTGGCACAGCGGGACGGGCCGATCGTTGCGCTGGAAACCGCCCTGATCGCGCCCGAACGCTTTGTGGTGGAGCGCCACCTGTGCATCGATACGACGGCCGCCGGCGGCAACGCCAGCCTGCTGGCGGCGGCCGACTGAGCAGAGCGTGAGGATCACGCCGCACTGACGACGCGAGGCCGCCGGGCGGCACGGCGTCCTCTACACTTGATCGAGACGCGACCGAGTACCACAACAACAAGGGCCATCGGCCTGATACGAGGAGACGCTCCATGGAGATCAACATGCCGATGCCAACCCTGGTGACCTTTGCCGCCTATCTGGCGGCGATGCTGATCCTCGGGATCGCGGCCTACCGCACGACCACCACGCTGTCGGACTATGTGCTCGGCGGGCGCCGCCTGGGACCGGGGGTGGCCGCGCTGAGTGCCGGGGCCTCGGACATGAGCGGCTGGCTGCTGCTGGGGCTGCCCGGTGCGGTGTATGTCTCCGGGCTTTCCGAGTTGTGGATCGGGGTCGGGCTGGTGGTCGGTGCGCTGCTGAACTGGCTGTTCGTGGCCGGGCGTCTGCGCCGCTTCACCGCGCTGGCGAAGGACTCCCTGACCATCCCGGACTTCCTCGAGAACCGCTTCGAGGACCGCACGCGTATCCTGCGCGTGGTCTCCGCGATCGTGATCCTGGTGTTCTTCACCCTGTATATCTCGGCCGGGCTGGTCGGGGGCGGGCTGCTGTTCCAGAGCTCGTTCGGCATGGATTACGAGACCGCCGTGTGGGTCGGCGCCATCGTGATCATCAGCTACACCTTCCTGGGTGGCTTCCTGGCGGTCAGCTGGACCGACTTCCTGCAGGGCATCCTGATGTTCCTGACGCTCCTGGTGGTGCCGATGTTCGCGGTGGTGTTGGTCGGTGGCTGGGGCAGTGTGCAGAGCGAGGTCGCCGCCGTGGATCCGACGCATGTGCAGGTGCTGCAGGGCATGACCTTCCTCGGCATGATCTCGCTGCTGGCCTGGGGGCTGGGCTATTTCGGCCAGCCGCATATCCTGGCGCGCTTCATGGCGCTGCGCTCCGAGCGCGACGTGCCGCGCGCCACGCTGATTGGCATGACCTGGATGGTCCTGGCTCTGATCGGCGCGGTGGCCACGGGCTACATGGGGATCGCCTACTTTGCCGACGCGCCGCTGGCGGACGGCGAGACCGTGCTGATCGAGCTGATCCGCGCGCTGTTCAACCCGTGGGTGGCGGGCATCCTGATGGCGGCGATCCTCGCCGCGATCATGAGCACCATCGACTCGCAGCTGATCGTCTCCGCCAGTGCGATCACCAACGATTTCTACCGCGGCATCCTGCGCACCGAGGCGGGGGCGACCGAGTTGGTGTGGATCAGCCGTGCCGCCGTACTGGGCGTGTCGCTGGTGGCCCTGCTGCTGGCAATGGCGCCGGAGGCCGGGGTGCTGGACCTGGTGGCCTACGCCTGGGGTGGCTTTGGCGCGGCCTTTGGCCCGGTGATCATCCTCGCGCTGTACTGGTCGCGGATGACGCGCAACGGGGCGCTGGCCGGCATGGTGGTCGGCGCGGTTACCGTGATCCTCTGGAACCAGGCCGAGGGCGGGCTGTTCGACGTCTACGAGTTGCTGCCCGGCTTTATCTTCGCGACCGTGGCCATCGTCGTGGTGAGCCTGCTGACCGGCAAGCCTTCCGCCTCGGTGCAGGAGCAGTTCCGGCACTCGCGCCAGCAGCCGCTGGAGTAGTCACGTCGCCGAGGGCAGCCGGCAGATGCTGGCGGCGTGTGCCCAGTCGCGGGCGAGGGCCCGTTTTGCGGCGGGGCTGTAGCGCTTGATGCGCAGCTCCATGCGCAGCGCCTCGCCACGAGAGGCAAAAGGCCGCGCGGCGAGCAGCTGCCTGGGCCGGTGCATCCGGGTGAAACGGGCACCGCGGCCGCTGCCATGGGCCGCCATGCGGGCGGCCAGGCGCGGTGTCACCCCGGTGTAGATGCGCCCACCCGCGCATTCCAGCAGGTAGACGAACCAGGCCCCGGCGTGCTGGCCGGTCTCCCCGGGTGTGGGAGCGGGCGCGGGCGCGCAAGCCACGGGCACGGATTCGGTCAGCGCCGCTTCTTGCGGCGCTTGCGGCCCACCTTGATGCGCTGCAGGGCGTGCTGCAGTTCGGATCTGGCCTCTCGGGGTATTGAGGCCGATCCGCGCAGTTGCAGCCCCTGCTGGCGGCGCACGGCGGTCAGGCGGCCCTGCTGGATGCCGTAGCGGCGAACCACGTCCCGTACCGTGTGCTGGAACGACTTTGGCGGGTCGCCACGGCGGACCCGCGGCTGTCCGTCCTCGATCTCGATGCTGAAGATGATGCTGACCTGCCAGATCAGCACGGCACCGGCCGCCAGCAGCAGCGCGATCATCAGTAGCAGGGCCAGCAGCATGCAGGTGTCTCCTTCCTTTGCCCAAGCGGGCCGCGCGGTACGCGGTTTGCGGTCCTCGCGGCCGTCGGCCGCGTGCCCATAGTGTCGGTCCCGGGCCGCCGGAACACCACCCCCGCCTGGGCAGCATGCCGGCAACACGCAGCATGCCGATCGGGTAGAGCCGGCGATGGCACCGTGGCTGCTGGGGCAGGATGGCCCAAGCGGCGGGCGATGGGTCGCCCTGGCCGATGGCCGGGGGAGCCGGGCATGGCCCCTGCGTTTTCACTCATCCGAGCCGCGAGCCGGATCCTGGAACAGCACATCGCCGCGCCGCAGTGCCGGACCGAGGAGGTTAGCGGAGTCTAATCGTGCTTGACGGAACCGGCGCCAGCCCGGCGTTCAAGGGAGCCCATTGATCGGAAGCGTGGCCGCAAGCCGGTGCGGCGTTATCCCGTCGCCCGCATGCCGCCGCCACCGCCGCCGCCCGGCGGGGGTGTCCAGACGTTGCGAAAGGCCTGGTGTGTCTTCTTCGGGAGATCGCGGGAGAAACGCAGCTGCACGCCGGCGTCGGTGCGCACGGCGGTGATCCGGCCGCGCTTCAGCCGGAACTGGCGCGCGACCTCCTCGCAGCCGCGCAGGAACGCGGTCGGCGGCTTGCCGCGCCGCACGCGGGCCGCACCATCGCGCAGTTCCACCGCAAACACCTGCCGTGCATGCCAGAGCATCAGCGCCAGGCCAAGGCCCAGCAGGGCGAACATAACGAGCAGGGTGAGCAGCATGACGATTAATGGCGGCGGACGGGAGGTGAACGGGGGTTCAGTGTAGCGCACGCCATTCATGCCCCTGCCGCGTGTCGTCTCGAATGGAGCGCGGGCGGGCGTTGCCCTCAGCGCTTCAGCATCTCGTCCAGCGGGCGTCGCGGCGTGGGGTGGGGCGTGCCGTCCGGGCGGCCGAGCGCGAACAGCAGTTGTGGCTGGCCCTCGCCCAGCAGTTCGGCGAGTTTCGGGCGCCATTCGGCCAGCTGGATCGGCTGATTCAGATAACGGGCGCAGAGCCCGTGCCGCGCGGCCTCGAGCAGTACGCGCTGCAGGGCCTGTCCGGCCGTCAGCCACTGCATCGGGCCCTCGATCCCGGTGCCCAGTGCCAGCAGCACCGGGGCGGCCCGGGCCGCGCGGGCCTCGTCTCGGGCCATCGCCCGGGCGGATACCAGGTGGCGCACGCTCCAGCGCGTCAGACCGCCGCTCAACCGACCGACCGCCAGGCCGTCGCCGCGCGAGGGCGTGCGCATCCAGTGCGTCAGCTCGCGCCGCCAGGCCGGGTTCTTCCACTGTGCCGCCGTCGCCGCCCGGACCAGCTCGGCGACCTCCCCGCGGCATTCCGGGTCCGTGACCGGGCGCAGCCAGGCCCCTTCCTGGCGGGCGGCCTGCACGAGGGTTGCGATGATGTCCGGGGCGGGTGCGTCGGGACGAAACCGGCCGCGCCAGGAGTGGCGTGCGCCAATACAGTCCCGCAGGGGTGCCAGCTCCTGCCGGTCCGGCCCGCCGTGGTGCCCGGTCAGCAGGCGTACGAACGGGCCGTCGCCCGCCTGTTCCGGGCGCACGTTCAGGCCCTGGCCGTCCGCGGCGGCGGCCACGCGCAGGTTCAGCACCGCGCAGCCACAGCTGATGATGCGCTCGCGCCCGGTCGGGTCGTTCACGGGCAGCGAGCGCGCCGGATCGGTCCAGACCTCGATTCCCGCGCGATCCACGCGGAACCGCCAGGGCTGGGTGTTGTGCGAGGAGGGCGCCTGCCCGGCCAGGCGCAGCCACTCGCGGATGACGGGGTCGATCTCCATGCCGCCAACATACCCCCGCCCTGCGCAGCTGGCGACTGCTGCCGGGGCAGCCGCAAGCAGATCACGACGTTGTTCCTGTCCCGCTCGGGCTGCCGGCGGTTATGGGCCGGGCGTCAGGGGTTACAGCGTGTGGCCGGTCAGGTGCTGGTAGAGGGCGAAGCCGGCGTCGCGATCCTGGCAGCGCAGGATGGCGGCGCGGCCCGGGGTGGACGGGTCCGGCTGCAGATTCACGCCGGCTGCCTCGGCGGCTCGGAAGTCGGCGTCCCGCAGCTCGATCTCGCCGAATACCGAGATGACGAAGCCGCCGGGGATCGGCGGGGGCGGGGTGAACGGTTCGCCGTCTGCCAGCGCCACCCAGGCCGGGATGAAGGCCGGGCCGTAGAAGTCAAAGAAGCCGTTGGAGCCGCGCAGGTGGGCCTCGATCGGTCGCTCGCCAATCAGCTCGATGTTGCAGATGCCGCTGTATCCGGTCAGGTTGCGCCGCACCCAGTCGGCGATCCACGGCTCAACCTCGGGCACGGCGGCGCCGATCTCCCAGTAGATCGGACGTGCGGCGTCCTTCTCGTCCGAGCCGCGGGTGTGGGCGAACCAGCGCACCTCGCCGTTCTCCACCAGGCAGTCGGTGCTGGTGTGGGCGCCCTCCAGGCGCTGGCACCAGAAGCTGCCGGGCTCGGCCGGCACCTCGCCAGCGGGCAGGGCACGCGCATCCAGCCCCATGCCGGCGAGGTTGGTGATCGGCTTCACGAACACCGTGTCCGCCGCGTCCAGCCCCAGGTCCGTGGGCGCGACCCCGCAGGGCGCGGCGGTCAGGCCCGCATCCAGGGCCAGGCGCAGCTTGTCGTAGACATGCCGATGCGCGGGGTTCAAGCGCCAGGCGGCGGCATCCGACACCGCCACCTCGCGACGCGGCTGCGGCCGGAAGAGGTGCCGGCGCTCGGGCAGAACACCAACGAAGGGCACGGTCAGCCCGCCTCCGGCAGGCGTTGCTCGTGCCCGGCGTGCAGGCGTTCCACCTCGCACAGCAGCGACTTGAACGCGGGGAAGCCGCTGATCGGGTCGAGGTTGCGGTCGTCGGTCAGCTCGTTGACGTTGGCGTGGTTCCAGCCGTGCTGGCAGTGCGCCACACCGGGCTTGATGCGGTCGGTGACCTTCGCCACGAAGGCGACCCGCCCGCGCGGCGAGCGCACCTCCACGGTGTCGCCATCAGCGATGCCGCGCGCCGCGGCATCCTCGGGGTGCAGCTCCACCAGCGGCTCCGGCATTGCCCGGCGCATGCGCTCCAGGTACTGGTGCTGCGAATGGGTAGCGTGCTTGTGGCGCGCGCCGCTGGTCAGCACCAGCGGATAGTCGCGCGCCAGCTCCGGCGTGGAAACCGGGCTCTCGGCCGGCTCACGCCAGACCGGCAGCCCGTCGTGCCCGGCCTCGCGCAGCTCGGCGGCGTCGAACTCCACCTTGCCGCTGACCGTGCGGAAGCCGTGCAGGCGGTACTGGCGGTCGCCCTCCTCGAAGCCGTGCTCGACCATGTCGTCCAGCGCCTTGGCGAACACGGTCACGCCGTCCGGGTCGTTGTACACCTGCTCGCGGATGGTCTCGGGGATACCCTCGGCGGCCTCGGCCCAGCTGGCCTCCAGGTCGCCGTTCCAGAACTGCTCGCCCATGCCCAGGCGCACGCCCAGCTCGAGGAACACCTCGGCGTCGGCGCGTGCCTCGCCGCGCGGGGCCACCGCCTGATGCCGGTAGCGCAGCTCGCCGCGGAAGTTGCAGCCGGGATAGGCGATCAGCGCCGGGCGCTCCAGGCTGGTGGCGGCCGGGAGCACGATGTCCGCCATGCGCGTGGCCGGGTTGTGGAAGAAGTCCGACACGGCGAAGAAATCCAGCGCCCCCAGCGCCTCTTCCATGCGCTTCGAGTTCGGCCACATCGCGGTGTTGATGCCCATCGCCAGCAGCGAATGCACCCGCTGCGGCCGGCCGTCGAGGATCGCGTCCGGCAGCAGCATGCTCTGCGCCGCCGGCCAGTGGGCCGTCCACACCGGGAAGGTCTCGTCGCCGATGCGCGGCGGCAGGTTCTGTTTGCAGTGGTCGAACAGGTCGATCGGCTTCGGCGTGACCTTGTCGTTGAAGAAGCGGTTGCCGCCCTCGCGGTCGATATTGCCGGTGACCGCCGCCAGCAGGGTCACCGCACGGTGATTCTGGAAGCCGTTGGAGTGCTGCACGGTGGCGGTGGGCGAGAGCATGATCTGCGCCGGGCTACGGGTCGCGTAGAGCTCGGCGGCACGCTTCAGGTCGGCCTCCTCGATGCCGCAGATCGCCGCCACCCGCTCCGGCGGGAATTCGGCCACGTATTCGCGGAAGGCCTCCACGCCGCTGCCCCATTCGTCGAGGAAGGCCTGGTCCTGCCAGCCGTTTTCGAAGATCAGGTGGTGCATGCCCAGCGCCAGCGCCCCGTCCGTACCCGGGCGGATCTGCAGATGCACCTCGGCCTGCTCCGCCAGCGGCGTCACCCGCGGGTCGACCACCACGGTGGCGCAGCCGGGGCGCGCCGCGGCCAGCGCATGCTGATGGAATAGCGGGATGGAGCCGCGCGGGTTGGTCGACCACACCAGCAGGCAGCGGGTCGCATCCGAGGCCACGGTGGAGGAGGTCTTGATCTTGGTGCCGAAGGTCACCTCCTCCGCCACCTTGGTCGAGGAGAAGCAGCAGCCGCTCTCGGTCAGGTAGTTGGGCGAGCCGAAGGCATGCGCCAGGCGCTGCAGCTGCGGGCGCGCCTCCTTGGTGTAGCCGGCGAAGAACGCGGCCGCCGGGGCGCCGTGCTCCTCGCGGGTCGCGCGCAGGCGCTCGGCGATGGTATCCAGCGCCTCGTCCCAGGAGATGCGCTCGAACTCGCCGCTGCCGCGCGCCCCGGTGCGCCGCAGCGGGTACAGCAGGCGTTCGGGATGGTTACGCCGATCCAGCTGGACGTAACAGCGCGGACAGTCGGGGCCGTCGATCTTCACCGGCTCGCCGGCGTTGTCCAGGGTCACGTCGATCGCGCAGTTCGCATCGCACTCGTAACAGGTACTTTTTACGCTCGCCATCGCGTGACTTTCCTTGGTCTGCCGGCAGTCCCGTTCGCTGGACCGCGATTATGCCGGTAGTCCCCAGCCCTCTCGAGCAACGCCTGAAATCATGGGACTTCCGGTCTGCCGAGCGGGCGGTTCAGCGTGCCGCCGAAGGCCGGCATGGTTCAGTTTCCCGGGAATAGCCCGGAACAACTTTAGGCGGTCTGGCCGCGGGCGGAGCGCAGCGCGCGGCAGATCCAGCCTTCGGGGCTGTCCTCGCCGGTCAATAGATAGCGCAGGGCATGCTCGTCGCGCAGAGTGTGGGAGATTGCCAGCGCGCTGGCGAAGCGGCCGCAGAACAGCATGTGGTCGCCGGGCTGCAGGGGTGTATCGTCGTCCGGTGCGGGGATCTCCGGTGTGCCGCCTTCGCGCCGCAGCAGCAGGACGATGCAGGCATGGCGCTGGCGTTCCGGGTGATCGGCGCGCAGCAACTGGCCCAGGGTGACTGGTTCGTGCTTCAAGTGTTGCAGGAGTGCCGGGGCCGATGCCTCGTCCAGTTGTTCGGTCCAGATGGCTGGTACACGGTCACCCACCACCGCCGTGATGGCGCTGACCCGTTCGTTGGCCCACTCGGTGGACTGCTCGCGACTCAGTTCCAGGAAACGCGGTAACAGCGGCGAGGTCAGGTGCGCCAGAATGGCCTCGGCAATGACCCGGTCGTGGCGCATCACCATTGGCAGGTCCGCAGCTCCGAACAGCAGCGAATTACGCTCGTGGTTCTGCCGCCCCACCATGAAGAGGTCCGGGTTTAGTTCGCGCGCGGTCATCACGATGGACAGGTTGTAGTCGTCGCGCTCGGTGCCGGCCACGATGCCCGAGGCGCTCTCGATGCCGGCCTGTTGCAGGGTGTCCGCCTCGGTGCCACGCCCCTTGATGCAGTCCGGCGGGCAGTCCGCACCCTCGGGATCGGTGTCGATCAGAGTCACCTCCACGCCTTCCTGCGTGAGCCCGGCATGGACGGCCTTGCCGAAGCGGCCGAAGCCGCACAGGATCCAGCGACCGCAGGGCGGATCGATCGGCATCGGCAGCGGGCTCCCGGGGATGCTGCCCAGCCACTCGTGAAGCAGGTGGTGCGCGGGGGAGTGCAGCGCCAGGGTCAGCCGTTGGCCGAAGATGTCGAAGGGGTTGATGATCTGGTCGGTCCCGAACGAGGCCATGTTCTTCTCCGTGTCATGGCTCTCGGCACGGCAGATCACGGGCCGGTCCGGGTTCAGGAGTTTGGCGGCAATCGCGATACGCAGGTTCACCGAATCGTCGCTGGTGAGTGCCACCACTCCCTGGCAGTGGGGGTTGAGCAGCCCGGCTTCCAGCAGACGGTTGGCCACACTGGCATCCGCGCACAGGCCGGGGATCTGCAGCGGATAATCCTCCAGTACCAGCTCGTTGATACGGTCCGGATTCTGGTCGATGACCACCGTGAAGCCATTGCGCCCGAGCAGCGAACGCACCACCAGAGCGCCGGTGTCGCCATACCCGCAGATGATATGAAACGGTCGCTGCAGCTTGCGGATGGTGCGGTCGAACGCATGCTGACTGACCGCCAGACGGAAGGCCGGGTCCTGAATCAGCGCGAGGATCTTGCCGATCGCGTAGAGCCAGGCCACCACCGACAGGTAGACGGCGAACACCGTCCACATCCGCTGCGCCTCGGAAAAGGCGTGGGGGATCTCGCCGAAGCCGATGGTCGTGGCCATGTAGGTGACGAAGTAGAACGCATGAAAGAAATCCATGCGCCAGGGCTCGCCCTGGTCGTCTACGCCGGGTATCAGCACCAGGCCGAGAACCGATATCGCATAGGCCGCCGTCAGCGCGAGCAGGGGCGCCCGCATGCGTCGGAGGAACAGGAACAGCACCTTGTTGATCGTGGGGGCCACGGCTTCGTTTCTAGCGGCGCAGGGCCACCGTATCCGCGATGAGCAGCAGCACCGAGATCAGGTTCGCCACCATGGCCCCGCCCGCCAGTGAAACGATGCTGGCCATGAACATCGCATCCATGCCTCCGGCATGCACGTGACTGGCGTAGCCCCAAACTACCGCGGCCGCGAACAGCTGCAGCACCGCCACCAGCGAACTGGCCAGCAGCAGTGCACCGGTTTGCGTCCGGTCGCCCAGTTTCAGGGCGGTGGCCACGACGTTCACCACGATGGCCGCGAACAACTCGTATACGTTGTGATGCGCCGGATTGTCGATCTCGCCGAGAAAGAACCCGAAGTTCAGGGTGAACGCCAGGATGATGAAAAAGCCGAAGATCACCTTCTCCAGGTTCATGCCAAGCTCCTTTTCGTTCGAGGGCGCGGCGCCCGACCGGTCGCTGGGGACCTGTCATTGGCAAGTCGCAGCCTGCAGCATGGCCCAACAAAACCCGGATGGCGAGGGTGGGACGTGAATCGTCGGCGGTTGCAATCGCCAGGGCCGCGTGGCCGTGATTACTGGAGCATGCGGGCCTTGTGTACGATGCAGGCATGCCCAAGGGTCGATACCACGGGGAGACGATGAAAGGGTATTCGCAAGGAGCGCAGGGGCTGGAAGAGTTGATCGTGCAGCTGGAGGCATTCGTCGAGGAGCGCGGTCGGGTGCAGTTCAATTCGCCGAAGAACCTGTCGATGGCACTGGTGGGTGAAGTCGGCGAACTGATTGAACCCTTCCAGTGGCTTACCCAGGAGCAGTCGCGGCACCTGTCCGCCGAGACCCATGAGGCCGTGCGCCAGGAGATCGCCGATGTGCAGATCTACCTCCTGCTGCTGGCCCGCAAGCTCGATATCGACCTGCTGCAGGCGGCCTGCGACAGGCTGCAAAGCAGTTCCCGCCTATACCCCGATTGGTAGTGCTAATCCCTCCAGCCGGGGTGACGATCTGTCCCGGATCGCGGCTGGCTTTGGCGGGAGCTTCGCCTGCAAGCAGGCTCCTGCAAAAGGGGGCCTGCCTTATTGTCTTTCACGGGATGGGGCCACGGCGTTTCGCGGGTGTGGGTGGCGGTATCCTCGGGGTGGGTACAGGCATCCGGGCAGGAGGTGATCGCGATGGGCTGGAACCAGTGGTGGCCGTTCGGGCGAGAGCCGGAGATCTGTCCCGAGGATCTGGCGCGGGCGCTGGAGAAGGCCGAGGTCCAGGTGCTGGATGTGCGCACCGCGGTCGAACATCGCCGCAGCCGCATCCCCGGTGCGCGGCATCTTCCCATCACGCGCTTCTCCGACGAGGCGCTGTCCGGACTGGCGCTGGATCGTGATCGCCCTGTGGTGGCGATCTGTCTCAGTGCACACCGCAGCATCCCCGCCGTACGCCGGCTGCGCGCCCACGGCTACGAGGCCCTTCAGCTTCGTGGCGGGATGCTGGCCTGGTGGCGGGCGGGCCTGCCGTGCGCGCGCGGCAGCAGTGGTGCCAGCGGCTGAAGGCGCGAGGATGCCCCCGTACGGGTCCGGGTTGGCGGTGCGGCGCAAGCAGCTGGGGGCTCGGCCGCTGCATGCGGGCCTGGCAGGAGGACTGGCATCCGACAATCGGGGTGCCCTGGCGGCGGCGCCTTTCCGGTTACCCGTTGCCTGTCACGTCCAATCGTCGCCGAACGCGGGTGACGGTTCCCGACTCACTCGGTGTCGTGATTCTGCTTGCCGCCGGGGGTGACGGCACGCCCCGGCGCGCCCACGGCCTTGCCGGTTGCCTGCACGGTGCCGGTGGTGGCGCTGACGGCGGCGTTTATGGTGGCACCCGCCACCGTCACCGCGGTGCAACCGGTCGCCAGTGGCAGGATCAGTGCGAGCAGCAGGAGGGGGCGAGTACGAGCAAGCATCGGGAGGGGACCTTCTTGGTATACGGGCACGAAGGTGCGCGTCACGCAGCCGCCAGGCCAGGGCGCGGAATTCCGGGGCTGCCCCCCATATCGGGGCGAACCCGGCGGGACCCCGGCCCCGTCCGTCGTGGCCGAGCGAAGAAAGAACCCCGTGCGGTCGTGATGGTCAGAAGCTCACGCCCCTGTGGAGATCCGCCATGTCCCGTTTTGCGCGCCTGTTTGCTTCCCTGTTGCTGGTGTTGCCGGTGGCCGTCGCGAGCGCCGCCGAACCGGACCGGGAGGCCCTGTTCCAGCACGAGCTGGGGCGGCTGCATTCCTCGGAGGTCGTGAACCTGCAGGAGCGTTTCCAGGGGCAGCCGCTGCTGATCATCAACACGGCCAGCCATTGCGGTTACACCGACCAGTTCGGCGGTCTGGAACAGTTGCACCGCGACTACCGGGACCGGGGGCTGAAGGTGGTCGGCTTCCCTTCCCATGACTTCAATCAGGAGGCCGACGACGAGGCCGAGACCGCCCGGGTGTGCTTCGAGAACTTTGGCGTCACCTTCGACATGTTCAGGCCGATTGGCGTGCGCGGCGCGGATGCCCATCCGATCTTCCGCGAGCTGGCGCGCCAGGCCGACGCCCCGCGCTGGAACTTCTACAAGTATGTGGTGGACCGGGAGGGTCGGGTGGTCGCGCATTTCCCCAGCCAGGCGGGCCCCGGCTCCGCCGAGCTGCGCCGCGCGATCGAGAGCATCCTGTAGCCGCACGCGCCGTGCATTCGCCCGTGGAGCGATAGTGATGGGCTATCCCGATCATGGTGAATCTCAACTTGCACCAATGACTCGGGCGGCCTACCTTCAGGCATACACAAACAGCACGCCGTTCTCCGGCTGCAGCCGGGAAGAGGCGGAGAAGGCGTGCGGTCCCCCACGGAAGCCGGCCATCACGAAAGGATAGTGGCTTCCCGAACACGAACACGCTCTACGCAGCGAACAAGGAGAAGGATATGGGTGAGCATCAGAACATGGGCAAATGCCCGGTCATGCACGGCGGCGAGACGGCCGCTGGTCACTCGGTGATGGACTGGTGGCCGGAATCGCTGAATCTGGACATCCTGCATCAGCATGACCGCAAGACGAACCCGATGGGCGAGGACTTCGACTACCGGGAAGAGGTGAAGAAGCTCGACTTCGAGGCCCTGAAAAAGGACATGCACGCGCTGCTGACCGAGAGCCAGGCGTGGTGGCCGGCCGACTGGGGACACTACGGCGGGCTGATGATCCGCATGTCCTGGCACGCGGCGGGTACCTACCGGATCGCCGATGGCCGGGGTGGCGGCGGCACCGGCAACCAGCGCTTCGCGCCGATCAACAGCTGGCCGGACAACGCCAGCCTGGACAAGGCGCGCCGCCTGCTGTGGCCGCTCAAGAAGAAGTACGGCAACAAGATCAGCTGGGCCGACCTGATCATCCTGGCCGGTAATGTGGCCTACGAGAACATGGGCCTGAAGACCTTCGGCTTTTCCTTCGGCCGCGAGGATATCTGGCACCCCGAGAAGGACACCTACTGGGGCGCGGAGAAGGAGTGGCTGGCGCCCTCCGACGAGCGCTACGGCGACGTCGAGAAGCCCGACACCATGGAGAACCCGCTGGCGGCCGTGCAGATGGGCCTGATCTATGTGAACCCGGAAGGCGTCAACGGCAAGCCCGACCCGCTGAAGACCGGCGAGCAGGTCCGCGAGACCTTCGCCCGCATGGCGATGAACGACGAGGAGACCGCGGCGCTGACCGCCGGCGGTCACACCGTGGGCAAGTGCCACGGCAACGGCGATGCCGGCGCGCTGGGGCCGGAACCCGAAGGCGCCGATGTTGAGGAGCAGGGCTTCGGCTGGAAGAACCCCAATATGCAGGGCAAGGCCACCAACGCCATCACCTCCGGTATCGAAGGCGCCTGGACCAAGAACCCGACCCAGTTCGACATGGGCTATTTCGAGGCCCTGCTCGACCACGAGTGGGAGCTCAAGAAGAGCCCCGCCGGCGCCTGGCAGTGGGAACCGGTGGACATGAAGGACGAGGACAAGCCGGTCGACGCCACGGACCCCTCCATCCGCCATAACCCGATCATGACTGACGCGGACATGGCGATGAAGATGGACCCTGTCTACCGCAAGTACATGGACGCCTTCCGCAAGGACGCCGAGTACTTCAAGGACTGCTTCGCCCGCGCCTGGTTCAAGCTGATCCACCGCGATATGGGCCCGAAGACCCGTTACATCGGGCCGGACGCCCCGCAGGAGGATCTGATCTGGCAGGATCCGGTGCCGGCCGGCAACACGGACTATTCCGTGGAGGCCACCAAGCAGAAGATTGCCGAGAGCGGTCTCGGCATTGCCGAGATGGTCGCGACCGCCTGGGACAGCGCCCGTACCTTCCGTGGCTCCGATATGCGCGGTGGTGCCAACGGCGCCCGCATCCGCCTGGCGCCGCAGAAGGACTGGGAAGGCAACGAGCCCGAGCGCCTGGCCCGCGTGCTCAAGGTCTACGAGCAGCTCTCCGCCGAGACCGGCGCGAGCGTGGCCGACCTGATCGTGCTGGGTGGCAGCGTGGGCATCGAGCAGGCGGCCCGGGCGGCCGGTCACGATGCCCTGGTGCCGTTCATCCCGGGCCGGGGTGACGCCAGCGCCGAGATGACCGACGCCGACTCCTTCGAACCGCTGGAGCCGCTGGCCGATGGCTTCCGCAACTGGCTGAAGAAGGACTACGTGGTCAAGCCGGAGGAGATGCTGCTCGACCGCGCCCAGCTGATGGGCCTGACCGCGCCGGAGATGACCGTGCTGATTGGCGGTATGCGCGTGCTGGGTACCAACCATGGTGGCAGCAAGCATGGCGTGTTCACCGACCGTGAAGGCCAGTTGACCAACGACTTCTTCGTCAACCTGACCGACATGGCCAACACCTGGACGCCCGCGGACAACGGCGTGTACGAGGTGCGTGACCGCCAGAGCGACCAGGTGAAGTGGACCGCCAGCCGCATCGACCTGGTGTTTGGTTCCAACTCCATCCTGCGCAGCTACGCCGAGGTGTACGCCCAGGACGACAACCAGGAGAAGTTCGTGAAGGACTTCATCACGGCCTGGACCAAGGTGATGAACGCCGACCGCTTCGACCTGGAGCAGTTCCAGCAGTAAGCACGGCCCGAGCCGGGCGGTTCGCCCGGTTCAGATCCAGAGGCGCCCGGGGTTTTCCCCGGGCGCTTTTTTTGTTGCGTAGGGTGGAAGCTCTCGGCGTAGGTCCTGACGCCCGCCGGATCCGGCGCCCGGGCTGTCCCGGGAGATCGCCACGTCGCTGCGCTCCTCGCGATGACGGTGCTTCACTGGCCGTCATCGCGAGCTCCCGCGGGGGGCTGCGGCCATCCGCAGGTCGTCCCGGGCTCCGGCCGGCATGATCGAGGGTATGCTGCGGAAGGCGGCCTGCAGCAGAAACTCCGGTCAGCGGCCCACTCTGGCGGACGCGTGATCTCGTGCTCCAGAACGGCGGTGTAGCGTCCTGACCGGGTCGTTCCAGCCCATGTGTCGTTTTGCGTCATTGCGGGTGGATGGCGTGTCCGCGCCTGTGCGAGAAGTGGATCACGGCGTTTGGCAGAAACGAGACCTTCGTTGCCGGATGTCGTTCTGGCATTCCGCTTGCTGTTCCTTCGGTGCAGTCAATTGAACGCCAGTACGGCCCTGATCGATTGACTGCGATTCGATTCAATCCTGAAGGAGAAACGCATGATGTCGACTTTCCAGAAAACTGCGATCGCGATGGTCCTGGGTTCCATGTTTGCGCTGGGCGGCCTCGGTGCCGCGCAGGCCCAGACGGGTGGAGATGCCGGCGCGGGCGCCGATACCGGAGCCCCTGAAGCCGGTGCTGGCGCTGAAGGCGGTGCGGGTGCGCCCGAAGGTGGCGCGGGCGCCGGCGGCGGTGCGCCGCAAGGCGGAGCCGGCGCGGGTGGTGGCGGCAGCATGGGCGGAGGTGCCGAGGCGGGCGCCGGCCCCATGGATGATGACGACGACGAAGACGAAGATGACGACGAAGGGGCCCCTGACTGGTAAGCCCCACTCCCTCGCCAAGCCGGGCACCCCGCCCGGCTGGCTTCTTTCACGTTCGAACACCCGGCTTGAAACCCGTTCTGGTCGGAGTCCGCAAGCGATCGGGTCTGGCTCACCGCAGGGCCCGCACTCCGAAGGCCTGTGCCCACCCCGGCTTTGCTGAGGCCAAGAGAACCGTGGAGACTCCTGCCAGGGAGATACTTTCCGCGATCTGAAATGGATCGTTGGCCCGGCCTGTGGATTACAGGTCCGAGTATTTGCGGGCGTTGCCGCGGGCCTTGTGCACCGGGTATTTGCGGATGTTGATCTCCAGCTTGTCGCGGGCCGCTTGCAGCAGGTCGATATCGAGCTTGCGGGCCAGCAGCAGGAGGTAGATCTGGACGTCCGCGATCTCCTGGCGTACCGCCTCGTGGGTCTCGGGGGACAGGTGTCGCGACTGTTCCTGGGTCAGCCACTGGAAGTGTTCGATCAGTTCGCCGACCTCGCCCGCCAGCGCCATCGACAGATTCTTGGGCGAGTGGAACTGGGCCCAGTCACGTTCCGCGACGAAGGCCTCCACCCGGGCGGTCAGTTCGTCCAGTTCCGGTGTGCCGCTCGATGGGACGTCCATGGATCCTCCGTTCGGTCGGTGCCGCTGCGTTGCCGGCATCGTAACGGAGTCTGCGGCTGGACGTAATCGCGGCTCCGCGGTGCTAGCTGTGATCTCTCAACAGGTTGTCGCTTGGGGCGCGGCCATGCTCGGAAGGGCAGGGGCAGGCTTCCGGCGGAACGAACAAAGATCCTGTGTTATGCCTTCCGATCTTCATGGCTTCCTGTGAATCGCTTTTGGCAGTTCGCGCGTCGGGGTTTCGGTCTGGAGATCGCCACGGCCGCTTTGCGGCCTCGCGATGACGGGAAGGGGAGAGCGGCGCTGCGATGTTGGGGGCGGGGACGTTATAGCCAGCCGCGGCGGCGGAAGAGGTAGAGCATGCCGAGGACGACGGCGAGCATAAAGCCGAGCAGTACGGGGTAGCCGTAGTAGGTGTAGAGCTCGGGCATGGACCAGGGGCTGTCCGGGTTGTCGAAGTTCATGCCGTAGATGCCGACCAGGAAGGTCAGCGGGATGAAGATGGTGGCGATGATGGTGAGTACGCGCATCACGTCGTTGGAGCGCTGGTTGATCGCGGACATATAGGCCTCGATCAGGGTGGCGGCCATCTCGCGGTAGGACTCCAGCAGATCCATGATCTGGATCGTGTGGTCGTGGGCGTCGCGCAGGTACGGGAAGAGCTCCGGGGTGAAAGGCTCCATGTCGTCGCGCATCAGACGGGCGATTACGTCGCGCGTGGGCCAGAGCTGGCGGCGCAGCACGAGGAGTTCGCGGCGCAGGATATGGATCTCGTTGAGGGTTTGGCGGTCGGGTTGTTCGAGGACGGTTTCCTCCAGCGTTTCCAGGCGTTCGCTGATGTGCTCCAGTACCGGGAAGGCCTGGTCGATGACGGTGTCCATCAGGGCATAGGCGAGGTAGGCGGCCCCCAGGCGATTGAAGTTGCGGTTGGCGCCGCGCATGCGTTCGCGGACCGGGCCGAAGGGGTCATGCTCGCCGCTGTGAATACTGATGACCAGGCGGGTATTCACCACGAACACATTGACCTGGTCGAGTTCGATGTTGCCGTTGTGATGGCGCGGCTGGCGCAGGATGGCGACCAACTGCTCCTCGAAGAAGTCCACCTTGGGGCGCTGTCCCTGGTGGCGCACATCTTCCAGCGCCAGCGGGTGCAGGTCGAAGGCCTCGCCCAGATCGTGCAGCTGACGCGGACTGGGCGCGCCCTGCAGGTGCAGCCAGACCAGGCCACCCTCGTGCGGTTGTGCGCCCTCGCGCAGGGTGCGCTGCGGGTCGAGTTCGACGAGCTGTTCGCGGTGGTAGTGCCAGGCGGAGACGACCGCGTCGCCCGTGTGCGGGTGTTCGGTGGCGTGGACCCCGTGGCCGGGGGCGGCGCCGGGCTTGAGGTAGGTCTTTTCGAACAGGCGGGTCATCGCGGATTCCGGGCGGATTGTTGTCCCCAGTATAGGGGGCTGGAATGGGGTGCGCGCGGGGGGCGAGTCTGGCAGTCTGGTCGGCGACTGAACGGCCCGGAGCGGGCCGGGTCCCACGGGGGAGAAGCGCAAGTGTGTACCTTAATCAGTGTTTCCCTGGCGGCGTTTCCAAGGAGTGCGGTATGGAATTGAAGACCATGTTGGTGCCAGTGGATGGTTCTGCCAATGCGTGGCGCGCGGTGGAGGTGGCCGCGGACCTGGCGGCCAAGTATCACGCCCGAGTGGTGCTGGTCAGCGTGCTGCTGCAGGGCGAGGTGCCGCCGCATATCCGAAAACTCTCCGATCTTCCGGACCCGGATGATCCGCCCCTGGCGATGGGCGGCGCGGCGGTCGGCTCCGCGGTGCCGCCAAAGGTGCTGCGGGATATCGCCAGGAAGCTGGTGGAGCAGGCGCACGAATACTTCACCGAACTGGGCGTGACCGACATCGAGCACCATATCGAGGATGGCTCTCCGGCGAAGGTGATCCTGCAGCAGGCCGAGTACCACGACGTGGACATGGTGGTGATGGGTTCGCGCGGGCTGGGTGGCCTGCAGGGGCTGCTGTCCGGCAGCGTGTCGCACAAGGTGCAGCAGCTTGCCCGCTGCATCGTGGTGACGGTGAACTGAGCCCGGCTTTGTTGCGATGTCGCGGTTATCGGTCGATCTGCACGAGTGCTTTCGCAATGGCCGCCGGATCGACGCCGAGCTCAACGGTGCGATCGAGCAGGCCTGCGATAAGCGCATCAAGACGGTAGAGATTATCCACGGCAAGGGCAGCGGGCAGTTGAAGAAGCGCGTGCTGCGTTTCCTGCAGCAGCCGGAGATCAAGGCCCGCTACCACCGTGTGGAGAAGGACTCGAAGAACCACGGCCGGCTGTTCGTGCATTTCAAGCACTGAGCAGGCCGTTCCCTCTTTTCCGCTGTAGGAGGCCAGCCCTCTGGCCGATGGGTTGTGCCGGCGCTGGATCGGCCAGAGGGCTGGCCTCCTACAGGGGGTAGGGGCTTACGGCTTTTTGTCGCCCAGCTTGCGCTCGGCGAGTGCGTAGCCGAGGTCGATCATCTCGGCGGCGCGGTGGAAGTCGAACACGCCGCAGGCGTTGACCGGGACCTCGATCAGGTGCTCCGGGTTGTAGGCGGCGATACGAAAGCGCGCGATGGTGCCCTGCATGGCCTCGATGGAGTGGGAGACGATGTCGATCAGCCCCAGTGCGCGGGCCTCCTGTTCGCGGCTCAGACTGGGGTCGGTCTCGCCCAGGCCCAGCTTGTCCTGCCAGTCCTGCAGCCAGGTGCCGACCCGGTCGGGCAGGGCCTCGGCCAGGCGGTGATTCAGCAGGCCCCGGCTATCTGGTGCGCCCACGTGCGAGTCGGAAGTCCCGGTGCGTTCGGGGCGGATCAGTTCTTCGCCGACGCGGCCATTCAGGCTGACCGCCAGGGTGATGTCGGTGTCGTCGTTCAGGGTCGGGGCGATCGGGACCGGGTTCAGCAGGCCACCATCCACCAGCAGCCGCCCCTTGTGGCGCACCGGGGTGAACACGGTGGGGATGGCAATGGACGCCCGGATGGCGTCGAACAGGGAACCTGTATTCAGCCAGACCTCGCGTTCGCGCTCGATGTCGGTGGCCACGGCGGTAAACGAGATCGGCAGCTGTTCGATGTCGGTGTCGCCGAGCATGTCGCGCAGCTTTTCGATCAGGCGCTCGCCGCGAATCAGCCCGGCGCCGCGAAAGGAGAAATCCAGCAGCCGCCAGACATCCTGGCGGCGCAAGGTCTTCATCCAGTCCTCGTAGGCGTCCAGCTGGCCGGCCGCGTAGATGCCGCCGACGACCGCGCCCATGGAAGCGCCCGCGATGGAGCGGATCTGGTAGTCCGAGTGTTCCTCCAGCCAGCGGATCACGCCGATCTGCGCCAAGCCGCGGGCGCCGCCGCTGCCAAGGACCAGGGAGATGGACTGGGGCTTTCGCGTCATGGTGGCCGCCCTGCCTGTCTGGGGTGTTGGGGGGAACGCGCCGATCGCTTCGCGGAGCTGCTGTTACCGGTTTTCCTTGAGGATATGTTGGGGGTGTGACGGGATTTTTCCAGCGTAGAGGCCTGGTTCCAACGAATGGGTCTCACGGCAGGGGGTTCGCCTGCAAGCAGGCTCCTATAGGGGGTGGTGTGCGGCGATGGGGGCTATTCGGGGGCGCGGTTCGGGTCCAGGAGGTGATCGTGCAGGGCCTGGGCGGCTTCGCCGGCAGGTTCTTCCACCCGCAGCTGCCAGACGTGGGCCGGGTGATCCGGTGACCATTCGCTGAAGACTACCAGCCCGGTGTACGGGCCGCGCCCGCGGATGGTGCCCAGCGTCAGGCGGCCTTCGGTATCGCCGAACAGGTGCACCTCGAACTCGGGGGCGGGCGGCGGCAGCCTCCAGTGTCCATCGCGGCCGGTCTCGCGGAAGGCTTCGTCGGAGGGTTCGGCATCGTCGCCGAAGTGGCGGCGCAGCAGCGGTACCGACAGCCGGTGCGGGAGGCCCAGTACGGTCTCGATGCCGCTGCGGCCGTGGTCCACCGCCTGGGCGGCGGACTCCAGTGGGTCGCGTGGGGCCAGCCATTTCTGCAGAAGTTTGCGCATGCCGGGATGATCCGCATGCCGGCGCCGGTCTGCAAGCGGAGATGGTCGCGTGACGGCTTGGAGGGGTGCGGCTGTAGGCGTTACCGTGCGGGCAGGTTACTCAAAAGGAGCCAGTCATGGGTTTTGCACTGTCCGAGATGCAGCTGTCGAGTTCCGCGTTCGGCCCCGGCCAGCCGATCCCCAAACGCCATAGCGGGGAGGGCGAGGACACCTCGCCGGCGCTGCAGTGGCACGGCGTGCCGCAGGGTACCCAGTCGCTGGCGGTGATCTGCCACGACCCGGATGCGCCGCTGATCCAGCCGGGCACTTATGGCTTTGTGCACTGGGTGCTGTATAACCTGCCGCCGGATCTGGATGGCCTGTCCGAGGCAACCGATCTGGGCGCGACGGGCCAGACGGATTTTGGTCGCACCGGCTATGGCGGGCCGATGCCGCCCGAGGGCCACGGCAAGCATCACTACTTCTTCTGGCTGCTGGCGTTGGATGCCGACCTGCAGCTACCGCCGGGGTTGACCCTGTGGCAGTTCCTGGAACACGCCGAGCCCCACGTGATCGGCATGAATCGCCTGGTGGGTACCTATCAGCGGGGCTGAGGCCTTGTAGGAATGTCTTCTGGGAGCCGGCTCGCCGGCGAAGCCCCTGCCAGAGTCGGACGCGGGCAGGGGCATTCGCGTGCAAGCACGCTCCCACAGGGGCCCTATCCTGCTTGTGACGGTTCGGTCTTGACCGGGTGGGGCGGCGGGCGCACGATATGTACCACTTTATGTACGTTTCGGGTAACTGGCGATGACGACGCTGACCGCTACCGAGGCCCGCAAGGGTCTGTTTGACCTGATCAAGGGCGTGAACGAACAGCACGCGATCTACCACATCCGGCATCGCAACGGCGATGCGGTGCTGATGTCGGAAGACGAGTACGCCAGCCTGATCGAGACCCTGGAACTGCTCTCGGAACCCGGCTTTCGGCAGGAATTCGAGCAGGGCCGCCGCGAGGCGGATGAGGGCGATACGCTGGGATTCGAGGAGGTGTTCGGGGAGAAGCAGTGACCTGGACTATTCGGTTCACCCGTCAAGCCGAGAAGGACTTGCGGCGTCTGACGCCGAAGCTGCGTGACAAGGTGAAGCAGATCCTGCGCAACCGGGTGGCGGTCGACCCGTACTGTGGCAAGGCGCTGGTTGGTGATCTGCGCGGATACTACTCCCTGAGGATCAGCTACAAGGACAGTCTGCTGTACACGATTCGGGACGAGCAGTTATTGGTGATCGTGATCCGGGCGCGTACGCATTACGGCGAATAGCCTTGTAGGAATTTCTTGTGGGAGCCGGCTCGGCGGCGAAGCCCTGCCAGAGTCGGGCGCGGGCAAGGGCATTCGCGTGCAAGCACGCTCCCACGGGGGCAGGGGAGCTGAAGTCGTCCACAAAAAAGCCCGGGCCGAGCGAACTCGGACCGGGCCTTTTGCGTTCCCGGGCGGGTGCCCGGGGCGGCGTGAGGTCGCTTAGTAGCGGTAGCCGAAGGCCTTTTCGAACTTGTCGGCGAACTCGTCGGCGGTGAAGTGGTGGTTCTGGGTGCCGGAGTGGGCGATCTTGATCGAGCCGATCAGCGAGGCGATGCGGCCGGTGGTCTCCCAATCAAAGCCCTTTTCCAGGCCGAACAGGATGCCGGCGCGGTAGGAGTCGCCACAGCCGGTCGGGTCCTTGATTGCGGCCGGCTCGACCGACGGGATGGTGATCTTCTTGCCGCCGGTGTAGATGTCGGAGCCGTCGCCGCCACGGGTGACGATCATCGCGTCGACCATCTCCGCCAGCTGCTCCATGCTCATGCCGGTGCGATCGGCGGTCAGCTGCGCCTCGTAGTCATTGAACGCGGCATAGGTGGCGTTCTCCATGAAGCGCTTCAGGTCGTCGCCGTCGAACATCGGCAGACCCTGGCCCGGGTCGAACATGAACGGGATGCCGGCGTCGGCGAACTGCTGGGCGTGCTCGATCATGCCGTCACGGCCGTCCGGGGAGACGATACCGACCTTGATGCCGTCGGCGTCGGTCACCTTCTGCTGGTGCGAGAAGCCCATCGCGCCCGGGTGGAAGGCGGTGATCTGGTTGTCGTCCTGGTCGGTGGTGATGAAGGCCTGACCGGTGTAGGTGTCCCGCAGCTCCTTCACGAACTTGCGCGAGATACCGTGCTTGTCCATCCAGTCGGCGTAGGGGGCGAAGTCGCCACCCACGGTGGCCATCACGGTCGGGTCCGCGCCCAGCAGCTTCATGTTATAGGCGATGTTGCCGGCGCAGCCGCCGAACTCGCGACGCATGTCCGGGACCAGGAAGGACACGTTCAGCATGTGCACCTTGTCCGGGAGGATGTGGTTCTTGAAGCGGTCGGGGAACACCATGATGGTGTCGTAGGCCATGGACCCACAGATCAGAGCGGACATGTTGACTCCTTGCGTTGTTGAAACGGGTTGGCGTGGCGTCCGAAAAAGACGGCACAGCGGCCTGGCGGCGCGCGATTTCGGGGTTCGCTGCGCGCCCGCAACAGGCCGGACGGTGCGCATAGGGTAAATATTTGGGCGCAAAACAACAAATCGGGGGGGATGGAAGCAGGGGTCGCGCTGGCTTTGTGCTCGATTTCAGCGATTGCCACGTTGCCTTCGGCTCCTCGCAATGGCGGGGGCCAAAGCAACGTCATCGCGAGGAGCCGAAGGCGACGTGGCGATCTCCGGACGCAACCCCGACGCTGGTCCGGCCGGGGCGGCGGCGCTGTTTTTCCGACGCCGCGCCGAAGGCTTTGTGGCAGCATGGAACTATTGCCGCGAGCGAGGGCCTGTCCGATGAAACCACGCGTACTGATCCCGATCCTGATCATTCTGCTGTTGCTGCTGAGCCTGTGGTCCATGAGCCTGGACGGCGAGGGCGGCATCCTGCCAAGCGCGCCCGAGCCGGGCGCCTCGGCGCTGCCGACCACGCACGTGGTGGCCGCCCCCGCATGAGCGCGTCCCCGGCCCCCGTGGCCACACGGGAGGTGATCTTCCGTGCGGCGGGGGTGACCAAGGTCTACCGCATGGGCGAGGTGACCATCCACGCCCTGCGCGGGGTGGACCTGGAGCTGTATACCGGCGAGCTGGTGGTGATGCTGGGGGCCTCGGGCTCCGGCAAGTCGACGCTGCTGAACATCATGGGCGGGCTGGATACCGCGACCGAGGGCGAGGTGCGCTACCGCGACCAGGATCTGGCGCAGGCCTCCGAGCGCACGCTGACGGCCTTTCGCCGTGACCATGTCGGCTTCGTGTTCCAGTTCTACAACCTGATCGCCAGCCTGACCGCGCGCGAGAACGTGGCGATCGTCACCGAGATCTCGCGCGACCCCATGCCGCCGGAGGAGGCGTTGGCGCTGGTCGGGCTGGAGGACCGCATGGACCACTTCCCCTCGCAGCTCTCCGGCGGCGAGCAGCAGCGGGTGGCCATTGCCCGCGCGATCGCCAAGCAGCCGGCCGTGCTGCTGTGCGACGAGCCGACCGGTGCGCTGGACTCGAAGACCGGCATCCGCGTGCTGGAGGCCTTGCAGCACATCAACGAGCGCTTGGACACGACGGTGGCGATCATCACCCACAACGCGGTGATCGGCGAGATGGCGGACCGGGTGATCCACCTGAGCGATGGGCGCGTGAGCGAGATCCACGAAAATGCCACGCGCCAGTCCCCGGCCGAGCTCCACTGGTAGCGACCGCGGCCGACCATGCGCGCCCTGAACCGCAAGATCCTGCGTGATCTCGGTCACCTGAAGGGACAGGCGGCGGCGATCGCGCTGGTGATCGCCAGCGGCGTGATGACGCTGGTGATCGCCGTGACCAGCCTCGATGCTCTCACGATCACCAAGGACCGCTTCTACTCGGAATACCAGTTCGCCGACGTGTTCGCGGAGATCAAGCGCGCGCCGGAGAGCGCGGTGGAACGCTTTCGGGATACGCCGGGGATCAACCAGATCGAGACCCGGGTGCGGGCCCCGGTGCGCCTGGAGGTCGCCGATTTTGACGATCCCATCCGGGGCACCGTGCTCTCCATACCCGACGGAGGCGAGCCACTGCTGAACCGGCTCTACCTGCGCGAGGGGCGGCTGCCGGAGGCCGGTCGCGAGCGCGAGGCGGTCGTCAGCGAGGCCTTCGCGGAGGCCCACGAGCTGCGGGCCGGCGACTCCCTGCGCGCGATTATCGACGGGCGCCTGACCGATCTGCAGATCAGCGGCATCGCGCTGTCGCCGGAGTTTGTCTATCAGATCAGCCCCACCGACCTGCTGCCGGACTACGAGCGCTACGGCATCCTGTGGATGAACCGCCGCGCGCTGGCCGCCGCCTACGGGATGGAGGGGGCGTTCAACTCGGTGGCCGTGAGCCTGGAGGCAGGCGCGGATCCGGCCCCCGTGATCGAGGCAATGGACCGGGAACTGGCGCGCTACGGCGGCATGGGGGCCTATGGCCGCGACGACCAGTTCTCGCATCGCTTTCTGTCCGAGGAGCTGACCCAGCTGCGGGCGCAGGCGGCGATCCTGCCGACCATCTTCCTGGCTGTCGCGGCCTTCCTGCTGAATGTTGTCGTCGGCCGCATCATCCGCTCCCAGCGCGAGCCGATCGCCGTGCTCAAGGCCTTCGGCTATGGCAATGGCGTCATCGCCGGGCACTATGCCCTGCTGACCGGCGGCATCGTGCTGGTGGGCTGCGCGCTGGGGCTCGCGTTCGGGGCCTGGGCGGCACAGGGACTGGCCGGCATCTACGCGGAGTACTTCCGCTTCCCGGAGATGAGCTTTCGCCTGCAGGGCTGGGTGATGGTGCTGGCCGTGGGCGTGGCCATGGGCGCGGCCATGCTCGGCACCTTCCGCGCGGTCTGGCAGGCGGTGCGCATGCAACCGGCCGAGGCCATGCGCCCGCCGGCCCCGGAGCGTTTTCACCGCGGCTGGCTGGAGCGCTCGGCGGCCTGGGGCGCGTTCGACCAGCCGACCCGGATCATCCTGCGCAACCTCGCGCGCCACCGGCTCAAGTCCGTGCTGTCGGTGATCGGCATCGGCCTGTCCGGCGGTCTGCTGCTGATGGGCGCCTATCAGCTGAACGCGGTGAGCCAGATGCTGGACACGCAGTACGGGCAGGTCCTGCAGATGGACATCGACCTGCAGTTCACCGATCCCGTGCCGGCGCGCGCGGCCGGCGAGCTGCGCCACGAGCCGGGCGTGCTGGCGGTGGAGACCTTCCGGGCGGTGCCGGTGCGGCTGGTCGGCGTGAACCGCGAGGAGCGCGTGCGCCTGCTGGGGCTGGACGCCGAACCGCGCCTGCGGCAACTGCCGATGGGTGGCGGGCGTGGCCGACTGCCGGAGGAGGGCATCCTGCTGACCGACTACCTGGCCGAACAGCTCGGGCTGCGCGTGGTCGACCCGGTGGAGGTAGAGATCCTGGAAGGCCGTCGCCGCACGGTCACGGTGCCGCTGGCCGGCGTGGTGGAGGAGCCCATCGGTGTCGGCGCCTATATGCACCGCCCGGCGCTGAACCGCCTGATCGGCGAGGGCCCTGCGGTCTCCGGTGCCTGGCTGCTGACCGACCGCGCACAGGAGGAGGCGCTGTTCCGCAGCCTGTCCGACCGCCCCCGGGTCGCCAGTGTCGGCCTGATCGCGGAGGCCGAGCGCAACATCCGCCAATACATCGGCGAGACGATTATCGTGTTCGCAATGGTATTCGTCGCCCTGGCCGTGTCCATCGCCTTTGCCGTGACCTACAACAACGCGCGCATCACCTATGCCGAACGCGCCCGGGATCTGGCCACGCTGGAGGTGCTGGGCTACTCGCGCGGCCAGGTCAGCTGGATCCTGCTCGGCGAGATCGCGGTGCTGACCCTCGCCGCGATCCCGGTCGCCTGGCTGACCGGCACGGGCTTCGCCTGGCTGCTGAACCAGGCGTTTGCGATGGATCTGTTCCGTGTGCCGCTGGTGATCACGCCGCAGGCCTACGGTTTCGCCGCCCTCGGCATCCTGGTCGCGGCCAGTCTGACCGCCTTCCTTGCCTGGCGGCGCCTGCAGCAGCTTGACCGCGTGCAGGCCCTGAAGGCGGCGGAGTAGCGGTCGCTATTGCCCGCCTCTTTGTGGCTGGCCCTGGTTCGGCATCCGGTGTTTACGGTGGTTCCGGTCCGCTGCCTGCCGAGCGCTGACTCGCCAGCGCGCCGCGAGTTACTTCTTTGCTCGTGCAAAGAAGTAACCAAGAAACACGCCCGACTGCCGCGACCCCGGCCCGCTGTGCGGGCCGGGGTTTCCCTCGCTCCGAGGGTTTTCGCGGGCGGCGCTGAACTCGCTACGCCTGCGGCTCCGCTCAGACATCCAGCGCCTCTGATCCCGCGAAAACCCTCTCCACTCGGCGCGACGACAACGGGGGGGTCAAGGTCAAGACAACGGTGGTCCCGACGGTCTTGCCAGTAGGTGAAGGCTGGGTCTTCGGACATCTTGGGCACGCACGGCCTTTGGCCGTTGCGTGCCGCGCCCGCCAGCGGGCGCCGGGGGCTTTCAGGCGGCAATGCATAGGGTCAGACAGGAATGTTGGACTAGCTCCTGTTTTGACCTTCCTCCCCCGTATGGAGCCCCTCGCGGAGGGCGTGATGGGCCGGGAGAAGGCGCTGGATGTCTGAGCGGAGCCGGAGGCGCAGCGAGTTCAGCGCCGCCGGCCCAGCGCGTCCGGAGCGAGGTTCCCGGGCGAAATCCGGGTGCCCTTCTTTGGGTCCTTTCTTGGGCAAGCAAGAAAGGACCTCGGGGCGCGCTGGCGAGTCAGCGCCAGGCAGTATGTGGACCGAAGGCACCGTAAACACCGGAGGACGAACCAGGACCAGCCTCACAACGGTTGAGATGAACGGTAAGTCAGGTGATAACCGATATGCGTCCAGCGCGATCTGCGCCACACGGGGTGATGGGGAAGCGCCGGATGGCGGGATTTGCGAGACTGACGCTATGGCGATGAAAAAGCGAATTACGGTTGGGCTGATCGTGCTGGCGGGGGTGGCCGCGCTGGTCTGGGCGCTGCGCCCGCAGCCGGTACCGGTGTCGCTGACCACGGTCGAGGCCGGCCCGTTCGAAGAGACCGTGCGCGAGGAAGGGCGCACGCGGCTGCGCGACACCTTTACGGTGTCGGCGCCGATCGCCGGCTTCCTGCATCGCGTCGAGCTGGAAGAGGGGGACGCGGTCGAACTCGGCGACACATTGTTCCGCATGGAGCCCCTGCCGACCCCGGCGCTGGATGTGCGCTCGCGCGAGCAGGCGCGCGAGAACCTGGCGGCCGCGCGGTCGCGCCTGCAAAGCGCCGAGGCGAATCTCGAGAACCTGCGGGCCGAGGCGCGCTTCGCCGAATCCGAGTACCGCCGGCACCAGGAGCTGTTCGAGCGCGGGGCCGTTTCGGCCACCGAGGTGGAGCGTATGGAGACCGCACGCGACCGCGCGCGCTCGGCGGTGCGCGCCGGCGAGTCCGCGGTGGAGGTCGCGCGCAGCGAGATCGAGGGTGCCCGGATCGTGCTGGAGATCGCCAGCGGCCAGATGCCGGAATCCGAGGCCGAGACGCTGTCCGTGCGCTCGCCGGCCTCGGGGGTGGTGCTGGAGCGCTATCGCTGCTGCGAGGGCACGATCGGGGCCGGCGAGCCGGTGCTGGTCGTGGGCGATCTCGACGACCTCGAGGTGCAGGTGGATCTGCTGTCCATGGACGCGGTGCGCGTGGTGCCGGGCATGCGCGTGCGCCTGACCGACTGGGGCCGCGATGCCGAACTGGAGGGCACCGTACGCCGGGTGCAGCCGTTCGGCTTTACCAGGATCTCCGCGCTGGGCGTGGATGAGCAGCGCGTGCCGGTGATCCTCGACCTCGACGCGGTGGAGGCACGCATGGCCGGGCTGGCAGTGGGCTACCGCGTGGAGGCCGAGTTCCTGCTGTGGGAAGGGGATGACGTGCTGCAGGTTCCGACCAGCGCGCTGTTCCGCGACCGCGGCGAGTGGTCGGTGTTCGTGGTCGAGGACGGTCGTGCCGAGCCGCGCCGGGTCGAGGTGGGGCGTCGCTCGGGTTTCGCCACACAGATCCTCGAGGGCCTGGAGGCGGGCGAGCGTGTCGTCACCCGCCCGGGGGACCGGGTGCGGGCCGGCACGCGGGTTACCGAGAACTGACCGCTGTAGATGGCCACAGAGTTGAATGAGGCGCCGCAGGCCCGGGCGCTGGAAGATCTGCTAACCCCCCTGGATGCCGCGCTGCAGACGCGCGGTGCCGCCGTGCTGGTGGCCGAACCCGGTGCCGGCAAGACCACCCGCGTCCCGCTGCATCTGGCCGCCGCCAGCCCCGAGGATCGCGTGATCGTGCTGCAGCCGCGCCGGCTGGCCGCCCGCATGGCGGCGACCTACATGGCCGGGCAGCTCGGTGAAGCGGCCGGGCAGACGGTCGGCTACCGCGTGCGCGACGAGCAGAAGGTCTCGGATCGCACCCGGGTGGAGCTGGTCACCGATGGCCTGTTCCTGCGGCGCATCCAGGGCGACCCGCTGCTGGAAGGGGTTGGCACCGTGGTCTTCGACGAATTCCACCTGCGCCGGCCTGAGGCCGAGCTGGCGCTGGCCTTTGCGCTGCAGGTGCGTCGGCTGCTGCGCCCGGAGCTGCGCATCGTGGTGATGTCGGCGACCCTCGACGACGAGGCCGTGGCGCGGCTGCTGGCCGGCCCGGAGGCGGATGCCGTGCCGGTGCTGCGGGCGCGCGGGCGGCAGTTTCCGGTCGAGGTCCGTTATGTCCCGACGGCGAAGGATGCGCCGCTGGCCGACGGCGTGGCGCAGGCGGTGCGGGACGCGCTGGCGGCGGAGACGGGCTCGATCCTGGTCTTCCTGCCCGGCGAGCGCGAGATCCGCGAGGTGGCCACGCGGCTGGGCGAGGAGATGGATACCCCTGCCGGCCCGGCGCAGATCGCGCCGCTGTTCGGCCGGCTGCCGGCGCAGGAGCAGGCCCGGACCGTGCGCCCGGCGCCCGCGGGCGAGCGCAAGGTGGTGCTGGCGACCGACATCGCCGAGACCAGCCTGACCATCGAGGGCGTGCGCGTGGTGATCGACGCGGGGCTCTCCCGCGAGCCGCGCTTCGATGCGGCGACCGGGCTCTCGCGGCTGGTGACGCTCCCGGCCTCGAAGGCCGCCGCAGAACAGCGGGCCGGGCGTGCCGGTCGCACCGAGCCCGGCGTAGCGATCCGCCTGTGGTCGCGGGCCGACGAGGTCGCGCGCCCGGACTACGCGACCCCGGGGATGCAGCAGGTGGATCTGCTGCCGCTGGCCCTGGAACTGGCCGGCTGGGGCGAGGCGGTGGCCGAGCTCGACTGGCTGGAGCCGCCGCCCGCGCAGGGCTTGGCCTCCGCGCAGGCCGTACTCGCGGAACTGGGTGCGGTGGATGCCGACGGGCGGATGACCGGGCACGGCCGTGCCCTGCTGCGCCTGCCGACGCACCCGCGCCTGGCCCACATGCTGTTGCGGGGCCGGGAGCGGGGGCTTGCGCGCCTGGCCTGCGAACTGGCGGTGGCCGTGGAAGAACCGGGTGTGGCCGGGCCGGAGGCGCCGCTGGAGCTGGGTGCGCGCCTGGAGCACGCGCGGCGCTCGGGTAGCCGGGTCTGGCAATCCGGCCTGCGGCGTCTGGAACAGGCGCTGGCACGAGTCGGGGAGCGCCCCGCGGGTACGGAGGCGGCACTGGACGAAAGCACGGCGCTGGGCGTGCTGGCGGCGCTGGCCTGGCCGGAGCGTATCGCGCGTCGCCGCGGCGAGGTGGCCGGGCGCTTCGTGATGGGGAACGGCCGCGGCGCGTGGCTGCCGGAGCGTGAGCGTCTGGCGCATGCCGACTACCTGGTCGCGGTGGATTGCACGGATGCCGACCGCGAGGCCCGCATCCGCTGTGCGGTGATGCTGGACCTGGCGGCACTGGAGCAGGAGGCCCCGGAGCTCTTCCACCGCGAGATGCGCTGCGACTGGGTGGAGGATGGCTCGCGGCTGGAAAACGCGCGGGTTCGGCGGATCGGCACGCTGGTGGTGGAGCGGCAGATGGTCGTGCTGGACGATCCCGCCGCCACCATCCCGCGCTGGTGCGAACGGCTGCGCCGCGAGGGCCTTGCGCTGCTGCCCCGGGATGACGCGGCGACCCAGCTGCGTGCGCGCATCCAGCTGCTGCACGAGACCCTGCCCGCGGCCGGTTTTCCGGATCTGCGCGACGACGCGCTGCTGATGACCCTCGAGGACTGGCTGGGGCCGTATCTGGCCGGGATCACGCGGCGTCGGGACCTGGAGCGGCTGGATCTGGCGGCGATCCTGCGCGCGCGACTGGACTGGGACCACCAGCAGCAACTGGAGCGGGAGGCACCGGCGCGGATCGAGGTCCCCTCCGGCTCCGCCCACCGGATTGATTACACGCAGGACCCGCCGGTGCTGGCGGTCAAGCTGCAGGAGCTGTTCGGCCTGGACGAGACACCCCGGGTGGCGGGCGGCCGCGTGGCGCTGGTGCTGCACCTGCTGTCGCCGGCGCGGCGTCCGGTGCAGGTCACCCAGGATCTCGCCAGCTTCTGGGAGAACGGCTATCCGGAGGTGCGCCGCGAGCTGAAGGGGCGCTATCCGAAGCACCCCTGGCCGGAGGATCCGTGGAATGCGCCGGCCACGCGGCATACGAAGCGGCGTGGGTAGCAGGCCCGGGTTTGGCGGGGGCTTCGCCTGCAAGCAGGCTCCCACAAGCGTTCTGCCCGCCAGGGTTGCGGGGCAAAGGCGCGGCCGTCATCAGAGAATGCGGAGGGTGGCGTTCTCGGGTAGTGTCGCGTTCAGTGCTGTCCGACGAGGAAGCGAACCGCGATGCTGAAGTTCCTGACCGTGATCCTGATCCTGCTGTTTGTCTGGTGGCGGGTGTCGCGCTGGATGGATGTGCGCCGCCGCCGCGCGCAGGGGGAGGATGTGTCCTACCAGGTGGACGTGAAGGGGTTTCGGCCGATCACGGTGCTCAGCATCATCTTTCTGATCCTCTACGGCGGCTACGTGATCTGGTTTGCCCTGACCGAGTGGGCGGATCTGCTGTAGCGGCGGACTGGTCGAGGGACCGTTACTCGATACCGAGTTTCTTCAGGCGGTAGCGCAGCTGGCGGAAGCTGAGGCCGAGCAGGCGCGCGGCGGCTGTACGGTTGCCGCCGGTCTGTTGCAGTGCGGTGGCGATGGCCTGGCGCTCCTGCGCGGCGAGCTGGTCGTCCAGTGCGCGGTCGGCCTCGTTGCGGGCGCTGTGGTCGGGGTCAGGCGGGCTGTCCGGGGCGCGGTCCATGACGGGTTCGGTGCCCAGGCCAGTGGCGGGAAGGTCGATGTTGTCGGCGTGGATCAGCCGACCCTCGCACAGGGTGGCGGCGCGCTCCAGGATGTTCTCCAGTTCGCGGACGTTGCCCGGGAAGCCGTGCCCCTGCAGGGCCGCTAGGGCATCGGGGGCCAGTTCCATATCGCCGGTCTCCCACTGCTCGCTGATGCGCCGCAGGATACGCGCGGCCAGGCGCTCGATGTCCCCGCGGCGGTTGCGCAGTGGGGGGACCTTCAGCTCGATCACGTTCAGTCGGTAGTAGAGGTCCTGGCGAAAGCGCCCTTCGCGTACGGCCTTCTCGAGGTCGTGATGGGTGGCGCTGAGGATGCGCACGTCCACCGGGATCTCGCGGGTGCCGCCGACCGGCTTGATCGCTCGCTCCTGGATGGCGCGCAGCAGCTTGACCTGCATCGGCAGTGGCAGGTCGGCAACCTCGTCGAGGAACAGCGTGCCGCCGTCGGCGGACTGGAACAGGCCGGTGTGGTCCTGGGTTGCCCCGGTAAAGGCGCCCTTGCGGTGGCCGAAGAACTCGCTCTCCATCAGCTCGCCGGGGATGGCGCCGCAGTTGACCGGGACGAACGGCCGCTCGGCGCGCGGCCCGAGGCGATGGATCTCGCGCGCGACCAGTTCCTTGCCGGAGCCGGATTCGCCGGAGATGAACACCGGCGCCTGGCTGCGGGCCAGCTTGTGGATGGTGGCTCGCAGGCGCTGCATGGGTTCGGAATGGCCCAGCAGGGGACTGTCGTCGGGGCGGGCCGGCGTGGTCGCGTCATCGGGCCCTTCTTCCGGCCCGGGGCCACGGGTCTCCAGGCGCAGCGCGGCATCGATCAGTTCGCGTAGCTGTTTCAGGTCCACCGGCTTGCTGACGAAGTCGAAGGCCCCCAGTTTCAGTGCCTGCACCGCCGTGTCCACGCTGCCGTGGGCGGTGATCACGGCCACCGGCAATTGCGGGCGTTCGCACTGGATGTGGCGGACCAGCTCGAGGCCGTCGCCATCGGGCAGGCGCATGTCGGTCAGGCAGAGGTCGAAGTCGCGTTCGGCGAGCAGGGCGCGGGCGGGTTCCAGGCGGGTGGCCGTGGTCGCTTCCAGGCCCATGCGTGCCAGGGTGATCTCGAGCAGTTCGCAGATGTCGGGCTCGTCGTCCACGACCAGCACGTGACGGATACTCATGCGCCTTGTTCCTTTGGCGATTCGTCTTCCAGGGGAGCGAACAGGATCCGGAAGCAGCCGCCGGTGGGCGTCCGGATGTACTCCAGCGAGGCCCCGTTGTTTTCGCACAGCATGCGCGAGATGTACAGGCCGAGCCCGGTTCCGCCGCTGCGACCGGAGACGAACGGTTCGAACAGGTCCTTTTCCTGTTCCGTGGAGATCCCGGGGCCGGCATCGATGACATCCAGGCTGACCACGCGGGCGACCTGGCCGGCGCCCCCGCGCAACACGATGGGCGGACTGTCGGGTTCGTCGTGACCGCCGTGGATGCGTGCGTTGGTGCACAGGTTCCACAGGATCTGGTTGAGCTGCGAGCGATCGAACTGGATTTCGGAGTCGCCCGGTTCCACCCGGGCATGCAGGGTGGAGCGGGGCAGTTGCAGGGCCCCGCAGAACTCCTCGGCAAAGCGGTCCAGGGTCTCCTGCAGGTTCAGGCGTTCGCGCTCGCCGGTGTCCCGGCGTGACAGGCTGAGGACATTGGAGATCAGTTCGTTCACGCGCTTGCTCTGGTTGTTGATGATGTCGAGCAGGCGCTGGTCGTGAGGCGCGAGGTCCGGTGACTCGCCAAGCAGCTGAGCGCTGTGGCTGATCGCACCGAGCGGGTTGCGGATCTCGTGGGCGATGCTGGCGGTCAGCCGGCCCAGGGCCTGAAGCTTGCTGGCCTGGGCCTGGCGCTGGAGCTCGGCGGCATCCTCCAGGATCAGTAGCGTGCCCTGGTCGCCCCGGTCGCCCAGCGGGGCCAGGCGGATGCGCAGGGCCGGCTGATCGCGATCGCCCGGCAACTGCTGGCTGGTGTTGGGCCTGCCGCTGCGCTGCCACTCGCGGATGACGCGGGCCACCGAGGGCGACAGCGACGACAGGTGGCGCCCCGGCCGTGGCGGCAGCAGGCGGCGGGCGGCCTCGTTGATGGAGCGGATGTAGCCCTCCGGGTCCACCGCGATGACCCCGGCGCTCATGCGCGCGATGATCTGGGCATTCAGCTCGGCCAGATTCGCCAGGTCGGCCTCCTGGCGTTCCACCTGGGCGCGCGTCTCGCCGGCCCGGCGGGCGAAGTGGCGCGCCAGCAGGCCGGCCGCGAACAGGGTGGCGCCCAGCAGCCCGGCCTGGGTGATGGCGCTCTCGCCAGGATGGAGGAGCAGGGCGCTGACCGTCTCGGCCAGCAGCAGCGCCAGGGTGGCGATGGCCGCCAGACTCAGCGCGAAGCGCGCGCTGGATAGTAGTACCGTGGCGACCAGGGCGGGGACCAGCAGGAGGCCGATCCCGGTGCCGACCCCACCGGAGACGAGCAGCAGCCCGATCAGGCCGATGCCGTCCCCGGCGCCCCCGATCAGGGCGATGCGGCTGAGGCTGGTGGTGTTCGGGTTGTGGGTGCAACGCCAGGCGAAGCCGGCCGCGGCCAGCGCGAAGGCGAGGTAGGCCGTGGCGATCACCGCGTAGAACTGGGGGGCGACCGCATGCAGTCCCAGCGGGGTATCCGGGAACAGTCCCAGCAGCAGCAGAACCGCTGCGACAAAGACCCGGTAGAGCGCGAACAGCCAGGCGGAGCGTCGGGTGTCGGCGTCGATCGGCGTGTGCGCCCCGTTCTGGCCGTCCATGCGCGCGGGGATCAGTCGTCTTCGCTGTGGGTGCCGGCGTCCGAGCGGCTGCGGTCGACCTCGGCGTGCTGGCGCGAGCAGTACAGGCGGTCCCCGTCGCGGTAGGCCTCGGCCTCCGGAACGTGCACGCCGCAGAAGGCGCAGCGGATCACCGCGCCACCTTCCTTGAGGCGTTCGGGGCGTTCCCCGCGGGAGACCTGCTTGCGGTTGCTGCTGGAGCGCACCAGGGTGCGCACCGCGAGGAACACGGCGACGATGGCAACGATCAGGAGCAGCAGGCGCATGACCGGATTCTAGGGGAAACGCTGGTCAATGTGCACATTGATCAGCGTTTCCCTGACGCGATGATGGTCGCGGACCATCGGACCGGCCAGCTCGCGCTCCCGTAAGGGTCAGCCGGTGTTGCGCATGCCGGCGGCGATGGCGTTGATCGAGCGCAGCAGGGGCGAGAGCCACGGGTTGTCGGCGTCGTCGTCGGCCTCGGCGTCGAACTGGCGGGATTCGCGCAGCAGGTGGATCTGGATGCTGTTGAGCGGGTCCAGGTACGGATTGCGCCGCTGCAGGGAGCGCGCCAGCAGCGGGGTCTCGTCCATCAGGGCGTCCAGCTGCGCGACCCGCAGCACCTCGGTCACGGTGCGGCTGTGTTCATCGCGCACGCGGGCGTAGATGCGCTCGGCCAGTTCCGGATCGCTGCACAGGCGGGCGTATTCCGCCGCGGTGCGCATGTCGGCCTTGGTCAGCGCCATCTGGCAGTTGGACAGCAGCGAGCGGAAGAACGGCCACTCCTGGTACATGCGCTGGAGCTGGGCCAGGCGCTCGGGATCGTCGCCACGCCAGCGCTCCAGCGCGGTGCCGATGCCGTACCAGGCGGGCAGGGTGTGGCGCGCCTGGGCCCAGCCGAAGACCCAGGGGATCGCCCGGATCGAGCTCTTGGAGCGATCGGTCTTGCGCCGGTGCGAGGGGCGCGAGCCGATGTTCAGGAAGCCGATCTCCTGCACCGGGGTGATCTCGTAGAAGTAGTCGAGCACGCCGTCGGTGCGGTCGATCAGCTCGCGATAGGCATCCTCGCCGCATTGCGCGAGATCCTGCATGGTGGCGCGGTAGTCGTCGCGGTCCTGGCGCGGTGGCCGGATCAGGCTGCGCGAGGCGAGCATGACACCGGTGGCGCCCATGCCCAGCTCATAGACCGCGGTCTCCACGTTGGAGTACTTGTACGACAGTACCTCGCCCTGTTCGGTGAACTTGATGCGCCCCTGCACGGTGGCCGGGGGCTGGGCGAGGATGGACTCATGGGTCGGGCCGCCGCCGCGGCCGACGGTGCCGCCGCGGCCATGGAACAGCTGGCAGCGCACGCCAAAGCGGTCGGTGATGCCGACGATCTTCTTCTGCGCCTCGTAGAGGTTCCAGCTGGAGGCGAGGATGCCGCCGTCCTTGCAGGAATCCGAATAGCCGAGCATCACGTCCTGGATGTTGCCGGAGGCGGCCAGCAGGCGGGCGTAGACCGGGTTGGACAGCAGGCCCTCGAGGACGTCCTCGACATGCAGGAGGTCCTCGATGGTCTCGAACAGCGGCGAGATGCGCAGGTGGCAGAAGGGGTTGCCGTCTTCGTCGTCTCCGGCCAGGCCGGCCAGGCGCCCCAGCAGAAGGACCTCCAGCACATGCGAGGCCGCGTGGGTCATGGAGATCACGTAGGTCCCGATGCCATCCGGGCCGACCTCGCGGCGCATGCCCTGGATGACCTCGAACACGCGCAGGGTTTCGCGGGTGCCTTCGCCCAGGGCGTCGCGGTCCAGTTCCGGCAGCTGTTCGGCGGCGATCAGGTCGCTCAGGGCCTGCTGGCGGCCGGTCTCGTCCAGGGCGGCGTAATCGGTGTCCGGGGCCAGCTGGCCGAGGATCTCGGCGATCGCGTCGGTATGCACGGTGGATTCCTGGCGCACGTCCAGGTGGTGCAGGTGGAAGCCGAAGGTCTCGACCAGGCGGATCAGATCGGTCAGCGCGCCGCTGGCGATATTGCGGTCGCCGTGGCTGATCAGCGAGTCGCGGATCAGCTTCAGGTCGCTCAGGAAGGCCTGGGCGTCGGCATAGGCGCTGTTGGTCGGCAGCACCGCGGCCTCGCCGTGTACCCGCCGGACCACGGTGTCCAGGGTTTCGCGCAGGCGATACCGCATGATGTAGAGCTTGCGCCGGTAGGGCTCGCTCTCGAAGCGGTCGGAGGCCCCCTGGAACACCGCGTTCGCGATGTTGGCGTCGGAGTCCAGGCTGTCGAGGAAGGCCTGCGACGGCTGGCACATGAACGACGAGTGGGTCAGCACGTTGCGCAGGTGGTTGACCCGCTTGATGTATTCGCGCAGGACCTGCTCCATCGCCAGGCGACAGGACAGTTCGGTGACCTCGGGGGTCACGTTCGGGTTGCCGTCGCGGTCCCCGCCGATCCAGGAACCGAAGTGCAGGAAGGCCGGGATCCGCACCGGCAGGCTGCCGTCCGGGTGGACGCCGTAGATGCGGCGGATGGCCTTTTCCAGGAAGCGGTAGGACTGCGGGATGGCCTCGAACAGGCTCTCCTCGAAGTAGAACAGACCGTACTTGATCTCGTCCTGGACCTGCGGCTTCTTCACCCGCACCTCGTTGGTGCGCCAGAGGATCTGGATCTGGGTTTCCAGTTCCTCGGTGATCAGGCGGCGTTCCTCCTCGCCCAGACCGGGCTGGTTCAGCCGGTCGGCGGTCTCGAACACGCGGCGCTGGTTCTCCATCGTGGTCCGGCGACGGGCCTCGGTGGGGTGGGCGGTGAAGACCGGCTGGTAGTGCAGTTCGCTGAGCAGCCGTTCCAGCTCCTCGGCGGTGACCCCCTCGTCATGCAGCTGGCGCAGGGTCTGGTCGAAGGAGCCGGTCCACAGCGGTTCGCCGCTGGAGACCTGGGCCCGGCGCCAGCGGTAGAACAGGTCTTCCTCGGCAATGTTGACCAGGCTGAAGTAGATGCTGAAGGCGCGGATCACGCGCTCGGTGAGCGCGGCGTCGAAGTGGGTGATGTCCGCCATCAGCTGGCGGCGCAGGTCCGGGTCCTCGTTCTTGCGCAGGCTGACAAAGCCGCGGCGCAGCTTTTCGACCGCGTCGAATACCGCCTGGCCTTCCAGCTTGTGGATCACGTTGCCCAGGAGTTCCCCGAACAGCCGCACGCGGGCGCGCAGTTCCTTGTCCTTGGGCAGGAATCGGTCGTGTTGATCGCTTCGAGTCATATCGGGCCTGTGCGCGCAGGACGACGATCGCCGCTGCCTGGGCTTGCCGGTTGGGGTCGGGAGGTCGCGAAAAGGACGCGATTATAGCGCAGATGCGGCCTTCGCACGCCGGCTGCGGCGCGGGAGCTGTTCGCGGTACAGGGCGAGATAGGCGTCGGCGCTCGCGTTCCAGCCGAAGTCGCGGGCCATGCCGGTGCGCATCAGTTGTTCCCAGCGGCCGTCGCCGCGGGCGGCGTACAGCCCCAGGGCGCGCTCCAGCGCGCCGCCGAGGGCGGCCACGCTGTCCGGCGAGAAGCTGAATCCCGTGGCCGTGCCGGCGTCCAGATGATCGGGTGTGGCGTCGACCACGGTGTCCGCCAGGCCCCCGGTGGCGTGGACCACCGGCGGGGTGCCGTAGCGCAGGCTGTAGAGCTGGTTGAGACCGCAGGGTTCGAAGCGCGAGGGCATCAGGAACAGGTCGGCGCCGGCCTCGATCTGGTGGGCCAGGGGCTCGTCATAGCCGATGTGCACCCCGACCCGGCCGGGATAGGCGCGCGCCAGGGCGCCGGTGGCGTGTTCCAGGTCCTTCTGGCCGGAGCCGACCAGGGCCAGCTGGATGCGCCCGGCCTCCAGCAGCGGGGTGCAGGCGGCATGCAGCAGGTCCACGCCCTTCTGCTCGACCATGCGGCCCACGTGGCCCAGCAGCGGGATGTCCGGGTCCGGTTCCAGGCCCAGGCGGGTCTGTAGCGCGGCCTTGTTGGCGGCCTTGCCGGCGAGGTCGTCGGCGCTGTAGCGCGCGGCGATATGGCGGTCGCGCGCCGGGTCCCAGTCGCGGTAGTCGACCCCGTTGAGGATGCCGTGCAGGTCCGCGGCGCGGGCGCGCAGCACGCCGTCCAGGCCCATGCCGGAGGCTGGCTCCTGGATCTCGCGGGCATAGGTCGGCGAGACCGTGGTGATGGCGTCGGCAAAGACCAGGGCAGCCTTCATGAACGACAGCTGGTCGTGAAACTCCAGCGCCTCCGGGTGCCACAGGTCCGCGGGCAGGTTCAGCTCCTGCAGGGTGCTGGCCGGGAATAGGCCCTGGTAGGCCAGGTTGTGAATGGTGAATACGGTCCGCGGGCGCTCGATGCCGGTGCGCTCCGGGTCCAGCAGCAGCGGTACGAGGCCGGTCTGCCAGTCGTTCAGGTGGATGAGCTCCGGGGTCCAGTCCAGCCCGGCCTCGTCGCGCGCGAGGGCGACGATGGCGCGGGCGAAACCGGCGAAGCGCTGGGCGTTGTCCGGCCAGTCCATGCCGTTGCTGGCACTGTACGGATTGCCGGCGCGCTGGAAGTACTCCGGCCAGTCGATCAGGTAGACCGGCACGCGAGTGCCGGGCAGGCGGCCCTCGAGGATCTGCCACGGGGCGTTGTCCGGACCCGGGCGCGGGGTGGCATCCACCAGGTTGCGGCAGGCCTCGGGATAACCGGGCAGGACCAGGCGCACATCCTGGCGTCGGCGGCGCAGGGCGGCGGGCAGGCTGGCACTGACATCGGCGAGCCCGCCGGTCTTGACCAGGCTGTAGGCCTCGCTGCTGGCGAACAGGATGCGCATGAAGAGTTCCCCGGGAACGGAACCGGCGGCGCCGGATGGTTTCTATGGATTGTAACGCAGGGGACCGGGCGGCACTCTGGGGAACAGGACAAGCGGGGGCATGGAATGACGACAGGACGGGATACGGGGATGGAGAGTGCCCTGCGGGTCGAGGCCCGCCGGCTGGAGGGCGAGACCTTGCGCGATCTGTTCGCGCGCGATCCCGACCGGGTGCAGCGGGATGTGCAGGAAATCGTCGGCATGCGCCTGGACTGGACGCGTCAGCGCCTGGACGCCCCGGCCTGGGATGCGCTCTTCGAGCGGGCCGCGGCCTGCGAGGTGCCGGAGGCGCTGCGCGCGCTGTTCGCCGGCGAACGGGTCAACACCACCGAGGGCAGGGCGGCGCTGCACACCGCCCTGCGTCTGCCGCGCGAGGCGCGCTGCGAGGTGGATGGCCACGATGTCGTGCCCCAGGTGCATGCCCAGCTGGACCGGGTCGAGGCCTTCGTGCAACAGGTCCACGACGGTACCCACCGGGGCTACAGTGGACGTCCGATCCAGCGGGTGGTGAACATTGGCATCGGCGGTTCCGACCTCGGGCCGCGCATGGTCTGCCGGGCGCTGGCGCCGCACGCGCGGGCGACGTCCGAAGGCGCGCCGCTGGCGGTCCAGTTCGTCTCCAACGTGGACGGCGCGGCCCTCTCCGCCGTGCTGCGCGAGGCCGATCCGGAGACCACGCTGTTCATCGTCGCCTCCAAGACCTTCGGCACCCAGGAGACCCTGACCAACGCCCGCGCGGCCCGCGCCTGGCTGCTGCGCCATGCACCGGACGACTCGGCCGTGGCGCGCCACTTCGTGGCGGTGTCCACCGCGCGCGAGCGGGTGACCGAATTCGGCATCGACCCGGACAACATGTTCGGTTTCTGGGACTGGGTCGGCGGGCGCTACTCCGTGTGGTCCACCATCGGGCTGCCGGTGGCACTGCTGCTGGGCATGGACGGCTTTCGTGCCTTCCTCGGCGGCGCGCACGCCGTGGACGAGCACGTCCGGCGCGCGCCGATCGCGCAGAACGCCGCGGTACGCATGGCGCTGGTGGATCTGTGGAACCAGAATCTGCTGGGCGCGCAGTCGCGCGCAGTGCTGCCCTACGACGAACGCCTGTCGCTGCTGCCCCCGTACCTGCAGCAGGCGGAGATGGAGAGCCTGGGCAAGCGCGTGGGGCTGGACGGCCAGGTGGTGATGGACGATACCGGTGCGGTGGTCTGGGGCGCGGTGGGGACCGACGGCCAGCATGCCTTCTTCCAGCTGCTGCATCAGGGCACGCGCTTCATCCCGGCCGAGTTCATTGGCGTGGCGCGCCCCGAGCACGACCTGCCGGCGCAGCATCCGTTGCTGATGGCCAACCTGGTCGCGCAGGCGGAGGCGCTGGCGACGGGCAAGGACGAGGGCGCGGTGCGCGCGGAGATGGCGGCGGCGGGACAGTCGCCGGAGGCGATCGACGCCCTGGCGCCGCACCGGAGCTTCCCCGGCAACCGGCCGAGCACGCTGATCCTGCTGGAACGCCTGGACCCGGCCACGCTGGGCGCGCTGATCGCGCTGTTCGAGCACAAGATCTACGTGCTGGCCACGCTGTGGGGTATCAACGCCTTCGACCAGTGGGGGGTGGAGCTGGGCAAGCAGTTGGCCGGCCAGATCCTCGCGGATCTGGAGCCGGGGGCGACGCCCGCCGCACACGATCCGGCGACCACCGCCACGCTCGACTGGTTGCGCCCGCGGTTACCGCAGGGGGACTGACCCACGTCCGTTCCGGCTTGGCTCAGACGGTCAGGGCGTCGTCGGACTCCTCGATAGCGGGGACGTCCGTGGGCAGGGTGATCGTCCGGGTGTCGCCGTCCAGCCAGAAGCGGATCTCGGCCTCCGCGCCATCGGCGGTAGCCGAGACCGCCTCGAGGAAGTCCATCGGGGTGGCGGGCACGCGGCCGTTCACCTCCAGGATCAGGGCCCCGTGGCTCAGTCCCGCGGTGGCGGCCCGCCCGGTCGCGCGGCTGACCAGAACGCCGGGTTCGTCGGGCAGTTGCAGGGCCTCGCGCAGGTCGTCGCGGGCCTCGACTACGGTGATGCCCAGGGCGGTGACGACCTCGTCCTCGCCCGGCGGCGTGTAGTCGAAGGGCACCTCCGCCTCGAGGATCTCCGGGGCGACGTGGATCGCCGCCCCGCTGCGAACGGCCAGGGCGAGCGCGTCGCTGGGACGGGTGTCGATCATCCGCGGCTCGTCGTCGCCGGCCACACGCACCTCCAGCCAGCCGAGATAGGTGCCGTTTTCCAGGCCGTCCACGATCACCCGCTCCAGGCGGGCGTTCAGTTGCTCCAGCAGGTCGATCATCAGATCGTGGGTCTGCGGGCGCGACAGCGGGACCTCGTGCATCGCGAGCAGGATCGCGCGGGCCTGATCGGTGCCGATCACGATGGGCACCACCTCGCCGGAGGCCGGGTGGCGCAGCAACGCGATGGGGGCGCCGGAGTTGGCGTCCACCCCGACGGTGGCCAGCTCGACCGGCAGCAGGCGATCCGGATCAGTGGCCATCTCTCGCGCCAGGGCATCGCTGGCCAGAACCAGCAGCAGGACGAGTACGAGGGGCAGGGATAACCGGGAGCGGGGCATCGGCAGGGTGCCTGGGAAAAGGTGTCTCCCGATCATGGCAGTGCGCTCGCGAGGCGTCCAGAATACCCGGCCTGCTTTTCCGGATGGATGGATACGATGGCCAGTGACAAGCCCTATGCCCCGGCGGCGGAACAGAACCGCGCGCCGATCCTGGAGGTGCTGCGCGAGCGCTTTCTTGCCCACGGTCGGGTGCTGGAGATCGGCGCCGGAACGGGGCAGCACGCGGTGCACTTCGCCGCGGCGCTTCCCCACCTGGACTGGCATCCCAGTGATGTGGCCGAGAATCTGCCCGGTGTAGAGGCCTGGCGGCGCGATGCCGCCGTGCCCAACCTGCGGCCGGCACGGCCACTGGACGTGCTGCGGGACCCCTGGCCGGAGAGGCCGTTCGAATACGTCTACAGCGCCAACACCGTGCACATCATGCACTGGCCGGCGGTCGCGGCGCTGTTCGCCGGCGTGGCTCGGGTGCTGGCGCCGGACGGGCTGTTCGCCCTGTATGGCCCGTTCGCCCACGACGGGGCCCACACCGCCGAATCCAACGCGCGCTTCGACCAGATGCTGCGGGCGCAGGACCCGGGCATGGGCGTGCGCGACCGCGCCGACCTGGACGCGCTCGCCACCGCCGCCGGACTCGCACCCGAGGCGGTCATTGACCTCCCCGCCAACAACCAGATCCTCCTCTGGCGCAGGACGTAGCTCTTTCAGGGCGTGGCTACCACGAAGCACACGAAGGCACGAAGAAATTCAAAGTCGGATTGACCACGGAGTGCGCAGAGACCGCGGAGAAATCCGAAAGGCTTCAAGGGGAGGGGCGATGGAATGATCCGTTGAGATCAGATCGGGACCAGGAACTGCTTCCCGCTTGCTCCGGAACAGCCTGCCATCCCGTTGCGCTGAAATAGGGCGAGCGGCGATCAGGGTCAGCCGCCCGCCCTATATGTCCCCTTTATCTCTCTGTGTCCTCCGTGACCTCTGTGACCTCTGTAGTAGACAGGCTCTTGACCTGGCCCTTCTTCGTGTCTTCGTGTGCTTCGTGGTGAATACAGGGGGAATCAGCAGTCGCCGATGCGTTGGCCGCGCATTTCCATGCGCACGTTCATCGGGCCCATCGGGGTGTCCATCTCGCTGGTCATTTCGCCCTCGGCGCGATCGCCCATGAAGCGCATGCTGCCCTCCATCTGCATCTGGCCGCCCTGCGGGTCGGTGCAGCTCATGGTGTAGTCCATGCGGTCGGCGGTCATGTCCATCTGATCCAGGGTGCAGCCCTCCGGCGCCTCGATAATGCTTTCGCCGCGATCGATGTCTTCCTGGGTGACGCACTCGGTCGTGGTCTCGGTCTGGTCCGGCATGTTGCCCATGCCTTCCATGATCATGGTGTTCTGGTTTTCCCACAGGCCCGGCTGGATGTTCGGGGTGTCGGCCTGGGCGGCCAGCGGCAGGGCCACGAGGGGCAGGGCGGCGAAAAGGATGCGCAGCATGACAGTCTCCTGAAACGGGGTAAGGCGATCGTTCAATGGTGCCTGCCCCGCCATGACGGGGCAAACGCTGGTCTCCGCGACCGCGCACTGGCACCTTAAGGAAACATTGATCAGTGGTTCTACAAGGGTTCACTCGGAGGGAACGCGATGGCATTGCCGTTGTGGCTGGTCGGGGGTGTCGGCGCGCTCGCGCTGGGGGGTGTGCTGTGGCAGGAGGGGCCGTTGCCGGGCTCGTCCGGCGGGCACGCGCACCTGGCCGCGCCGCGCTGCGAGGTGCCGGTCACCCTGCACCTGGCGGGCGTGGATCCGCGCTTCCGCCTGGAGCGCGACGCGGTGCAGACGGCCCTGGATGCGGCCGTCCGGATGTGGGACGGGCAGACGCCGGACGTGCTCTTCCGCCAGCGTGACGACGAGGGTATGCCGGTGCGGCTGGTGTTCGACGAGCGCCAGGCAGGAGCCGAGAGCCGGGACCGTGCCCGCGCGGAACTGGACCGCCTCCAGCGGGGGATCGCCGAGCGCGAGGAGCGCCTGGATCATCGCCACTCGGCGCTGGCGGCGGATGCCGCGGGCTATCAGCGTCATCTCGAGGATTTCCAGGCGCGCCAGCGTGAATACGAGCAGGCGGTGGCCGCCTGGAATGCCGGTCGCATGGCGCACAGCGCGGGGAACCGCGAACGTCTGGAGCGGCAGCGCCGGGCGCTGGACCGCGCCGGTGACGACCTCGATCAGCGCCGGCGCACGCTGGAACAGCGCCGTGACGAGCTCAACCGCGACATCCGGGCACTGGAGCGCGAGATCGATGGGTTCAACGATCGGGTCGCGGGGCTCAACCGCGAGATCGGTACGACCGGGGCCTTCGACATGGCGGTGTACGAGCAGCACGGGGCGCGGCGCTCGATCACCGTGTTCAAGGCGAGTGACGCCGATGAGTTGCGCCTGACGCTGGCGCACGAGCTGGGTCATGCCCTGGGGATCGATCACGTGGACGACCCGGCGGCCGTGATGCATGCGATGCTGGGGGAGGCCAATGCCGGACGGCGCGACCTGAGCGAGGCCGACCGCCGCGCGCTGGCGGCGGCCTGCGACGTGGAGCTTGCGCGGTGAGCGCCAGGGTCGGGCGAATGCCCGGCCCCGGTATCGGTGGCGTTACTAGAAGTGGTAGCGCATGGCGGCGGCCAGTACGTGCACGTGACCCGAGGTGGTGCCCTGCATGTTCACAAAGGTATCCGCCTGTCCATCCCCGCTGGAATCGAAGCCCCGGGTGACGTCCAGGTCCTCGCTGCCGATGTGGATGTAGCTGTAGCCGAAGTCGAAGGTGAAGCGGTCACTGCTGGTTAAGGTGGCTCCGATGGAGAACCAGGTGCGGTCGCCATCCGGAGTGCGTGTGCTGCGGCCGTCGGTCTGGGTCGGGGTCTGGTCATACTGGATGCCGCCGCGCAGGGTCCAGCGCGGGTTCATTTCGTACTCGGCTCCGACCGCCAGGGCGTAGCTGTTGCGGTAGTTCTGTTCCAGCACCTGTTCGTTGCCCTGCGGCAGCTGGATGCGGATCTCGTCGAAGTTCGACCAGTTGAACCAGGTGTACTGAGCCAGGCCGGTCCAGCGGTCATTGAAGCGGTGGCGGATGCCGATGGATGCGATATCAGGCAGCTTCAGGTCGGCCTGCCCGGGCAGCACGGAGACAGGCCCGCCCGCGGGCTCGGTGATGGTCGCCGTGCCGCTCAGGGTGTGGGTGATGCCGTCGCGGTAATGGATGCCGAGGCGGGTGTCATCGCCCAGATCGAACAGCATCCCGATGTTGAAGCCGATATCCCAGTTGTCGCCCTCGAGCTTGAATTCGCCATCGCTGGCGGGCGTGGGCGGGAAGCCGCCGGGGATGGCGCTGCGCAGGGTCGCGTCGGCGTACTGCAGGTCGAGGCCGCCGCCGATGGAGATGCGGTCGGTCAGGTCGAAGGCGATGCTGGGCTGCAGGTTCAGCACCTGCAGGTCGGATTCCAGCGAGTCGTAGCGGGCGAAGAAGTCATCGTTGTATTCGTTCTTCAGGCCGAAGGGCGCGCTGAGGCCAAAGCCCAGCCAGACGCGTTCGGAGTACTGCTCTGCCCAGTACAGGTTGGGGATCGGGGTCGGGTCGTAGGGGTTGTTGCCGTCGCGGCCCTCGTACGGGGCTCCATTGATGGTGGAGCTGCTGCGCCTGACCTTGGCCTCGGGGGCCAGCAGATACACGCCTGCCTGCACCTCGTTGCGTTCCAGGCGGGTCATGCCGGCCGGGTTGAAGTAGATGGTGCTGGCATCGGAGGCGATGGCGGCCTCGCCGGCATAGGCGCGGCCGAGACCGGAGACCCCTTGCTCCTGCAGGTAAAAGCCCGCGGCCAGCAGGGTCGTGGGTGTGGCGAACAGGACGGTGCTGACGGCGGCGGCAAGCGCCAGACGGCGCGAAGGCTTCAAGGTCATGCGGTCTCCCCCTGGTTGTTTTGTTCTGGAGGGAGGCCGCGGTCGGTCTGGCGCACGCGGCGCGGACTCCCCGCAGCGGACACTACCGATTCCGGGGAGATGATGCCAACCGCATCACGTTTTTCGGTCAGGTCACAAGGATCAGGCCCACCAGCGCGGCCATGCCGCCGCCGATCAGCAGCGCGAGGGTGCGCCGGGTAAAGCGGCCGAGGATCAGGCGTGCCGCGCGCTCGCGCATGCCGAAGGCATCCTGCAGGCCCACAATGGCGGCGATCAGGCCCCCGACCAGCAGAATGATTCCAAGGATCTGGGTCATCGGTCAGGCCTTGTGAATCAGCCGGAGCAGGCCCAGCAGAAGTACGGCGCCGACGGTGGCGGCGGCGAGGCTGCCGATCAGCCCGCCGGCCTGGACCCCGAGCTGGGTGAACAGCCAGCCACCGAGGAAGGCCCCGATCACGCCGACCACGATGTTGAGCAGGATGCCCTGCCCGGAGCCGTGCACCAGCAGTCCGGCGAGCCAGCCAGCGATGCCGCCGATGAGCAGGAGGAGGAGAAGGGATTCGATGGCCATGATGTCGCGCTCCTTGCGGGTAACGGAGTGTTGGAGTGTGCCGAGGTCGCTGCGTTCCCCGAAAAGCACGGTGGCGAAGGGTTCGACTGTACAGGGCACGCGGCTGGGCCGCCCACCAGCGGTGGCCTCCGCAAGGGATGGCAACCCCTTCGTCGTGGGTATTTTTGAGAACCATTCCGCAAAACCCTAGTCTCTGTATCGGACATTCATGGATCCGTCATGGACGGGGTCAGCCAATCCGCGCGGCCTGTCGACGGGAAGGAAACCGGAATGCATGAACCGAATGATCGCGCCGCCGCGGGCTGGCGCCCGTCATCCCGCGGACAGGGCCGCGCGCTGCTGCCCGCCGTACTGCTGGCGCTGCTCGCGGGTTGTGGCGCCGAGGACGGGCAATCCGACTCGATGGTCTCGAATGCCAGCGCCGGCGAGCGGCTGGCGCCGGTGGAGGAGACCGGCACGCTGCGCGTAGTGACCCGCAATGCCCCCACCACCTGGTACTTTGACCAGCATCTGGAAGCGGCGGGCACGGAGCATGATCTGGTCGAGGGCTTTGCCCAGGCGCATGGCTGGCAGGTGGAGTGGGTCATGGCCGAATCGGTCTCCGGTGTGCTCGAGACGCTGGCCTCCGGCGAGGCGCATATGGCCGCGGCGGGGCTGACCCATCTCGCCTCACGGGACGAGCGCTTCCGACGCGGCCCCGAGTACATGGAGATCACCGAGCAGGTGGTCTGCCATCGCGACTTCGATGCCATGCCTGAATCGGCGGACGACCTGGGCTCGGTGGATCTGGTGGTCTCGGCCGGCAGCAGCTACGTGGAGACCCTGGAGCAAGTGCTTCCGGAAGCGGCCGGGTTCGAGGTCCGCGAGATCGGTACCGAGCGGCTGATGGCGCAGGTCGCCCGGCAGGAGATCGACTGCACCGTGGCCGACTCGCATATCGTGCGCTACAACCGCCGCTCCTTCCCGCATCTCGACATTGCCTTCGATCTGTCCGAGCCGCGCACCCTGGGCTGGTACGTACAGCCGGACCAGGAGGCGCTGGCTGAACTGGCGGGCGACTGGATGCAAGGTGATGGCGGCCGGGAACTGCGCGAACTCGTGGACGAGCGCTACTACGCCTACATCGATCAGTTCGACTTTGTCGACCTGCGGGCGCTCAACCGGCGCATCGAGGACCGCCTGCCGCAGTACCGGCCGTATTTCGAGGAGGCGGCCGAACGCACCGATCTGCCGGCCGATCTGCTGGCGGCCCTGGCCTACCAGGAGTCGCACTGGGATCCGGAGGCGCGCAGCCCCACCGGTGTGCGCGGTCTGATGATGCTGACGCAGCGCACGGCCGAGTCCCTGGGGGTGGATCGCCTGGACCCGGTGCAGAGCATCGACGGCGGGGCGCGCTACCTGCAGCGCCAGCACGAACTGCTGCCCGACGATATTGACGAGCCCGACCGCACCTACCTGGCGCTGGCGGCCTACAACATCGGCCGCGGGCACCTGCTGGATGCGCGCCGGCTGGCGCGCGAGCTGGGGCGTGATCCGGATCGCTGGGCCGTCATGCGCGAGACCCTGCCGCTGCTGACCGAGGAGCGCTACTACCAGAACCTGCGCTTCGGCTACGCCCGCGGCTACCAGCCGGTGTACTACGTGCAGCGCATTCGCAACTACCGCGACGTGATCCGCCCGGTCTTCGTGGCCGAGGACGAGCTCCCGTCCGACCGGATCGTGGTCAGGCGCGACTGATCCCGGGCCGGCGGGCGTTGCCCGCGACCAGTGCATCCAGCGCCTGCTGCCAGCGCGGTTCCAGCCGAGCCGGCAGCCAGGCGCGCACGTCCGGTGCCGGCGGCGTTCCCTGTTGCAGCCAATGTTGCAGGCGCTCGGTCAGGGCCGCGCCATCGCCGGCGGGATAGCGGCAGATGTCGGGATACTGCTCGCGGTAGGCCAGGGCATCCGGGACCAGTGGCGTCGCCCCGGCGGCCGTGGCCTCCAGTACCGCGAGTCCCTGGAACTCGTGCAGGGCGGTGCTGACGACGATGCCCGCGCGGCCCAGCAGGTCTTCGTATTCCCGGCGCGGCAGCTTGTCATCCGCCACGATGCGGTCCCCGAGGGCGGCGCGCAGTCGCTGCAGGGCCTCGGGGGGTTGCGCGGGCCGCGCCCCCAGCAGGGCGAGCCGGAAGTCCACGCCGGCCTCCCGCAGCCGTAGCAGCGCCTCGACGAACACCTCCGGCGCCTTGTCATACTCCCAGCGGTGATTCCACAGGATCAGGCGCGGATCGCGCGGGTTGTCCGCCGCGGTGGGTGGCGCGACCGGGACGGGCAGGACCTCGCTGCGTGCCTGCAGCCGGGTGCGCAGGCCGTCAGGGACATGATCCGGCATCCGCGAGAGCAGGGCGTCCATGCCATCCAGGAACGAGTCGCGGTTGAAGGCGGAGTTGAAGGCCACGCGGTCCGCCGCCAGTGCCGCGTAGATCTGCACCATCTGGGGGTCCACGGAATCCACCTGGTCGCGGCCGACCGGGTAGGCGAACTGGTTTTCGTGCACGTAGTACAGCGTGGGTGGCCGGGCGAGTGACGGATGCAGGCCGCGCAAGGTGGCCAGGTCCACCATCGAGGTGGCGATGACCGCATCGGCCTCCACGCCCGCGAGCCGGTCCAGCCAGGAGACCGGGTTGCCGCGGATGCGCCAGCGGAAGTGCCGCCCGGGCAGTTCCAGCACCTCCCAGTCGAATTGACCGAAGGTCGTGGTCAGCCAGTCGACCCAGGCGGCGTGACTGTCGGCCCGGTAGGCGGAGAGCAGGAGGATGCGCGAGCGTGGCGGCATGCAGGCGGGCTGGCGGTCGGGAGCGAGGCCCTACCTTGCCGCTGCGCGGTGCATGCCGCAATCGCATCATCGGCTACGGCATGCGCGGTCAACGCGCGGTTGCGCTCCAGCGTTCGCTGGCCATGGGCGCGTCGACCGGGGTGCCGGCGATGTGGTTGGTGTAGTTGGACAGGGTCTTCAGGCCGATCGCCAGGATGACCTCCAGCATCTGCGCGGGAGTGTGCCCGGCGTCCAGAAAGGCCTGCTGGGTGGGCTCGTCAACCCAGCCGCGCTGTTCGAGCATGGCGCGGGTGAACTGGCGCAGGGCCTCCAGCTGAGGGTCGTCGATCACGCGGTCCTCGAGCAGCGCGGCGATGACATGGTCGGGTACGCCGGTCATGCGACCGGTCATGCTGTGTGCGGCCATGCAGTACTCGCATTCGTGGTAGCGGCTGACGGTCAGCAGCAGGACGCCCTGTTCGGTGGGGCTCAGCGACGTCTTCTGCAGCAGGTCGTGGAGCGCCAGGTAGGCCTCGGCCAGGGCCGGCGCGCTGGCCATCTTGCGGATCAGGTTGGGGACCATGCCGAAGGTTTGTTCGGCTCGGTCGAATACGGCTTGCGCCTCCGGGGCGCTAGCGGCGTCGTGCAGGGGGAAGCGTTCATCGCGCATGGGGTACCTCCGGGGGCGGGTGGGTCAGGAGTGTGACCAGCGCCGGGCCCAGGCGCAGAACCGTCGCCGGGTCCTGGTCGGCCTTGGCCATCACCAGGATCCCTTCCATCAGGGCCAGCCACTGTTCGGCCAGCGCCTCGGTGTTGGTATCGCCGGGTAGTTCGCCGTCCTGAACGGCCTCGTCCAATACGGAACGGAAATGGGCGGTGACGGCGTCCAGGTGCCCCCGAATCGCCCGGCGCAGGGTCGCGTTGTGGGTCCCCATCTCCACGGCCAGGTTGCCGAAGGGGCAGCCGGGCAGCTGGCCGGATTCCGCCTGCATGCGGGTCTCGAAGGCGTGGATCGCATGGACGAACGCCTCGATCCGGGCGTGCAGGCCGTTGGCGCCGGCGAGCCCCGGGATCAGCACCTCGCGCTCGAAGTCGGCGTAGAGGGCGTCCAGCATCGCCAGGGTGAGCGCCTCCTTGCCGGGGAAGAAGTGGTACAGGCTGCCCTTGCGCACGCCGGCATGGGCACAGATCTCGGCAATGCCGACGGCGCTGTAGCTGCGACCGACGATCAGTTCGCGCGCAGCCCTCAAGAGTGCGTCGCGGCTGTCGACGCGGGCCCGGTGGGTCGGGGTTGGGGTTGGGGGCGCTGTCATGCCTTTGCACACTAGTTGACCGGTCGGTAAAGTGCAAGGAGCAATCGTCCAGGAGGGCCCAAGCCGATGTCCCGAATTCCCGACATGCATGCAGCCACTGACGCCGCCGGCGTATCCATTCCCGCGGAGTACGCGGACATCTGGGAGGATGACTTTGGTGTGCGTGGCTGGAAGCTGGATCTGCCGGGGCGTGGCGCGGACGTCATCGCGGCGACCCCGTATACCGGCGAGCGTATCCCGACCTCGGTGTTCGTGCATGACATCGTCGACCATCACCTGTGCGGTTTCGCCCTGTCCGGTTATACCGACGAGGCGGGGGCGCTGATTCAGCTGGCGGAACGTACTGGCTCCGATCCGGTGCCGGACTTCGTGCAGATCATCGACGAGGACCTGCTGACGGGCGCCTTCGAAAGTGATGACTGGCGCGAACTGCTGCCCGCGTCGCTGATGGCGGTGGTGGAGGCGGCCTCGGACTCGCGCGCCGGCATGGCCCAACTGCGCGCGCAGTGGGGTGACGGTGTCCTGCGCGCGCTGTGGCTTGCCGGGTTCGTGGCGACGGGCTGGGGGCTCGCGGCGGGCGCGCGCGAGGCCTGGGGGCGTCACGGGCTGGACTACGCCCGCCGCGCCGCGACCGCGCGCGCACTGCAGCGGCTGTTCGAACGGGTGGATGCCACGGTGCTGGATCAGGGCTGGGTCCGCGCGCGGGGCGTGTTCCGGGTCGCCCCTGCGGGGGTGGGGTTTCGCTTCGAGGAGCCGGCCGCGGGCCGCGACGAGTATCTGCCCATCACGGATGACTGAGGGGGCGTGCGCACCCCTTCGGAGTGTTCATGTACGGGCGGTGGGGAGCTCCGGTGACGGGCGGTGCAGGTGGTAGCCCTGGGCCATGTCCACGCCCAGTTCGGCCAGCATCTCCAGGGTCGGGCCGTCTTCCACGCATTCGGCGACGGTCTGCTTGTCGAGGCCCCGGGCGACGTCGACCATCGCGCGGATGAAGGCCTGATTGTCGCGGTTGTTGGGCAGGTCGCGCACGAACATGCCGTCGATCTTCAGGATCTGCACGCCCAGGTACTTGAGGTAGGCGAAGGTGGAGAACCCGGATCCGAAGTCGTCCAGACAGACGGTGCAGCCGGTGTGCTGCAACGCCTCGATGAAGCGCTGGGCATCCTGCATCTCGGAGACCGCCGCGGTCTCGGTCAGTTCGATGATCAGCCGTCGCGGTTCGACCCCCTGCTGTTCCAGCTGGTGGGCGATGTATTGCGGCAGTCCCGGCTCGTCGAAGCTGCGCCCGGAGATGTTGATCGCGATCCCGGGGATGGCCGGGTCCCCGGCCAGTCGGCGGATGCTCTCGCGGATCACCCAGCGGTCGATGTCGAGGATCTGCCCGGTCTTCTCGGCAATCGGGATGAACTGGCCGGGCATGGCGATTTCCTCCGGGGACGCCGGGTCGCGCATGCGTACCAGGGCCTCCATGTGGTGCAGGTGGCCATCGCCGACCGCGTAGATCCCCTGGTAATGCAGCTCGAAGTGTCCCTGCTCCAGCGCGGTGCCGATGCGCTGGCTCCAGGACATCCGTTCCAGCATGTGCTCGGCGGTATTGCGGCTGCGGTCGAATACCGCCCACGTGTTCTTGCCCAGGTCCTTCGCCTGGTACATCGCGGTGTCGGCGTGGGCCACCAGGTCCTCGACGTTGTCGCCATGCTCCGGAAAGTGGGCGATGCCGATGCTGGCGGTGAGCCGGTAGTTCTGGCCGCGGAAGCGGAACGGGATCGCCGAGATCGCGCGGCCCACGCGTTCGGCCAGTTCGATCGGCTCCTGCTCCGACTCGCGATCCACCAGGATAGCGAACTCGTCGCCGCCCAGGCGGGCAAAGATATCCTGACTGCGCACCAGCGCGGCGATCTCGCCGGCGGCGCGCACCAGCACGGTATCCCCGGCCCGGTGGCCGAAGGTGTCGTTGATGGTCTTGAACTCGTCGAGATCGAAGTACAGCAGGGCGAAGCGCCCGTTGCGCCGCCGCTCGCTGTGGATCACGTGTTCCAGGCGTTTCTGGAAGTGATGGCGGTTGTACAGGCCGGTCAGCGCGTCGTGTTCTGCGAGGTAGACCAGTTGCTGGGCGGTCTGGCGCTCGTGCGTCACGTCCTCGTACAGCCACAGTCGACCGATGGAACGCTCGTCGGTGTCGTGGACGGGGTAGGAGACCTGGGTGAGGATGCGCCCGTCGTACAGGTCGACCTCGAAGCGTTCGCTGATCTCGTGGGTATCCAGCACGTGCAGCACGTGGCGCGAGGCGTGATCCGGCCGCGCGAAGCGGTGGGTGGAATGTTCCAGTACCTCGCGCGAGGGACGACCCACCAGTTCCACCTCGCTGCCGATGGCCCACATGCGCCGGAAGGCCGGGTTTACGTATTCCACCCGGCCCTCGCGGTCCTCGAACAGGATGCCGATGCTCATCGCCGAGAGCAGCGCGGCCATGCGCCCCTGCTCTCGCCGGGTCAGTTCCAGCAGGCGCGTTTGCTCGTCGCGCGAGGCTTCCAGTTCGGACAGGGCCTGGAGCAGGGCCTCCTCGTTGCGCTTGCGCTGGGTGATGTCGTGCGAGATCGCCACGTAGCGTGCGGTCTCGCCGCGCGGGGCGACCAGTTGCAGGGAGATCTCGACCGGTACCTCGAAGCCGTCGCGATGGCGATGGCTGGTCTCGAAGCGGAACTGGTCACGCTCGCCGCGGCGCAGCGGCTCGATCAGCTGACGAAAGCGCGGCTCGGGGTAGTCCGGCTTGATGTCATAGGGGTGTAGTTCGAGCAGTTCCTCGCGCGGGATGCCGGTCTGGTCCACCGCGCCCTGATTGACATAGATAAAGCGCAGGGTCTCGACGTCGAACAGGAACACCGCGTCCAGGGTCAGGTCCAGCGTCGAGCGAAAGGACTCCAGTTGGTCGGTCCTGGCCCGGAGCATCTCGCCGGTGGTGACCAGTTCGTCGGCATCGATGACGTGCCCCTGCAGGTACTCGAGGCGCCCGCGGTCGTCGAATATTCCGGCGCCGCGTTCGAATACCCAGCGCTGCCCGCCATTGCGTCCGATCAGACGCCACTGGATCTGGTACTGGCCGTCACGTTGCAGGCCTTCGGAGACCTCGCGCCAGACTCGGTCGCGATCATCGGGGTGCACCAGATCGTTGAAGGTGAGGCGCTCCGCAAAGAACCTTTCGCGCGAGTAGCCGGTGAGTTCCTCCAGGGAACCCTCGACGTTGATTACATCCCAGTCCGGGTTGTTGCGGCAGCGATAGACGAAGCCGTCGAGGGTGTCGAGTACCCGTAGCAGGTCGTCGCCCTGCTGGGTGCCCAGCGAGCGGGTCAGGGTCATCATCCCGATGACGGCGAGGAGGGCGGCGAACATGCGCAGCAGCTGCACCGGCAGTCCGCTCGCCTCCAGGAAGTCGGCATGGGTCGGCAGCCACTCGGGCAGAGCCGGGTCGACAGTGCCCGGAAACGGCGTGATCAGCGCGTAGCCGAGGAAGGCCAGGGCGAGGACGGCCAGGGCCGGGTACTGGCTGGCATGATCGTCGGCGTCGGGGGTGCGCAGGAGGGGCCCCCGCAGCAGAAGCAAGAACGCCAGGCCGGACAGTACGGCCCCCGGAAGGCCGACCAGGTAGCGCCCGCCGTTGGCCAGCCCGCGCGCCGGGTCCTCGGCCATACCGACGAGCAGGAGCACCGCGACCGCGATCAGCGGATAAAGCCACAGGGCGTCGAGGCGCAGGCGCGATGGACTCGCGAGCAGGGCGCGGCGCCCGAACTCCAGAAGCGGCAGGTAGGACAGCAGTTGCCAGGTGGCATTGAGCCATGGGTCGCGCGCCGCCGGATAGTGCAAGCCCGCGGCCTGGAGGAATTCGTAGGCGCCGTGGATCAGGCCGAACAGACCCAGCAGCCAGAAATGCCGGGCGAACGGCAGGGTTCCGTCCCCGCGGGGCAGGACGAGAGCGACTACGCCAAGCGAGAAGAAGGCCAGGCCATAGACCAGGTACAGGACGGTGAATCCGGCGAGCGAGAGATCCATCAGTGGCAACCGCTGGCATTGGCGGGTGCCTCACCGGCGGGGATGCGGGTCAGCCGGGTCAATGGGTCGGACACGCAGTTTCCTTTCGGCCACAGGGCGGAGCCCGCCGGAGCCGGTCTACGAAATCAGGTGTCTAGCTTGCGGGGTTGTGTGGCGGGGATGCAAGCCATGGCCGGGGAGGGCCATGAGAGGGAGTATCCGGCCCGCGGGCGCGGACCGGATATGCGGGCCGGGATCAGGCTCCGACGTATTCGTCGCACCAGCCGTCGGCGTTCACTTGAACGCCCTGGAAGTCGGCGTGGAAGCACTGACCCCACTGGTCATCACCTCCGCCCCAGAAGGCGCAGTTCTTGCACTTCTCGCCTTCGGAGTAGTCCGCGTGGTCGGCGTCGGCCGCATCGTTCACGTAGTTGTGGGCGTGGCCGTCTTCGGCTTTCGTATCGGCCTTGGCCGAGGAGATGCCCACCATGCTGACGACCGGGATGGCCGCCACGGCAGCGGATGCCTGGCGCAGGAACTTACGACGGTTCGCATTCGGTTGATCGGACATGAGGTCCTCCGTTTGCTTTCTGAATGGATGGTTCTTCTTGTTGCCAGTTGGAGCGAACGACGCACGCTGGATACGTGCGGGCTCAACCCCTTCGAGCCCTCGGGCCCTTGAGGGTTCCCTCGATTTTTGCGGGGATCCCCGAAGCCTTCCGGCGATCGTGGTTCGGCAGAGGGGATGCACCGGGGCCGGGAAAAATTCCATGTCGAGCGCCGGGTCCTGCCTGATGTGATGAAGATCGCGTCAGGCTGGTCTACCATTAGAGTTTTCTTATTCATTCGAATCAGGAGGTGCCCGATGCAGTACCGTAAGACGATGGTGATGTTCGCCCTGGGGGCGCTGGCGGCCATGCCGGTGGCCCAGGCCAGTGCGGTGGATCGCGGCATGGAGCCCAGCGTGGCACTGCTGGGCGGTGTGGTCTCGCCGGACCTGTCGGATGCCAGCAGCGATGGTGCCTACGGGGTCGAGATCGGCGCCAACTGTCAGTTGTTCCAGCCGGCCACCGGCGTGCTGCGCCATCATCTGAGCGTGAGCCGTTACAGCGACGACCCGCTCAAGATGACCAGCGCCGAGGTGAACAGCCACTGGATGTTCGAGCCGAACGAACGGCTGTCGCTGGGCTTTGGTCCCGGCATCGGCTACGTGCGGGCCAAGCTGGATGACGACCGCAATGGCCTGTGGGCGGCCCAGCTGGGTGGCAGCCTGAAGTACCAGCTGGACCGGCAGTGGTTTCTGGGGCTGGAGGCGCGTTACCAGTTCACCGAGAGTGACCGCTTCGACGGCCGTCGCGCCGATGCCGACAACATGCGCGTGATGGGCAAGGTGGGCATGCAGTTCTGATCCGGCGGGTTGCCCGGCGTTCGGGGCCTTGCCGGCCCCCGGGCGCCGGGCGACGATAGGGCGACGTTGACACAGCAGGGCGTTGCCCATGACCGATACCCCCGACCCTACCGATCCGGGTGACAACCGGGAGACCCCCGCCTGGCACAGCCGGTCCGCGGATGATGCGCTGGAGCACTGGGGCTCCGCCCGCGAGGGGCTGTCGGCGGTCGTGGCCGAGGAACGTCTGGCGCACTTTGGCCCCAATCAGTTGCGTCCCCCGGAGCGGGCGGGCGTAGTCCGGCGCTTCCTGCGCCATTTTCACAACGTACTGATCTACATCCTGCTGGTCGCGGCGCTGGGGACGGCGCTGCTCGGGCACTGGGTGGATACCGGCGTGATCCTGGCCGTGGTCCTGATCAATACGCTGATCGGGTTCGTCCAGGAGGGCAAGGCGGAGAAGGCCCTGGATGCCATCCGTCGCATGCTGTCCCCGCGCGCGGTGGTAACGCGCGCAGGCGAGCGTCGCGAGATCCCGGCCGAGGAGCTGGTGCCCGGCGATATCGTGCACCTGCAGGCCGGTGACCGGGTGCCCGCCGACCTGCGGCTGTTCGAGACCAAGAACCTGCGCCTGGAAGAGGCGGTCCTGACCGGCGAGTCGGTGGCGGTCGAGAAGGATACCGCCACGGTGGAACGGGAGGTCGACCTTGGGGACCGGCGCGGCATGGCCTTCTCCGGGACGCTGGTGGCCTTTGGCCGCGGTGCGGGCGTTGTCGTGGCCACCGGCGAGCATACCGAGATCGGACGCATCTCCACCATGCTCGGCGAGGTCGAGGGGCTGGAGACGCCGCTGGTCCGGCAGATGGAACAGTTCGGTCACTGGCTGGCGGCCGTGATCGTGGTCATCGCGGCGGCGACCTTCGCCTTCGGTTACTGGGTGCGCAGCTATCCGCTGGACGAGATGTTCCTCGCGGCGGCGAGCCTGGCGGTGTCCACCATCCCCGAGGGCCTGCCCGCCATCATGACCATCGCGCTGGCCATTGGGGTGCAGAAGATGGCGCGGCGCAATGCGATCATCCGGCGCCTGCCGGCGGTCGAGACCCTGGGGTCGGTCTCGGCCATCTGTTCCGACAAGACCGGCACGCTCACCCGTAACGAGATGACGGCGCAGACGCTGCGCACGGCCACCCGGGAGATCCTCGTCAGCGGCGTGGGCTATGCGCCGCAGGGGCAGTTCTCCGAGGACGAACGGGATCTGGACCCGGACGAGGACCCGCTGTTGCGCGAGGTGCTGCGGGCGGGGCTGCTGTGCAATGACGCCCGGCTCTACCAGAAGGATGGCGACTGGGTGATGGAGGGCGACCCGACCGAGGGCGCCCTGATTACCCTGGCGCAAAAGGCCGGGCTGGACCCGCGCCTGGAAGGCGAACGCCTGCCGCGCACCGACGTGATCCCGTTCGAGTCGGATCATCGCTACATGGCGACCCTGCACCACGACCACGACGGTCACGCCCGCATCTTCCTGAAGGGGGCGCCCGAGCGCGTGCTGGAGCTTTGCAGCGAGCAGCAGGTCGATGGCGAGACCCGCGAGGCGCTGGATGGCGAGCGCTGGCACGTCGCCATGGAGGCCGTGGCGGCCCGCGGTCAGCGCCTGCTGGCCGTGGCCGTGCGCGATACCGAACCCGATCACGGCGAGCTGCGTTTCGATGATGTCGAGGCCGGTGGTTTTACCCTGCTTGCCCTGCTGGGGATCATCGACCCGCCACGCGACGAGGCGATCCGCGCGGTGGCCGAGTGCCGCGCGGCCGGAATCGACGTCAAGATGATCACCGGCGACCACCTGGCGACCGCCCGGGCGATCGGCGAGCAGCTGGGCCTGGGCCGCGATGCCGAGGCGCGGGCCGGTCACGAGCTGGATGCCCTGGACGAGGGGGCGCTGGCCGAAACCGCGGAGCGTACGGACGTCTTTGCGCGGACCTCGCCGGAACACAAGCTGCGGCTGGTGCGTGCCCTGCAGCAGGGCGGGCGTATCGTGGCGATGACCGGCGACGGGGTGAATGATGCCCCGGCCCTGAAGCGGGCGGATGTCGGCGTGGCCATGGGGGGCAAGGGGACCGAGGCGGCCAAGGAGGCCTCCGAGATGGTCCTGGCGGACGACAATTTCGCCTCCATCGCGCATGCGGTGGAGGAGGGCCGGACGGTCTACGACAACATCCGCAAGGCCATCCTGCATATGCTGCCGACCAATGCCGGGCAGTCGCTGACCATCATGATGGCGATCCTGATGGGGCTGGCGTTGCCGCTCACCCCGGTGCAGGTGCTGTGGGTCAACATGGTGACCTCGGTGACCCTGGCCATGGCGCTGGCCTTCGAGAAGGCCGAGCCGGGCGTGATGCAGCGCCCGCCACGGGCGCCGGACACGCCCCTGTTGTCCGGGTTCCTGCTCTGGCGCATCCCGTTCGTGGCGTTGCTGCTGTGGGCCGGGACCTTCGGGCATTTCGTCTACATGGAGACCCTGGCTGGGGTGGCCGACGAGGTCGCGCGTACCGTGGCGATCAATACCCTGGTGGCCGGGCAGGCCTTCTACCTGCTGAACCTGCGTCTGATCCATCAACCGGTGCTGCCGGGCGGCGAGCTGTTCCGCTCGCGCGCGATGTGGCTGGCCATCGGGGTCCTGGTGCTGCTGCAGCTGGCGTTCACCTACGTGCCCGTAATGCACACCCTGTTCGGGACCACCGCCATCGGCGCGGACGACTGGGCGCGCATCCTGGCCTTTGGCCTGGCGGTGTTCGTGATCGTGGAACTGGAAAAGCTGGTGGTGCGCCAGGTGCTGGCACGCCGGCGCGGGGTGTTGCCGCGCGCCGTCTGACCGAACGCGCGCGGGTCGGGCAGAGCGCGTTTCCCGGAGCCCCGGCTCAGTGGGCCGGCGGGCGCGGCATGGTTCCGCCGAGCAGGGCGGTTGCACCCGCGGCGTCCACCGGGGGCGAGTAGTAATAGCCCTGCGCCAGCGAGCAGCCGAGGGCGCGCAGCGTGGCGGCGTGGGTGTGGCTTTCCACGCCCTCGGCCACGGCCTCGAGCCCGAGATTGCGGGCCATGTGGATCACGGTCTGCACCAGGCGCTGGCTGTATTCGTCGCGATCCAGGCCGGCCACGAAGCTGCGGTCGATCTTGAGGATATCCAGTGGCAGGCGGTGCAGGTAGCTGAGCGAGGAGTAGCCGGTGCCGAAGTCGTCCATCGCCAGGCTGATGCCCAGGGCCTTCAGCCGGTGCAGGGTCTCGATCAGTTCGTCCAGGTTGCCGAGGGTGGCCGTCTCGGTAATCTCCAGGCGCACCTGCGCGGCCGGGGCGCCGGTGCCTTCCAGGATGGTCTGCACGTCCCCCACGAGTTCCGGGCGGGTGAGCTGACGGGCGGAGAGGTTGGTGCTGATGGTCAGGGGCGTTCTCGCCCCGTCCGCGTTCCACTCCACCAGCTGGCGGCAGGCAGTGTAGAGGACCTGCATGTCGATCAGGTGCACCTGCCCGGTGTCCTCCGCGATCGGGATGAAGTGATCGGGCGGCACCAGTTCCCCGTTGCGCTCCCAGCGTACCAGGGCCTCGAAGCCGGTGATCCGCTCCTCGCCGAGCGACATGATGGGCTGGAAGTGGACGCGGAAGTCGCCGCGTTCCACCGCCAGGCGCAGGTCGGTCTCCAGCGCCAGGCTTTGCAGGGCCTGCGTCTGCATGCCCGGGTCGCAGAACTCGCACCGGGCCTTGCCGAGTGACTTCGCGCGGTACATCGCCATGTCCGCCTCGCGCATCAGGTCATCCGGTGTGGCCGGACGGGCCGGGTCGTCCGTGTCTCCGGGCGCCTGGATCGGGCAGCTCTGGCCGTAGGGCCGGGTCGCGATGCCGATGCTGACGGTGACATAGACGTCCTGCCCGGCGATGGAGAACGGCTCGTGCAGCACGGCCTGCAGGCGCTCGGCCACGCGCAGGGCATCCACCGGCTCGTGCAGGCCCTCCAGCAGGATGGTGAACTCGTCGCCACCCAGCCGCGCAAGGGTGTCGTCCGGGCGGTTGGCCTCGTCCCCCTTGGGGCGCGAGACCGTGTCGTTCTGGCGCAGCGCGGTCAGCAGGCGCTGGCCCACGCGCACCAGCAGCTCGTCGCCGGCCGGATGGCCCAGGCTGTCGTTGACGACCTTGAAGCGGTCGATGTCCACGAACAGCACCGCGAACAGGTTGAAGGGCTCTCGCGTGGCACGGGCGATCGCGTGCGCCAGCCGGTCGTGGAACAAGCGCCGGTTGGGGAGGCCGGTCAGCTGGTCGTGGGAGGCGTTGTGGAGCAGGCGTTCCTCGTGGCGGTTGCGCTCGATCACGCGGCCGAGCTGCACGCCGATCTGCCACATCAGCCAGAGCAGGTCGGGGTCGGTGGTGGTGGGCTCGGTGGCGAAAAATTCGAGGACACAGGCCACCTCGTGGCCGACCATGACCGGGAAGGCGAAGCCGGAGTGCAGGCCGCTGGCCGTTGCCTGAGGCGCGCGCGGGAAGTTGTCGTCCGCCGCGAGATCCTCGATCCACGCGGGCTCGCCGTGGTCCAGCACACGGCCGGGCAGCCCCTCGCCGGGGCCGAAGCTCGTGTTCTCGGTGCTGTCGCGAAAGGCGGTGAAGGGCTCAGCAGAGGCGAGATGCCAGATGCCGGTGGGGTCTAGCTGGCTGTGGCCACTGTGTTGGTTCGGTCGGGCCAGGTAGGCATGCCCCACCGGCCAGTCCAGGTAGCGTCCGATCGCGGCCAGCGCCGCGCGCAGTACATGCGCGATGGAGTCGGACTGGTTCGCGGTGGAGGCAATGGTGTTGAGCAGCTCGATCTGCTGCTGCTTCGCGTAGACGTCCTGCAGCCGGGTCTCGGCCAGCGTCTCGGCGCGGCGGCGAGCCGCGCGTTCCTGCTCGACCAGGGTCTGCAGGCGGTCGCGTTCGCTATCCGTCGCGAAGTCGCGCGCGCGTCGGTTCACGCGCACCCCCCGTGGGCGAGGCAAATTGTGCGCGTCCGAGGCCTGCGCGTCTGGGTGTACTGCATGGGCCACTCCCGGCCGTCATGATTGCGCTGCGTCCCTTGCCAGCCGGTATGCGCGGTGGCGTCTCATCCGAAAGACGCCTCCGTGGCCCGTGCCATTCCGTGCGCATTGTAGGGCCCCGGCATGCGCGCCGCATCATTCGTCGGGATGGGTGACCCAGGGTTCGCCCATGGCCTCCTCCCAGTCCGCCTGGGTGGGATGGTTGCGGTCGTAGCGTTTCCAGGCCTCGAAGATCTCGTCCGGCCAGTGTGACTGCAGCCAGGCGATGATCGCCTCGACGTCCGCCTCCGACAGGGTGTCCTCGAAGCTGGGCATGGCGCCGCCGCGCGCCTCGGCGCCATAACGGATCATGTCCTTCAGCTGCCAATAGGGGTGGTGCCAGGTGTGGGCGCTGCCATCCAGCGGGGGCGGCGGCAGGGTACCGTCCGGGTTGCGCTGGCGCCAGTTCTCGGCGCCCTCGCGCTGGGCCCCGTGGCAGGCGATGCAGTGCTCCTGATAGAGCCGTTCCCCGCGCTGCAGGATCTCCGGGTCGGTGGTGCGTTCGAGGTGGTCGGGGGTGCCGGAGGCCCCGCCGAAGCCGTCGCAGCCCGCCAGCGTGGCAGCGGACAGGAGCAGCACCGCACCGGCGAAACCGGCGCGGAGGGTACGCGGGTCCGGCATCAGTCCTGAACGTCCGGCTCGCCGGTGCCGTCGGCCGGCGCGTCGTCCCCGCGGAAGGCGTCGCGTACCGAGCCCCAGGCCTTGCGCGAGCCGTCACGGATGCCGCCCCAGGCGTCGCGGGCGCCATCGCGCACCCCGCCCCAGGCGCCGGAGGAGCGCTCGCGCATCTCGCCCGACCATTCGGCCAGGCGGTCCCGTTCCTCGACCAGGCCGTCATAGGCCCGTTCGCGGCGCTCGCGGGTGGCGTCGCTCAGGTCGTCCCAGCCCTCGCGGATGTTGTTGCCCAGGCGGCTCAGTTCGCGGTCCATCGCGTCCAGGGTCTCGCGGGTACGGGAGCGGGTGGCCTCGCCGGCCTCCTCGCCTTCCTCCTGGAGTTCCTCGCGGGTCTCGGCCCAGGACTCGCGCAGTTCCTCCATCTCGCTGGCGGTGGCATCGTCCTCCATGGCGGCATCCGATTCGTCGGTGGCCGTGGGTTCGTCCCCTGCGTGGGTGTCGTGATCGGCGGCATACAGGGGGCTTGCGGCCAGCATCAGACCGCACAGCCCGGCGAGCAGGATGGGGCGCACTTCGAGCAGGTTCATGTCGGGTCCTCCGGGGTGCCGCGGGGCGGCTGACCAATGATGTTGATCTCTCATGGTAGGACGTTTCGCGCTCCGGTATGTTTCCAGGCAGCGGATGATTTGCGAGGCAGTCCACGTGATGTACTGGAGAAGGCAGGTTGCAGGGGGTGTGCTGGCGCTGCTTCTGGCGGGTTGCGCCACGTCGACCCCGGATCCGGGCGATGACGGCACGTCCGCGGGGTTGCCCGAAGGATGGGAACCCGCGCCGACGGCCTTCGAGGCCCAGGCGGTGCCATCGCTTGAGCCGAGGGTGATGCCGGGTGCCGCGGTGATGGAGTGGTTCGCGGCCAGTGGCTGGAAATCCGGCCTGGCCGTCGACTACGCGGGGCTGGAGATCGACCAGCCGCGCCCGGAACGCGCGGAGGTCCGCCTGACCGGGCTGCGTGATGATGCCGTCGAGGCCTACGAATTCCGGCTGGAGCTGGACGAGACGGAGGCGGGCTGGGTGGTGCGCACGGTGGAACGCCGGGCCATCTGCCGCCGCGGCCTCGCCGACAGCGGCCTCTGCCTGTAACGCTTCGTGGAGGATATGCGCAGGGAAAAGAATATTCACCACGAAGTGCACGAAGGCACGAAGAAGGGCGAGGGCAACAGCGGTTCGACCACAGAGGGCACAGAGATCACGGAGAAGGACAAGGGGGGCGGGATAATTGTTCAGGATGACCCGCGGGCTGGAACAAAGCCGTTCGCCACCAGGAACGCTTACAACAAAAGGATTTTCTTCGTGCCTTCGTGCGCTTCGTGGTGAATCAACAGGCCCTTGATTTCAGCCTTGAAGCCCCCTCTGTGTACTCCGTGCGCTCTGTGGTGAATCGAGACTTGCGGCTGGTTCAGCGGCGGCGGGCGAGGGTCAGGCCGTCGCCGATGGGGGCCAGCGAGAGGTCGATGCGTTCGTCGTGGTGCAGGGCATCGTTGAAGGCGCGGATCGCGCGGGTGTCTTCGCGCGTGTCGTCCGGGTCGGCGACGCTGCCATGCCACAAGGTGTTGTCGACCAGGATCAGGCCGCCGGCACGGACCAGGCGCAGGCAGTGCTCGAAGTAGTCGGGGTAGCCGGTCTTGTCCGCGTCGATGAAGGCCAGGTCGAAGCGGCTGGTCTCGCCTTCGGCCTCCAGTGCCTGCAGCGTGTTGCCGGCCTCGCCCAGCTCGAGCCGGATGCGACCGCTGACCCCGGCGCGTTCCCAGTAGCGCCGGGCCGTGGTGGTCCACTGCGCGCTCTTGTCCAGGGTAACGACCGTGCCGTCCTCCGGCAGGGCCAGCGCGATGGCCAGCGCGCTGTAGCCGGTGAAGGTCCCGATCTCCAGATAGCGCCGCGCCCCCATGAGCCGCGCCAGTAGCGCCATGAACTGGCCCTGCTCCGGGGCGATCTGCATGTTGGCCTCGGGCAGGTTCGCGGTCTCGGCACGCAGCTCGGCGAGTATCTCCTGCTCGCGCAGCGAGTGCTCCAGGAGGTAGTCATACAGGGGGCCATCGAGTCCGATGGAACGATTGGACATCACGCGCTCCGGGGTTGTGGGTGAGGGATCAGACGGTCCAGCCATCGGCGCAGGACCGGTGTGGCCAGGACGATCAGGATGACCAGGGTGCTCCACTCGAGCCAGGCGGGCAGCATCTCGCCGGCGGTGCCCATCTGCGTGGCGACGTCGACCCCGGTGTGGGCGAGTCCGGCGTCCAGGGCGAGCCCCAGCGCGATGGTGGTGACCGCGATACCGGTCAGGTAGAGCAATAGCGCCGGCGTGCCCAGTTCGCGGCGAAACACGCCCAGGGTCGCCAGGCTGGTGATCGGTGCGGCCAGCAGGAACACCAGCACGGTGCCGGGGGAGACCCCGGCCGCGATCAGGCCCACGGCGATCGGTGTTGCGGCGGTCGCGCAGAGGTACATGGGGATGCCGATGACGGCCATTACGAGCATGGCCGGCAGGCCCGATCCCCAGGCGGCCAGCGTGGCCGGCGGGACCAGGGCGAGCAGGGCGCCGGCGACCAGCAGGCCGATCACCAGCCACAGGCGGATATCGTCGAGCACGCCGCCAAAGGCATAGGCGAGGCCCGCGCGCAGCCGTGCGGACAAACGCTCCGGGGCCTCGGGTGTGGCGCAGCCGTCGGCGGTCCCGCAGCTGTCCGGTTCGCCCCGCGGTGGGTCCGGACGCTCGGTCGCGGCGCGGGTGCGGCCCACCAGCAGGCCTGTGGTGATGGCCGTGACAATGGCGCCCAGGGCCCGGGCCACGGCCATCATGGGGCCCAGCAGGGCATAGCTGATGGCGAGCGAGTCGACGCCGACGCCCGGCGTGCCGATCAGGAAGGCGGTGGTGGGGCCCCGCCCGGCCCCGCCGCGGTGCAGGGCCAGTGCGGTCGGGATGGCCCCGCAGGAGCAAAGGGGCAGGGGGGCGCCGACCACGGCGGCCCGCGCGGTGGCGGGAATGCCCGAGCCGCCCAGCCAGCGCTGCAGGGCAGCCTCCGGAATCAGTGCCTTGACGCCGCCGGCCGCGAGCAGGCCTAGCAGCAGCCAGGGCGCCGCCGTCAACGCGACACTCAGCGTCTGCCTGAGGATGTCGAGGATCATGGCCCGATGTTCCGTCGCGGCGGGGGCAACTGCAAGAAGCCCGCGCTCCGGCGGGCGGTGCGGCCGAGGTCTCGGGCGTCAGCCGCGCTGGCGCGAGATGCGCAGGACGTCGGGCAGGCGGCGCAGACCGCGCATGATCTGGGCCAGGTGCTGGCGATCGCGCACGGTCAGCAGGAAGGTCATCGCGGTGGAGTGGCCATCCTGCTCGTTGAAGGAGATGTGCTCGATGTTGGAGCCATGGTCGGCGATGACCGCAGCCATGTCGGCCAGGGCCCCGCGGCGGTTGGCCGTGCGGGTGCGCACCGCGGCGGTGAACTGCAGGGATGGCTCGTGCGACCATTCCAGCGTGATGGTGCGGTCGCTGCGGTCGCGGCTTTCGTGCAGGACGTTGCGGCAGTTTTCCCGGTGGACCACCAGGCCGCGGCCGGCGCTCAGCTGGCCGATGATCGGGTCACCCGGGATCGGGTGACAGCACCGGGCGTAGTTCAGCACCAGGCCCTCGGTACCGCTGACCGCGAGGGTGGTGGGTGCCTCGTCGGCCGCGGGCTCGGGGGCGTCCCTGCCGGCCATCTGGCGGGCGACCAGTGAGGCCATGCGGTTGCCCAGGCCGATGTCGACCAGCAGTGCGTCCAGGTCCTTCAGCTGCATCGCGTCCAGCATCTGGTCCAGGCGTGCCGGCGAGATCCGCGGCAGGCTGGTGTCCAGCGACTCCAGCGCCTTCTCCAGCAGGCGTTCGCCCAGAGTGCGGGCCTCCTCGGACTGCATCGACTTCAGGCAGTGGCGGATGCCGGTACGGGCTTTGCCGGTGACCACGAAGGACAACCAGGCCGGGTTGGGGCGCGCGCCGGGGGAGGTGACGATCTCCACCGTCTGGCCGCTTTGCAGGCGCACCGACAGCGGTGCCAACTGACGGTCGATCTTGGCCGCCACACAGCGGTTGCCGACGTCGGAGTGCACTGCGTAGGCGAAGTCGATCGGGGTCGCGTCGCGCGGCAGGACCATGATGTCGCCACCGGGGGTAAAGGTGTAGACCTCGTCGGGGAACAGGTCGACCTTCACGTTCTCCAGGAACTCGATCGAGTTGCCCACGCTGTTCTGGATCTCGAGGACATCCTTCAGCCATTCGCGCGCGCGGCTCTGGGCGGTCCGGGTGGATTCGCCCCCGGCCTTGTACTGCCAGTGCGCGGCGATACCACTCTCGGCCACGCGATCCATCTCGGTGGAACGGATCTGGATCTCGATGGGCACGCCCTGCGGGCCGAACAGGATGGTATGCAGCGACTGGTAGCCGTTGGATTTGGGGATCGCGATGTAGTCCTTGAAGCGCCCCGGTACCGGCTTGTAGAGGTTGTGCACCACGCCCAGGGAGCGGTAGCACGTATCGACGTCGTCGACGATGATGCGGATGGCGAAGACGTCGAACACCTCCTCGAACGAGTGGTGCTTGTCGCGCATCTTGCGGTAGATGCTGTACAGCCCCTTCTCGCGTCCGGAGATGCGCCCGACGATGCCGGCGGCCTCCATGCGCGAGCAGATCGCCTGCTCGATATTGCGCATGGGCTCGCGGCGGTTGCCGCCGGCACGGTGCACCGCGCGTTCCAGTACGGCCGCGCGCCACGGGTGTTTGGCGGAAAAGCCGAGGGCCTCCAGCTCGCGGCGCATGGCGTTCATGCCCAGGCGCTGCGCGATGGGGGCGTAGATCTCCAGGGTTTCCTTGGCGATGCGCCGGCGCTTGTCCGGGCGCATCACGCCCAGGGTGCGCATGTTGTGCAGGCGGTCGGCCAGCTTGATCAGGATCACCCGAATATCGCGGGTGATCGCCAGCATCATCTTGCGGAAGTTCTCCGCCTGCGCCTCGGCCTTGGACTGGAACTGCAGGTGGGTGAGCTTGGAGACGCCGTCCACCAGCTCCGCGACCTCCTCGCCGAACTCGGCGTGGATGCGGTCCTTGCTGGTAGCGGTGTCCTCCATCACGTCATGCAGGATGGCGGCGCAGATCGCCTGGTGGTCCATCCGCATCTCGGCCATGGTGCGGGCCACGGCCAGGGGGTGATAGATGTAGGGTTCGCCGGTCTTGCGGGTCTGGCCTTCGTGGGATTCCGCGCCCAGGAGATAGGCGCGATAGACCTCCTCGACCTCTTCCGGCTCGAGATAGGCCTCGAGCTCGGAACACAAATCGCTGATCAGGAATCGGGTCGAATCACCCGTTGCCGCCGAAACGGCCCCGGGCGCGGCTGGCTGCCCAGCGGCCATTGAAAACCCTCGCCTAGCGTTCGTCGGCTTCCAGCTGTTCCAGATGACGGATGGTGCTGAAGTCCAGCATCTGGTTCTGGGGCCGTTCGTCGTGTTCGTCGAACACCTCCGGACCGACTACGCCGGCGGCGATCTCGCGCAGGGCGATCACCGTGGGCTTGTCGTTGTCCTCGGGTACACGCGCTTCCTTGCCGTGGGCGATGTGGCGGGCCCGGCGGGCGGCCATCAGCACCAGCTGAAAGCGGTTTTCGACATTTTCGAGGCAGTCCTCGACGGTAACGCGTGCCATCGGATACTCCGGTCAGTAAATTCTTGAAATCCATGCGGCACAGCCGCAGTTCACTAGCATGTTACGCCGACCCCGGCGCCGCCGCCAACAGATTCCCGATCGTGGGTGCGGCTCGGGTCTCCTGTTCCACGGTGCGCAGACGATTGGCGCGGAAGATACAGGCCAGGTCGCGCACGGCCTCGTCGAAATCGGCATTGACCACGGTGTAGTCGTACTCGCGGAAATGTGTGCAGTCGGATTTGGCGTCGCGCAGGCGGCGCTGGATCACGTCCTCCTCGTCCTGGCCGCGGCCGCGCAGGCGGCGCTCCAGCTCGTCGCGCGAGGGGGGCAGGATGAAGATGGAGTGGGCGTCCGGTACCGCCGCGCGCACCTGGCGCGCGCCCTGCCAGTCGATCTCCAGGATCACGTCGACGCCAGCGTCCAGGCGCTCGTCGACGCTGGCGCGCGCGGTGCCGTAGAAGTTGTCGAACACCTTGGCGTGTTCCAGTAGCTGCCCGTCCTCGATCATGCCGAGGAAGGTCTCGGCGGAGACGAAGTGGTAGTGCTGCCCGTCCACCTCGCTGGCGCGCGGCTTGCGCGTGGTGTGCGAGACCGAGACCTCCACGGCCTCCACCGTCTCCAGGAGCGCCGCGACCAGGCTGGTCTTGCCGGCGCCGGACGGGGCGGAAACGATATAGAGGGTGCCGCGAGCGGCCGGGGTGCTGGCGGTCATGGACGTGTCCGCGGAACCTGAACGTGATCGGGACCTGGCGGTCTCCCGGGCGGGCCGTTTGCGGCGAGCCACAGGCGGGTAGCCAGGGTCAAAGAAGAAGGTTGGTCGGAGTGAAAGGATTCGAACCTTCGACCCCTGCCTCCCGAAGGCAGTGCTCTACCAAGCTGAGCTACACTCCGAACCGAGCCCGCTATTATGCCGAGCCTCTCCCGGCGTGTCCATGCCCCCGCAGGATGAAAATCGGGTCGGGCGCGGTCGTCAGTGGTTGCGCCCGACGGCGAAGCGGGCGAGGTCGATCAGCGCTTGGCGGTGCGGTGAGTCGGGCAGGGTGGAGATGGCCTCGATCGCGGCGTCGGTTTCCGCCTCCGCGCGGGACCGGGTATAGGCCAGGCCGTCCGTCCCGTGCACCACCTGCAGCACCGTGTCGACCCGGTCGCGCCCGCCGTCCTCGATGGCCTGGCGCACGATCGCCTGCTGCTCCGGTGTGCCGACGCGCAGGGCGTGGATCAGCGGCAGGGTGGGCTTGCCCTCGGCGAGGTCGTCCCCCATGCGCTTGCCGGTGACCTCGTCATCCGAGGAGTAGTCGAGGACATCGTCGATCAGCTGGAAGGCGGTGCCCAGATGCATGCCGTAGCGCGCCAGCGCCTGTTCGTCGGCCTGCGGGCGTTCGCCCAGGATTGCGCCCAGCTGGCAGGCGGCCTCGAACAGCTTGGCGGTCTTCGACTGGATCACGTGCATGTAGCGCTGCTCGTCGACGTCGGCGTCGTGGCAGTTCATCAGCTGCATGACCTCGCCCTCGGCGATCACGTTGGTCGCGTGGGAGAGGATCTCCATCACCCGCATGGAGCCGACCTCGACCATCATCTCGAACGCGCGCGAGTAGAGAAAGTCGCCCACCAGCACCGCGGCCTCGTTGCCGAAGATATGGTTGGCGGTCTCGTTGCCGCGGCGCATCTCGGAGGCGTCGACCACGTCGTCGTGCAGCAGGGTCGCGGTATGGATGAACTCCACCACCGCCGCCAGCGTGACGGGGTCCTGGCCCTGCACATGGCAGGCGCGCGCGGACAGCGTGGCCAGCAGCGGCCGCAGGCGCTTGCCGCCCGAGTGGATGATGTAGTGCCCGAGCTGGTTGATCAGCACCACCGGCGAGCTCAGGCGCTCGCGGATGCACTGATCGACGGCCTGCATGTCGTCGGCCGCCAGTTCTCGGATCGCGTCAATGGACATGGGGGTAGGCAAGCGGGCTCTGTCAGGATATGTAGAGTGGTCGGGAGGGGCGAAGGCATGCTAGGGAAACGCCACCGAATGTACAAGCTCGCGCGCGGGCGGGCGCGGCTTGTCTTCCAGACAGAGAAGCACTGATAAATGTACACGCTCGCGCGCGAGTCGCTTTTGCGTGCATTTAATGCGTGGTGACTGCCGTGCAGCCATTCTGTACAAGGGAACCGCAAGGCCGTGCGCCCGCTGGAGACAGGCTGGTCCCGGCATTGACCCGCAAGCGAAGCGCTGCTAGCATTTCCGCCCTTTCGCGAGACCAGTCCCGTCGGCTGGTCCACACAAGGTATCGCAACGGAGTCCCAGGGAAATGTACGCGATCATCGCAACAGGTGGTAAACAGTACCGCGTCGCCGAAGGCGACGTGATTCGCATCGAAAAGCTCGAGGCCGAGGCCGGTTCCGAGGTCGAATTCGACCAGGTGCTGATGGTCGGTGCGGGTGACGATGTCCGCGTCGGGGCCCCGCTGGTGGACGGTGGCAAGGTCACTGCCAAGGTCGAAGACCATGGCCGCGCCAAGAAGGTCCACATCATGAAATTCCGGCGGCGCAAGCATTCCCAGAAGCAGATGGGGCACCGCCAGCACTACACCACCGTGCGCATCACCGGCATCGCCGGCTGATCGGCGCAGGCATTCAGGAGAACTGAACCATGGCACATAAGAAGGCAGGCGGGAGTACCCGCAACGGGCGCGATTCCGAGAGCAAACGCCTTGGCGTGAAGCGCTTTGGCGGTCAGGTCGTGCGCGCCGGCAACATCCTCGTTCGTCAGCGCGGGACGCAGTATCATCCCGGCGAGGGCGTGGGTTGCGGCAAGGACCATACGCTGTTCGCCAAGGTCGACGGCCAGGTCGTCTTCAAGGTGGGTGGTCCGCACAACCGTCGTTTCGTGAGCATCCAGCCGCAGCAGTAAGCCGGCCGGCTAGGGAGACGCTGATTGAATCGCACGTCCGCGTTGGTGCCCCCTGTTTTCCGAGACAAGGCGCGTCGTGCAGCGGGTAGTGGTTCTACCCGCAAGCGGCGCAACGCAGGATCGGGGAACAGGGGGCACCAACCCCACAAGCCATTGAAAGCAGGGGCTCGGCCGCTTTCGCGCGGGAACGGCGTTGCGGCTCCCTTGTGCAGAATGACTGCACGGCGGTCACCGCGCCTTGTTCGCACGCAAAAGCGACTCGAGCGCGGACGTGCGATTCAATCAGCGTCTCCCTAGCGAAGCGTTCGCGAAAAGCCCCGT